>DATBZP010000120.1:0-28675 GCA_036513135.1 Candidatus Dormiibacterota bacterium | reverse complement strand
GCGCGACGCGGCCGCCGGCCATGTGGCAAAAGCAATCGTGGAGACGGCCGGCGCAAACAACATCGAGCTGATCGTGATGGGCTCCCGTGGCCTGTCCGATGTTCAGGGCCTGCTGCTCGGCAGCGTGACTCACAAGGTGATCCAGATCGCGACCATACCCGTGCTTGTCGACCGGACGCGTGGAGTCAAGGAACTGAGCGCGGAAGCGGCGCCCAAGATGGTCCGGTCCGGCAGTCTCGCCGCCGGGTAGCGCAGTTCTCACACCTCGCACTCCCGACCGGCCTGGCGCATCGAGCGCCCGGCCGGCGGGGCCGATTTCAGCGCGATCGAACCGCCGGTGTCGCGGTCTAGCTACGCCTCAAGCCAGCGCCTGTCGGGGCGCAACCCGCTCCTTCGTATCCAATTTGGCGGCCAGCGACGCCGCCCACGCTGCCGCGCGTTCCAACTCGCCCGGTTCGAGCACGGGCAGCTTGCCGCTGACGAAGAAGCTCTCCTCTGGCGCGATCACACGCGCTCCGGCTCCTATCTGGTTGCCCTTGGGCCTACTGTCCAGCGCGAAGCGATGCGCTCGATCCTTTGGACTGCTTGAGAAGGCCTCCAGCCGGCGATCGGCCTGTGTGGCCACAACGATTGCCGGCCGAAGAAGAAAGACTTGCCGAGCTCAACGAGGGCCAGGTAGATCACCACCATCACAGCCAGGATGGCGAGAAAGCCGAGGGGCAAGGGCGTGAACCCGAACCAGGCTCCCAGAGGCGTGAACGGGAGGATCAAACCCACTGTCACGCTGCCAACCGTTCCCACGGTCAGCGCCACGCCAGGGCGGCTGCGGAAGAAAGGCGAGCGGCGCGTGCGGATGGCGAAGATGACAAGGCTCTGTGTGGCTAAAGACTCCGTGAACCACGCAGTCTGAAACAGGCTCCCCCGCGCATGAAAAACGAAGAACATCACGCCGAAGGTCAGGAAATCAAAGACCGAGCTGATCGGACCGAAGAAGATCATGAAGCGGCGGATCAACCGGATGTCCCACTGGGCCGGACGCTCCAGCAGCTCGGGGTCTACGCGGTCGGTCGGTATGGTCATCTCGCCGCTGTCGTAGAGCAGGTTGTTGAGCAGGATCTGAGTCGGCGTCATGGGCAGAAAGTTCAACAGCAGGGAGCCGCCGGCCGCGCTGAACATGTTGCCAAAGTTGGACGACGTTCCCATCAGGACGTACTTCATCGTGTTCGAGAAGATTCGCCTGCCCTCGAGCACGCCGCCGGCAAGGATTCCAAGGTCCTTGCCAAGGAGGACGATGTCGGCAGCGTCCTTGGCGACCTCGCTGCCGGTGTCGACCGAGATGCCGACGTCAGCATCGCGGAGCGCAACGGCGTCATTGACCCCGTCACCGAGAAAACCGACATCCTTGTTGAGGCCGCGCTGGGCGACGATGATTCGCGATTTCTGGTCTGGTGATACTCGCGCGAAGATTCCAGTGCGTGGGATCCGCTCGAGCAGCTCCTGGTCGCTCAGCTTCTCCAGCTCAGCTCCGGTGATCGCCTCACCGTAGTCGAGGCCGAGCGATCGGCAGACCGATTCGGCAACGAGCACGTTGTCGCCGGTTACTATTTTGACCTGGATTCCGAGCAGCTTTAACTGCGCCAGCGACGCCGCCGCGTCGGCTTTGGGGGCGTCGAGAAAGGTGATGAAGCCCTTGAGCTCGAGGTCTCGTTCGTCGGCAAGCGTGCACCTGGAACCGTCCTTCCATGGCCGCGTGGCCACAGCCACGACACGCGCACCCGACGCGAACAGGCGGTCTAACGTGGCCTGTGCCGCTGCCGGCACACTGACGCACCGAACCAAGACAGATTCGGGCGCTCCCTTGGTGACCAGCAGGCGACGGCCGTCGGGTGCGTCCACCAACACCGACATCAGGCGCCTCTCGTGATCGAAGGGCAACTGGTCGATCGGCGTGTAGCCGGCCGGCGGAGCACCGGCTGACAGAAGGGCTGCATCCAGGGCGTTGCCCGACGCGGTCGGGTCCGACTGATCGCCTGCAGCGCATAAGAGGCCGAAGCGAAGCACTTCGTCGGCTGACGCGCCCGCCGGGTCGATCGCTTCCTGGAAGCTGATCCGGCCCTCGGTGAGAGTGCCCGTCTTGTCCGTGAAGAGGATCTCGATGTTGCCTAGGTCTTCGATGCTGATCAGCCGCTTGACGACGACGCGCTTGCGTGCGAGGTTGCGCGCCCCAGACGCCAGGCTGACAGTGACGATGGCCGGCAGCAGCTGAGGCGTCAGCCCGACCGCGATCGCGAGGGAGAAGAGCGCCGACTCGAGGATGGGCCTGCCCAACAGTGAATTCGCCACGAAAATCCCACCCGCCAATACCGCGGTCACGCGAACGAGCAGGATCGAGAAGCTGCGCAGGCCGCGCTGGAAGACGGTTTCCGGCTGCCGCTCGCCTAACCGGATCGCGATCTTGCCGAAGGCGGTGCGTGAACCCGTTTGCAGGACGATGCCGCGCCCAGACCCTCCACGCACGGTCGTGCCCATGTAGGCGATCGACCGCAGACCGAGCTCGATCAGATCGGCCTGCTGCTCGGGCTCGGCGTGCTTCGTCTTCGGCATTGCCTCGCCGGTCAGCACCGCTTCGTCGCATTCGAGCTCGCGAGCGTCGAGCAATCGGAGGTCAGCCGGCACCAGGTCGCCTGTCCGGAGCACCACGACGTCGCCCGGCACCAACTCGGTGACGTCGACTGCTACCGGTGTTCCGTCTCGAAGCACAAGCGCTCGATGCCGGATGCTGGCGTGGAGCGATTCCACAACGCGCTCCGATCGGTATTCGTTGAAAAACCCAAGTCCGACACTGAGGGCGACGATGGCCAGGATGATGATCGCGTCAGTTCTCTGACCGACGATGAGCGAGATGAGGGTGGCTGCAGCGAGCAGGATCAGCAGTGGGTTGCGGAGCTGGCGCCCGAGGATTGCAAGAGGCCGCGCGCCGTGGCTGCGGATGGCGTTGGGACCAAACACACGGAGCCTGACTGCCGCTTCCTGAGCGTCGAGTCCGGAGGTCGCGCTTTTCAGCCGAGTGACCACCTCTTCGGCGGGCAAGCGGGCAGCCTCGATAAGGCCCAAGTTTGAAGACGCCGGTGACAAGCTCGCGGCAGACTGAACCGTCACGACGCCTCATTTAACGCCTGCCAGCCTGGTGACGACGGGCTACCGTCCAAGCAGAGTCGAAGGGCCCGGCGACTGGAGGTCATGTGTAACTGTCGCGGACCGGCCTGCGGCCCCAGTGTTGGTGGTCATGAAGGTCTCGGAGATCATGTCGCGTCCAGTCTTCACGGTGACAGCAGACACGAGCCTCAAGGCCGCTGCACAGCTGCTGGTCGAGCGCGATATCTCAGCACTGCCCGTGGTCGATGCGAAGGGTCGCCTCGTAGGCATCGTATCCGAGGCTGACTTGCTCTCGATTGAAACACGACCCGATCCGCTTACCCGGGCGATGCCGCTCGCGCCGACGGCAGGCAGCACCCCGACGACGGTCCAGGAGGTCATGACCAAAGAGGTGCTGGTGGTCGCGGCGAACGGCGAGGTGTCCCAAGCCGCCCGGATCATGCTGGAGGCGGGCATCAAGAGGGTCCCGGTCATGCGTGGACGCCAGGTGGTGGGCATCCTCAGCCGCCGCGACCTGGTCAAGGTGATCGCACGACACGACGACGATATCGAGGCGGAGATCGTCAGCCGGTTGGGCCAGGTGGGGCTGCAAGGCTCCAGCTGCCAGGTTGGTGTCGTCGACGGCGTGGCCACCATCGAGCTGGCGGATAACGGATCCGGCCGCAGGCTTGCTGAGTCGGTCGCGCTCAACGTGCCGGGTGTGCTCGAGGTCCGCTTCATCGCCAGCGAGACGTCGCGGGGGCTTTGATGCTGAGGTGGGAGGTCCGCCACCCCCGGTTGTCGAAAGCCAGGCTCGTAGCGACCCGACTCATGACCCCGGCGCCTCCACGAGCTGGATCGGAGAGCCCGCCACTGGAAGGAAGCCCGGCGGCCATTCTCTTGATCGTCCTGGCCGCAGTCGTGTCCGGCGCGGTGCTCTGGCTTGCGGGAGCCCATTCGGCAGCTGACGTCGCATGGGCGGCAGCCGTCGTCCTGGCGCTGATCCCATTGGGGATCTCGGTGGCGCGAGATCTGCTCCACCGCGAGACCGGAGTCGATCTCATCGCGCTGCTGGCGATGGCCGGATCGCTGATCCTGGGCCAGTACCTCGCAGGCGCGGTGGTCGGGCTGATGCTGTCTGGAGGCCAGGCCCTCGAGCGATACGCGAGCTCCCGTGCCCGCCGCGAGCTGTCGGCTCTACTGGCGCGAGCGCCCCGAGTCGTCCATCGCTACGAGCAGGGCGCCCTGACGTCGCCCGACATCGGAGAGGTGAAAAGGGGCGACTTGCTGATGGTGAAACCAGGCGAGGTGGTGCCGGTGGACGGTGTCATCACTTCGGCTGGGGCGGTGCTCGACGAGTCCGCCATGACCGGCGAATCCAGGCCCGCCGAGCGAACGCAAGGCGACACTGTCCGCAGCGGCGTCGTGAATGCGGGCAGCCCGTTCGACTTGCGCGCAGTCACTACCGCCGAGCAGAGCACGTATGCGGGAATCGTGCGCCTGGTGCGCGAAGCCCAGAACTCCAAGGCTCCATTCGTACGGCTTGCCGATCGCTACGCGCTTTGGTTCCTGCCGCTGACCCTCGGCGTGACAGCCCTGGCATGGGTGGTGTCCGGTGATCCGGTCCGGGCTCTGGCGGTGCTCGTGGTGGCGACACCATGTCCGTTGATCCTGGCCGCACCGGTGGCGATCGTTGCAGGAATCTCGCGCGCCGCCAGCCGGGGGGTGATCGTCAAAGGGGGCGGCGCGCTCGAGACGCTGGCTCGCGCGAAGACCCTTGTCTTCGACAAGACGGGCACGCTCACAGCCGGCTCGCCCCGGGTCGCCTCGGTGGAGACGTTCACCGCGATGAGCGCGGATGAGCTGCTTCAGTTTGCCGCCTCTCTCGACCAGGTTTCTCTACACGTGTTTGCGGGTGGGATCGTGGCCGCCGCGAACGCTAGGCACGTCGGTCTGGAGTTCCCCACCGAAGTCCACGAGCATGGCGGCAAGGGGATCGAGGGCATGGTCGGCCAACATCATGTCGCCCTCGGGCAAGCAGGGTGGCTGTCGGCCGGCAGACCGCTGCCCGCCGCGGCGGACGACCTTCGTCGGCGGATCGCACACGATGGAGCCATGGCGGTGTTCGTCGCCGTCGACGGCGCGATCGCCGGGGCACTCCTGGTCGAAGACCCTGTGCGGACCGAAACGCCAGATGCACTGCGCAGCCTGCGACTTGCGGGCATCTCGCGGATCGTGCTGCTGAGCGGCGATCGACACGAAGTCGCGCAGGCCGTCGGCGTCGCGCTGGGTGCAGACGTCGTCCTGTCAGAACACACTCCAGAGCAGAAGGTGCAGGCTGTGTTGCGCGAGCGCACGCGCGGCGTGACGGTCATGGTTGGGGACGGCGTCAACGATGCGGCGGCGCTGGCGGCGGCCGACGTGGGCATCGCCATGGGGGCACGCGGGGCGACAGCCTCCTCTGAAGCGGCCGATGCGGTCATCGTCGTCGACCGGTTGGACCGCGTCGCAGAAGCGGTGATGATTGCGCGGCGTGCGCGGTACATCGCAGTGCAAAGCGTTGTCGCCGGAATGGCTCTGTCAGGTTTTGGGATGGTCCTGGCCACCTTTGGAGTACTGCCGCCAGTGGCTGGAGCATTCTTCCAGGAGGCGGTCGACGTGGCCGTGGTCCTCAACGCGCTGAGAGCGCTTGCCGGCGGCGAGCTTCGCCCGCCCGGCGCTAGAGGTGAGGAGATGCCGGATGGCGCTCATCGCGAGCACGATGAGCTGCGCAAGGTCCCAGCCGGAGCGGGCCGATAGGCACTGTTGCCACATGAGCAATCGAGAGATGGTGATCCAGGAGCACACGAGATGACCTGGACCGTCTCGGATGTAATGAGCAAGGATGTGGTTACGGTTGGACCGGCCACGTCCTTTAGAAACTGCGCGAATCTGATGCGCATACACCAGCTGGGCGCCCTTCCCGTGGTCGTTGGGCACGACAGGCTCGCCGGCATCGTTTCCGAGGCCGACCTCCTAGCCAAGGAGGCGCAGCTCATGATTCCCGCCGGACACCGGTATTCCGGCGGCAAGTCCAAGGCGATGACGGCCGGTGGATTGATGACGACCGACGTCGTGACGACCACCGCGGACACGCCGTTGGCGGCCGCTGCGAGCCTGATGTTCGAACATCGCGTTCAGGTGTTGCCCGTTGTCGACTCCGAGAAGCGACTGGCCGGGATGGTCAACCGGGCGCAAATATTGAAGGTGTTCCTCCGCAGCGACGAATCGATCCGCCGGGAGATCGTCCGCGCCCTCGCCGACATGCCGCTGATCCGCCACGGAACAGTGGACATCGAGGTCAGCGAAGGTGTGGCCCAGCTCACCGGCGAAGTCGAGACGCGAAGCCTGATCGAAATCGTCGGCAAGCTGGTGTCGAGTATTCCGGGTGTGGTCGGCGTGCGGAGTGATCTCAAAGTGACAAGCGAGCTCGAGACCGCCGGGACTGACGCTGTTCCGACGCGGCTCAGCGGGCGCCGAGGGGTGGCCTAGGTTCTCCCGGCTCCAACCGGATACGGGCGTCGACGACCACCGCCCCCGCTGGATGCACGATCAGAGGATTGAGATCCATCTCAACGATCTCGGGATGCGCCTCGACCAGGGCGCTCACGCGCAGTAGGACATCTTCGAGGGCATCCACGTCGGCGCGTGGTGCGCCCCGGTATCCGTCGAGCAAGGGGAAGGTCTTCAGCGATCGGACCATGCGACTCGCCTCGCCCCGCGTGATCGGGGTGATGCGCACGGCCACGTCTTTGAGGAGCTCGGTGGCCGTCCCTCCCGCCCCGCATGCCAACACCGGACCGAAATGCTGGTCCTGGACGACCCCAACCAGCATCTCGACGCCTTTGGCCGCGATCGGCTGCACCTGATAGCCGGCGACATGGTGCCCTGACTGCTGGAGCGTGGCGGCCATGTCTTCCGCGGCGCGCTGGACATCACGCTCGCCTTTGAGATCCAGCTTGACGGCGCCGGCGTCCGATTTGTGCAGCAAACCGGGGACGATCGCCTTGAGCGCAACTGGCCCTCCCAAACGCCTCGCCTCCCGACCGGCGGCATGCGGTGAATCCACTAGACAGGTTTCGACCATCGGGATCCCATAGCAGGTGAGCAGCTCCCCGAGGGAGCTCGGAGTCAGCCAGCCGCCACCATCCGCCAGCGCGGTTGCGATCACCGCCGCGGCGCGGTCGCTATCGAGGCCGTCGAGCCTCGAGGGAGGCTCCTCCGGAATGGCGCGCCAAGCGCCGTAGCGCACGCTGAGGCTCAGCGCGCGGGCCGCCTCTTCAGGGAACGGATAGTGCGGCACGACCACTCCGTCCGAGTGGATGACTCGCGGCGCGGACTGCTTGGACATGAAAACGCTGAGCAATGGAATCGGCCGCGGGAGGTCGTGTGCCCCACGTTGGATTGCGCGAATTACTTCGGGAGCCTTTGTGACCAGAGGAGGCGTGAAGATGACGATCAGTGCATCGATGTCCGGGCAAGCAGCGAGAGTGGTGATCGCTCGGCTGTATTCCGCCGCACTCGCCGACGCGATCATGTCTACAGGGTTGCCCGTCGAGGCAGCGGCCGGCAGGAAGGCAGCGAGGTCTGCGCGTACCTGATCAGGCAGGGCCGGCACAACCAGGCCGTTGGCTTCGCACGCGTCCGCGCAGAGGATGGCCGGCCCTCCGGCGTTGGTGAGGATGGCCACCCGGTTGCCGGCCGGTATCGGCTGGCTGCCCAGCAATAGAGCAGCGTCGAACAGTTCGGCCAGCGTATCGGTCCGGATCACGCCGGTCTGCTGAAAAAGGGCGTCGACGGTGATGTCGGAGGCCGAGAGCAGCGCACCGGTGTGTGATGAGGTGGCCCGGTTGCCCGCCGGAGAACGGCCGCCCTTGACGGCGAGGATGGGCTTCGAGCGACTCACGCGGCGTGCGATTCGGGCGAACTTGCGCGGGTTGCCGAACGACTCGAGGTACAGCATGATCAGGTCGGTCGCGCCGTCTGCTTCCCAGTACTGGATGAAGTCGTTGCCGGAGAGATCGGCCTTGTTCCCGACCGACACGAACGATGAGATCCCCGAACCCAGGGCCTGCGCGCGCGCCATCACTGCGATGCCAAGTCCGCCGCTTTGCGAGAGGAAGCCGATCCGGCCGCGAACCGGCTTATCGGGGGCAAATGTCGCGTCGAGGTTCACGCCCTCCGCCGTATTGATCACTCCCATGCAGTTCGGTCCGACCAGCCGCATACCCGCCTGACGGCAGATGTCGAGCAGCTCGCTCTGCAGAACTGCCCCCGCGGGCCCCATCTCTGCGAAGCCTGCCGAGATCACGACCAGCGCCCTTATCCCCTTCGCCGCGCACTGGCGAGCGGCCTCGAGGACCGCCGCCGCGGGCACCGTTATGACCGCCATCTCGACGTCCCCTGGGATGTCGAGCACGGATGCGTAGGCGGCGAGGCCTTCGAGCTCGGTGGCCGCCGGATTCACGGGATAGACGGCTCCGCTAAATCCGGTCGCCACCACGTTGTGCAAGAGCTCGGCGCCGATGCTTCCGCGATGTCGCGAGGCGCCGACGACCGCAACCGAGCGAGGGGCAAGTAGATGGCTCACGGCAGCTACGGCGGCTGTTCGCTCGCGGTCCTCGAACTGGCGCAATCCTTCAGCTGTGATAGCACTAGGCAGCTCGGCGTGGATCTCACCGGGCTCGGAGCGGACGCTGATCGGGAAACCACTCTCCCGCAGCAATTTGAGCATGCGGTGGTTCTCCGGTTTGACGATTGCTTCCAGCAATTCAATCCCGGCTGCCGCCGCAGCCTCGCCGAGTTGACCGAGCAGGATCGTACCCAGGCCGCGGCCCTGGTACTGGTCCGCCACCGCCAGTGCGAGTTCGGCTTTGCGTGGGCCAATCTCAACGTACATGGCGTGCCCGACGATGTGGCGCTCCGGACCGGCCACCGCGACGAGCCCGTAACACGTCGTGTAGTCGACGGCGACCATCTTCTTGGCCAACGCATCTGCATTCGCGACTGCGGCGAAGAAGCGGAAGACGCGGGATTCCATCGAGAGATCGGTAAAGAATCGGGCCAGGTCAGCCTCATCTTCCGGGCGTACGGGTCGCACCGCCAGCGTGGACCCATCGCGAAGCACGATGGTCGCCTCGCGGTGTGCCGGATATGTCGCGGTCAACGACTCAGAATGCTAGGAGGTTCGGACGCAAAACCGCGACCGGCCTGTTTGGCCGAGTAGAGTCCGAGATCGGCCTTGCGCAACAGCGTACGCACGTCATCGCCGTCGTCCGGATAGACGGCCATGCCGGCCGAGACTGAGACCTCGATCATTTCTTTGCCCACCGAGAAGCCTCCCTTCAGGGTCCGCAGCAGTCTGCGCACCATGCGTTCCGCCGCGACGTGATCTGCCACTCCGGGAAGGATCCAGGCGAACTCGTCGCCGCCGAGCCGGGCGGCGGTGTCAGTAGCACGGAGTCGTTGGACGAGTCGGGCTGCCACAGCCTTGAGCAGTGCATCGCCTACGCCATGGCCGAAGGAGTCATTCACCTCCTTGAATTCGTCGAGATCCATGACCACGAGCGCCACCCTGTTGCCATCCCGCTGGGCACCATGGATCGCCTGCTTCAGGCGATCGAAGAAGAGGTTGCGGTTGGCAAGATCGGTTAGCGGGTCGTGCAGTGCTTGGTGCTGGAGGACAACCTCGAGCCTCTGGCGCTCGCTGATGTCCCGAATCACGGCGATGACTTGCGGTCCAGCTGCGCTTGCGATCGGGCCGAGCGCGATGTCGACCGAGAGCTCAGTGCCGTCCTTGCGTTGGACCTTGAAATCGTGGTCAGCGGAGCCCATCGATCGAGGGCCGGGGTGGGCGGTGTAATCGCGGCGGTGCTCCTGGTGGATCGCCCGAAGCCGTCGCGGCACGAGCAGCTCGATCCGGCGACCGTACAGGTCCTTGCCGCGGTAACCGCTGATCTCTTCGGCCCGCCGGTTGACGTAAATGATGCGGCCGAGGGCGTCGGAGAGCACGATTCCGTCGGGCATCAGTTCCAGCAATTCGTGGTCTGAGGTCCCGGGCACTGGCCGGCGCGGCTTGGGTCGCGTCAGGTTGCCCACTGGTCCCCGTGGTCTGGACCCTCGTGATGGGCGCCAGATCCGGTCGCCGCTTCATACATGGCAAACCTCCTGTTGCCCCCAGGCTGCCCGCGATCTCGCTTGTGATCGAGGGTATTAAGGCCTGCTGGGAGTCGCCAACAGACCCCCAAATCCGCATGCGGTCGCATGAACCTGCTGGTTGTCGGAGGGCCTCGCCCACGGCCAGAGTCAGCGGGCGCCTAGCCCCGCAGGATCCGCCTGGTCTTGTCGAAGTCTTCCGGGCTGATCTCGCCCGACGCCAGGCGTCGCCGCAAAGTCTCAATGGCCGGATCGCCAGGTCTCCGGGGACCGTTGAGCGGACGGGCAGCCCAGATCACCAAAGCGATGACACCGACCCAGAACATGAGCATCATGCCGCCCATCCAGAACCAGTTCCAGCCGTCGTAGTAACCCCACATCATTTCGATCCCCCCTTGGACAACTCCTGGCTACGGACCAAAGGCTCTGGAACCGGCTGTCGAACCCTCCGCGTGGATTCGCGGGACACGGCCACCCAACGCCAGCCACAGGCGTGCTCCCAGGATCGCGATTGCGGCGCCCACCGCGAGGTATACGACCTGCAGCCACGACTGCGGTTGGCCGGCTCCGTACGTCATGAGAGTGAAACCGACGACGAGGACCTCGACCAGCTCGAACCCGATGATCATCACACCGGCCACGACGGATGCCACCGCCCCGATCATGGGGCGGAAGATCACGGCCAGTCCGGCGACGGTGGCGCTCCCGCCGACAAGGACGCCTAGAGCCAGCGCTGGGAGACTGTAGTCCGGGAACACGCTGCCCTTGATCCAATCGTGGGGCAGGTTGGGGATGACGGTTATCGCTCCAAAGATCTCCGTGAGGGCGAGTATCCCCTCCAGCAGAACGAGAGCTGCGCGGGTCTTCAAATGAGACATCGGTCAATCCACCTCAGTCCCCAACATGCGCCGGATCGGTCGACTTCGCCGGAGGCGATTGGCCCGGAGAAAGTGGGCCGACCTGCACCTCTTGATCGGCGGGCGATGGGATAACCTGGATTCAGGAGGTCGAACGATGACAGACACGAACACGACAGATGCTTGGGACCGCTTTCAGGCCGATGTGAAGACGCTCGCGGGCGAGCTGCGCCGCAACTATGGCGATGCAGATGACGAGAAGAAGACGGCGGAGATCAGGAGCTCCGTGCGGCAGCTCGGTCAGGCGGCCGAGACGCTCTTCGAATCGCTGGGTACGGCGACGCGGGACCCGCAGGTGCGCGCCAGCACGAAGCAGGCAGCCAGGTCCTTTGGATCCGCGCTGAGGGAGACCTTCCGTGAGGTAGGCGGCGAGCTGGATAAGGCGTTGCGGCAGCCGCCTGCCCCTAAGTAACGACCTACCGGGACCGTTATGACGCGCGGGTGCGACCCGCTTCTAGGATCGCCCGCCTACGACACCGCGAACGCGCAGTACGAGTAGACCGTGCTTGCGTTTCTGTCGAAGAGCTTGACGACCGCCGCTTGAGGCTTTGCCGTGTTCAGGGCGAAAGGCTAGCTTCGCGTCAGCCGGTTGGGGCTTGCAGGTGGACGGCCTTAGGTGGCTTGCGCTCGGGGGCCGGCAAGGGATAGAGCCCGAAAACAAGGCGCGTGACACGCCATCGCCGGACGCCATATTCATAGACGACGAGGGTGAGGCCGGCCACCGTCAACAGGATGACCAGGAACTTGGGCCAGAGCCCCAGGTTCCACGTGACCACGAACGATGCGATCACGAGCACGATCGGATGGTGGATCACGTAGACAGGAAGGACCGACTCCTGAGCGTAGCGCTGGAAGCGACTCGGGAAGTTGAGCCAGCGGAGGCCCAGATACAGGACAGCATGCAGCCATGACCACACGTAGAGCGTCCAAAAGAGCGCGTAGATCTCCTGCGTCAGGACTGGCGCGCGCGTGTCTCCAGCCAGATGGGACGGCGTGACCAAGATCACCGCGCCGATCCCCAACATCGCGAGCACGCCGCCTGCCAGCAGCCAATGAATCTGCTGCCGGAGGAGTGCCTCGAAGCGGCGGTCGCTAAAGATAATCGCCCCCCATAGAAACGCGAACGTGTACGTCGCCACATCGGCCCAGTCCTGGTAGGCGGGGAAGCGGGGGCGTAGCACGAGCTGGACGAGCCCGAGCGGCGCAGCCAGCAACAGCAGCCCGCCACGCCGGGTCGCGATGGCGACCAGCGTCGACGTCAGTCGCCGCCCAGGCGGACCTCGCAGCCAGAGCACGACAGGCAGGCAGACCATCGAGATCGCGAACAGGTAGCCGAGGAACCAGAGGTGCAGCCAGTACCGGCTGACGAACTGCAGCGTCCAATCGAAGTGAAATTCGCGGAAGAACCCGAGATAGAAGGCCCCCAGACCATCGATCGGGGGCGGCGGGTTGGCGCTGGTGACGAATCTCTGCAGCGGTGACAGGATCAACAGGCCGGGAATCATCGGCACGAACAGGCGCAGGAAACGCTTGCGGATGAAATCGGAGGCGGCGCGTGAGCGCAGTCCGAACCATGCATCCGCGCCCGCGATCAAGAACATCGAGGGTATGCCCCACGGAAAGCAGAAGCCCGCAAAGGCGGTGAGGATGAGGCTCCGCTCATGGTTGGAGACCAGCCAGGTGCCAAACGAGAAGACGAGGGATACATGGAAGAGCACGATGCCGTAGACGATCAGCACCTTCAGCCAATCGAGATAGTGGATTCGCTCCTGGCTCAACCCGAGGTCGAGTCTCCGTCCTCTCGGACGGTTAGTCAGGTACCGAAAGACCTTCGAACTTATGGCCTCTCAGCAGCCAGGCGCCGGTAGCCAAGAACCAGATCGTCAGAACGAGGGTGAACGGCCTCTGGAAAAACCCGTCCGGATACGAGACAAGCGGCCGCAAGGCGATCGCCAGTGCTTCGATCGCGAAGGCTGCGATACCTGCCCCGAGCCAGACCCGGCGGGGCGGGGCGAAGAGGGTTTTGTTCCCCGATCCAATGAACAGCACGAGTGGCGCCGCACTGGCCAACGCGAAGCAGGTCTGGGCCATGGTGCCGTGCAGCAGGCCCTCGACGAAGGAGTTGGGGTCCTGCGGGAAGGCCCCGGTCGCGGTCAGGAATACACCGGAGGCAATGACCATCAGAGCCCCGATCCGCCAGGCCTGATTGACGCTGACTGCGTAAAGGCCGAGGCCAATGACCACCGTAAGCACGCCTGGCACGATGAAGAAGCCGATGTCGAAAAGCCCGGCGTTTTGGGTGCCGCGCGTGGCGAGGTCGCTGAACGGGCGCGTGAGCAGGTTGTAGCCATGCCTCGAAATCCCCATGCTGAGGAATTCAGACCACATCAAAAGCGGCGCCGCGAGAGCGGCCCATCCGGCCGCGCGGCGCCAATCCAGAGTACCCACCTACGAAGTTTATGCCCGCCGAGAAGCATGACCAAACCGCAGGTCGTGACCCGCTCCCGAGGTCGACAGTCCCCTAAATCTCGGGTCGGTGGGCCCATGACCCCGTGGTGCGCACGCCGCAGACTGGGCCTGGAATTCGCGCCGGAGGTGGCAACGATGAAGGTCGCGACTTTGTGCAGCACGGAGGTGATCACCGCCGAGGTGACGGATACGCTGTTCGAGGCAGCTCAGAAGATGGCACGCAACCATGTGGGCGCGCTCGCGGTGCTGGACGAAGGCGCGCTTGTTGGTGTGATCAGCGAGGCGGACCTGGTGACAGCCATAGCCGAAGAGGCGAGCCCGGAGCTGACGGCGGTTGACGAGTACATGACCGAGGGCGCGATCACGGTCACTCCCCAAGACGATGCAGCTATCGCGGCAAGGCGCATGGTCGAGCATGGAATCGGGCACCTTCCCGTCATCGATCACGATTCGGCGATCGGGATGGTGTCGAAGGGCGACCTGCTGGCGCTGGGCGCAGTCCCCGGGCCACGCCCGAGCTAGCGAGACGCGAGTGTGCGGCCACGGGGTCCCGCATCTCACGTACGACGTGCTGTGGCGATAGGGCCGAGAGACCTTGATCTAAAGGGACCAAGAGCCCAATCCGGCGAGAGTAGGATCGTCGATGCTCACCACATCACGTATGCCGGTTGGTTAGGAGTCACGGATGGCGACAAAGCACTCGGGTATCAGTCGGATCGTCGTCGCTGTAGACGGCTCGCACCATTCGGAGGCGGCCCTCGATTGGGCAGTGCGGATGGCAAAGGGGATGGGGTCCGAGGTGGTCGCCGTGTTTGCGATCGCTCCGCCAGTCTACTTTGACACCGGATACATGGCCCCTGTCGCACCTCCGCAGTTCGACCCACAATGGAGGGCCGACATCAAGACGGAGTTCGAAGAGCAATGGTGCAAGCGGTTGAAAGAGGCGGGCGTTCAATACCGGATGATCCTGGGGGACGGCCGACCGGCTTCGGTGATCGCACAGGTTGCTGACAGCATCGACGCCGACGTGATCGTGGTCGGTCGCAGAGGCAAGGGTGGGGTCGCCGAACTGGTGCTGGGCAGCGTGAGCCATGAGCTCGTCCTGCACTCCAAGCGACCCATCCTTTTGATCTCGACCGCCCTGCAGCCTGAATAGGGCCGACAAACCGCGTGGCCCCCACCATCCGGCTCGGACGATTGTTTGGGATCGAGATCGGGTTCAACTGGAGCCTGTTCTTCGTATTCGTCCTCATCGCGTGGACGCTGGCGGCTGGGGTCCTGCCACAGGACGTCCCCGGGCAGGGCCTGGTGGCTTACTGGGCGGCGGGAGCGGCCGGAGCGATCGTCTTCTACGGGTGCCTCCTGGCCCACGAGCTGTCGCACGCCCTGGTTGCGCGACGAAGTGGGATGAAGGTCGCCGGCATCACGCTGTGGATGTTTGGCGGTGTTTCTCGATTGGAAGGCGACCCGAAGAGCGCCGGCGCGGAGGCTCTGATTGCCGGCGTCGGGCCCCTGACCAGCTTCGCCCTCGCCCTGATCGCGTTGGCGTTGGCGCTGGCGACCACGGCCAACGCCGTTGTTTCGGACCTTCTGAGCTGGCTGGCGTTCGTGAACCTGGCCCTGGGGCTGTTCAACCTCGTCCCTGCATTTCCGCTGGACGGCGGGCGCCTCCTGAGCTCTCTATTCTGGTGGCGATCCGGCAGCCGTCAGCGTGGGGTTCACAACGCGGTCCGCATCGGCCGCGTATTCGCCTATTTGATGATCGCCATCGGCGTCCTCGAACTGTTCTCCGGCGCCGTGGTTGACGGGATCTGGATCGCGTTCATCGGCTGGTTCTTGCTCTCCGCCGGCAGCTCCGAGGAGGTTGGAACCACCATCAAGGCGCTTTTGAAGTCGGTCCCTGTGTCGGCCGCCATGACCTCGCCTGTGGTGACGGTTCCCGACTGGCTCACGGTCGAACAATTCCTGGAGTCGGTCGCGCTCCACCACCCGTTCACGACCTACCCCGTGCACGATCCCTCCGGCAAGCTGACGGGAGTGGTGCGGCTCTCGGAGCTGGTCAGGGTGGCAAGCCACGATCGAGGTCAGAAGCGACTTAGCGATTGCGGTCGTCCGATCCCACAGATTCCGAACGCCCGGCCAGACGAGGATCTCGCGGCGCTCATAGAACGCCTGGGAGCGGCCATCGACCAGCGCGTCCTCGTGTTCGACCAGGGCCAGCTCGTGGGTATCGTTTCGCCGGTTGACGTGACCCGCATCCTGACCGTCCGGCAGACCCTGAATCGAGGCCCAAAACAGGGCTGAAACCGATCGGAGTCAGCGCCTGAGCGGACTCAGGTCACCAGCTCTCGCCGATCGGCAGGTTTAGAGGCCAGGGGTTCAAGGCGAGCAGGTCGCGGGCTGAAAGGAAGCCCACCAACCGGCCGTTGTTGGTTACCGGAAGATGCCTCACCCGATGCTTGATCATGATCTCGGCCGCCTTGGCAACCAGCTCGGCGTCTTCGATCGTTCGTGGCGAGTGGGTCATGTACTGGGAGATGTGGGTAGTCTCCGGGTCGCGGCCATCTGCCATCGAACGGAGGAGGTCTCTCTCCGTGATGATGCCGACGATCGCTTCCCCGTCCAGCACGGCGAGGGCGCTGATCCGGTGAGCGCGCATCTGGGCTGCCGCTTCCACCAGGGAATGCCGCGGGTCGCCGCCCACGATCGATTTCGCCATCAACTCGTGAACCGTGGTTGTGGTGGCCGGGTGGTCGACACGCCGCACAACTCTCATCGCGGTTCGAGCCTAGCCTGGGTCCGCCGCACTGACGAGGGGATCATTACCTACTACCGAAGGGCCAAACGTCCCCTCGTGACCAGGGCTCTTGGCAGTCGCCCGCAGGGTCCTCCGAGACCTAGCCTCATGGAATGAAGCACATCCTGCTCGCGATCGATCGCGGCGCGCCGTCATGGGAGGCAACTCGGTTGGCGGTTCACCTGGCGCCCAGACTCAAGGCCAGGGTCACCGTGCTCAGCTTGCTTGTGCCGGAGTCCCCAAGAACAGAGGTGAGAGACCAGCGCCGCCGAGAGTACGAGGTCGTGCGCGAGCTGGTCAACGATGTCGTGCGTGACATGGTGGTGGCCGGCGTCAGGGCAAACCAGGAAGTGCTCAGCTGCAAGCCCAACGAGGTTGCCGGGGAGATACTGAAGTGCGCCACCCGTGTTGGCGCCGACCTTATCGTCATGGGCTCTCGAGCTCGCGGCGAGCTGACCGGCCTCCTGCTCGGCAGCGTCAGCCACGAGGTGGCGGATGGCGCCGGCTGCCCGGTCGTCATTGTGCCCACCGGCGCGATGACAACGGTGAGCCCGCGGCGGATTGTCCTGGTCATCGACGGCGAGAGCGATCCTGGTCAGCCGTTGACCGCCACCGTGGAGCTCGCCCGCGCTCTCGAAGCGGAAGTCGAGGTCGTGTGTGTGGGCCGCACCTTCGCCTACTCCGTCGAGCCGGCCCCGACCTCGTCCGCCGCCAATCCCGATGAAGAGGCTGTCGCCAGAGCAGCGGCAGCGCTCAAGAAAGCCGGTGTAGAGGTGCGCTCGCGCATGATCGCCAATCAGCAGGGCTTCGCTCCCGAGCTCGCTCGGGAGGTCATGACGACAGGTGCGGACATGGTCGTGATCGGTGGTTCACGAGCTCTAGGTTGGGTGGGCGGTGACATCAATGCCGGCGCGGCTGAGGCTGTCATCCGTCGCACACACCGTCCCGTTGTGGTCGCTCCGACCCATCGAAGCTCGTAGGCCATAGCCATTGGGCGCCGCTCAAACGGCGGTCCCTGCAGCCCTGACGCTCCCTCACGGCCACGGCTCGAGGGGTTGATCGGGGCCAGGGCTATTTGTGGTTCCGGCTGCCGTCCAGCGAAATGAGCAACACCGGCCGCCTCGAGCTGAGAACCAGCTCGTGGCTCACGCTTCCCAGCACCAACTCCGCAACGCCACCTCTGCCCCGCCTTCCGACGACAACGATGTCGGCGTTCTCGCGGTCTGCCACAGCCGCGATCACGGGCGCCGGCCGCCCGTCCTCCATGACCGTGCGATAGCGAATCCCCGAGGCCCTGAGTTGCTTACACCATTTGTCCTCGAACTCCGTTCTCATCTGGTCGCGCCACTCCTCGTCGAACTGAAATGGGACCCCATACTCCGGAGCCAGGTAAAGCGGCAGGTGGATCGCGTAGACCGCGGTGATCTGGGAGCCCATCCCTTTGGCAATCCGCACCGCCCACTTGAGGGCTGCCGCCGACTGCGCGGAACCATCCACTCCGACCACGATTCGCTTGATGCCCGAACGGCGTGCGGCCATTCTCAACTCCTTCTGTTCTGAGATGTTCTTGGTGGAGGTCACAGGCATGAGATCGACCGCTCGCGCGACTCTCCAGGCCTCAGGGTTGCGAGTCGACGTCCGGTGGCGGCTCGTCCGGCCAGAAGCTTCCACCCAAACCTGGCCCGACGAGTGTGCGGGTGGCCCCTGCGCTCAACTCGTATTCGACGTTTGGGGGCTCCGCCAGCATCTTGCGCGCCGGACATGAAAGCATCGCCAACAGCACTTTCTGCTTGGTGTTCTCGCTGATCTCCTCAGGGAGTGCGACGGAAAGCCGGATGGACGCGACGCGGCGACCCTCGACGTCCCAGGCGAAGTCGGCTCCGACCTCTGTGGGCTCGAGCCTCGCACCGCTGGCGGCCAGGCACTTGACGACCTCATCGGCGGCGCACGCGGCAAGACCGGCGACCATCAACTCGGTGGGCGTCGGACCCTCGTCGTCGCCACCCAGGGTGACCGGTTCATCGGATACCAGCGGATAGCCGCGCACCTGGATGGCGAAGCTCTGCCCGTGCCTGTGCTTGACGGTGATCCTTGGCAATTGCTAACGCCTCCACCGTCCAGCCTGTGCCGGCGAGAGCCGCCCCGACAGGGCCCATCGACCCGCGGCGGTCGGGTACTTGGGCCCTGTGGGCTTGGCAGCGGTACTGCGAGCCTGACGTCAGTGGCGACGATGAAGCTGGACCTGATCACGATCGGCGACCCCACCATCGACACCTTCCTCAAGATCCACGACGCCCATCTCGCCCTCCAGGTGCAGCCCGATCAAACGCAGCTGTGCATCGACTATGCCGACAAGATTCCGGTGGACGAGTTCCGCCGGATGGCGGGCGGCAACTGCATCAACGCGGCGGTCGCTGGGGCCCGGCTGGGCCTGCAGGTGGCCGTTTATGGGGTCACCGGCGCCGACACCGAGGGCCGCTCGATCCTGAGCGACCTACAGAATGAGGGCATCGACACGTCGCTGATGGCGCTGGACCGCCGCCACACGACCAACGCCAGCACTGCGCTCGTATTCCGTGGGGAGCGCACGCTGTTCGTCTGGCACCAACCGCGGAGCTACCAGGTGCCGGAGCTGCCGCCTGCGGCCTGGATCTACGCCACCTCCATCGGTCCTCGCGGTGCAGCAGTCAATCGGCTGCACGAAGCTCTCCGCTGCCATCTCGACCGCCATCCCACACGGCTCGCGTTCAGCCCCGGCACCCACCAGCTGCGGATGGGCGCACGCGCCCTTACCCCGCTGCTGCGCATGAGCGATCTCCTGTTCCTCAACCGGCACGAGGCATGCGAGCTCACCGGCGTGGACGGCCCCACCCGGAGCCTGCTCGAGGCGCTTCACCAACTGGGACCGAAGACGGTGGTGATAACGGACGGGACCCGCGGCTCCTACGCCTTGGACGGGGGCCGATTCCTACGGACCGGGATCCTATCCGTGCCTGTGGTGGATCGGACGGGCGCCGGCGACGGCTACAGCGCCACCCTCATGGCGGCCCTGCAGCTCGGCCAACCGCTGCCAGTCGCGATGGCCTGGGGGACCGTGCAGGCCGCGCAAGTCGTCGGCGTTTTTGGAGCCACACCTGGCCTACTGCGCCGGCGACGCCTCGAGGCCGCGGTCAACGCGCACCCCGAGCTCGTCGCCGAAGATTTCTAACGCGAGGTCCTGCCTCGGCCGACCGGTGACGCGGCGATCAATGGAGTCAGGGTCGCTGATAGTCGCCAGGAGGAGGACGACGCCAGTCCCGAGCGCGGCGTTGCGGCCCCGCCCGCAGCTGGAAGCGCCGGCCCGACACCTCCAGGGGCTGGATGGCCAGCCAGTGCCACCGATCTCCGGGCGCAACCGGATGCACTGGCGCGATTCGCATATGATCCGCGGTGCGTCCCAGATTTCGGGTGACCTCTTCGGCCAGGCCCTTGACCACGACGCTCCAGCCCAGGCCCAGCGTGGGGTCCCAGTCGTCCACTTCGAAGGCGAGCCTGGCCTTTGGAACGAGGTCGAGCTTTGTCCCCGGGGCGGTGCGGAACACGACGATCCGGCCCTCCATCGCGTAGTTGATCGGAAAGATCTCGGGCTGGCCCTCGGCGTTGAACGCGATCCGGCCCAGGCTGCGGGATCCCAGCAGAAGAAAGCATTCGTCGGGCGACAACACCTCGATCGACTGAGCTCGGGCCGCGCGCCTCTCCATCCATACAGGATGAGCCGCCAGCTGATCCGATCCAGCCCCAAACGACCTGTGCAAATCGGGACCTTTGGCGCCGGCGGCAGCGCGGTGGGCTCCGGCTCAAGTGTCGGGTGGGCGCCGGCTACCAGGCGCCCGACCAGCTCTTAGCCATTGAAAGTGCCACCGGATCGTCTAGGAGCGCTAGCCCGGCTGAGATGTTCGCTTCAGCCCCTGAACGATCGTTCAAGCGACCATCGTCGAGCCCGTCGGCGACGCGACCGGCAGCTCGGTCATAAATCACCGCGCCGGCTGGGTTGCGGCCGTCAAACCAGCTCCGAGCCTTCCGGGCCAACTCCCCGTACCGCGGCTCGCCGGTGACTGCTGCCAGCCGGTCCATGACGAACACCGCCGACTGTACGTCGTAGCTGTGGACGTGTGGGAGGTCGAAACCAGACTCGATGACCTCCGCAAAGACAGCTTCGGCGCTGGCGACCGCGAGAACGAGTAGATCCTTCCTGCCCAGCGCGACGGAGGCGTCGGCCAGCACTGCTTCCTGCACGTGCCCCCAGAGGTGTGGGCGGTCACGCTCGTCGGGCGAGTTCATCAGCATTCCGCCGCGGCGGCACTCGGCGAGCTCGTCGCACCAGGCGGTGAGCTGCTCGGAGAGCCAGGGGTCGGGCGCTCGCCCGAGGAGGACCAACGCGCCCAGCGCGTGGATGGCGCGAACATCTGATGGGGGCGAGGCGGACGCCGCTGTGGCCAGAGCCCCGGTCAGGATGGCTCTTGCGCAGTCGTCGTCCCAATGCACTTTCACCTCTGCGAGCGCGCAGATCGCGCGTGCCTGCCAGAAGTTGATCCCGGCGGCGGACGTGGGACCCTCGGTGTTCCGAGTGCCTTGCCAGTCATAGACGAAGTTGTGCCAGCGGCCGTCGCCGGCGTGCATCCAGAGCACGAAATCGAGCAGGCCGTCAGCCCACCGCCTGAGTTCGTCATTTCCGGTGGCGGCCCAGAGCTTGCACAAAAGGACACACGCACGCGCAGCGTCGTCCACGCAGGCGACGCCCTCCACCCCACGCTCGCGTGCTTCGAAGTGCTCGCCCGTCGAGCCGGAGTAGACAGCGACCGCCAGTGCGCGTGGCCCAGCTGCCGGCAGGCGCCGCGTCAGTGTCGCGAGCTGCCTCAGCACGGTGCCAGAGAGGCGACGATCGCTTTGACATCGAAGTCGGCCGCGGCCATACGACAGTCGGCTGCGCCGTAGTACATCCGGATCTTTTCGCCTCGATCGTCCAACGGGACAAGTCCGCAGGAGAAGACTGTGTTGTTGTAAAAGCCCGACCGCTCGTACTCCTCGGCCGCCACGAGGATCGGTTCCGGCGAGCGGCTGATGACCCGGGCAGGATCCTCGGCGTCCAGGAGCAATGCGCCCATCGCATAGTGGCCGTCGGCGTTCACTCCGTGGTAGAGCTCGAGCCAACCCTCAGGTATGCGGAATGGAACCGCGCCCGCGCCAGTGCGAACGCTGTCCCACATCCCTCGGCGAGGCAACGCTAACGGTCGATGCCCGCCCCAACCGACCAGGTCGTCCGAAAACGCGATCCAAATCCCAAGCACGCGGTTGAATGACGAAGGCATGGGCCGGGTCAGGGCGACGTAACGCCCCCTCACGCGGCCTGGGAACAGGGCCACATCCTTGTGGTCAGGTAGGAACATGAGTCCGCGCCGCTCAAAGGTCTTGAAATCGGTCGTGGTCAGTCTGCTGGTTGTGATTCCCACCGAGCCCACCGATACGTAAGTGATGTGCCAAGCGTTATCGATCAGCGTCGCGCGCGGGTCCTCGCATCCGTACTCCTCGAATGAATCAATGGGGAGCACGGCGGGAAGCGGATCGACCACGAAGTGAACTCCGTCCGTGCTGCGGGCCACGCGCAGATGCGAGATCTGAGTCAGATAGTCCCTGACCTCCGCCCGCCCACCCGGTGTGGCAGGAGGCACCGTGACACGGACCGCCCGGGGATCACTCAGGTCGAGCCCGGGGACATCTTTGCGAACATAGGCCACGACCACGCGTTGAGGTTCCGTGGCCGGATCCAGGTAGGCGATACCGATCACGTCCTCGCCGAGAGTTCCAGGCGGGAGCGGTTGAAGCACCTCGTGTGGGGCGGCGAGGTCGAGGGTTCTCGCAGTCGGGGACATGAGACCCCTTATGGGGCGGGGATACTCGCCGACTCGCAGCAGCAGGATCGTCTCCTTGCCAACCTGTGCCGCGGCTGCGTTGAACACCGAAACCACCTCGAGGGCGGCCTGCGATGGAGCCACATCCGCGCTGGTCAAGATCGGGTTGTTGGCGAGGCGGTGCGCGAGAGCGTCAGCTGGTACAGCGCTCATATGGCCGGGCGGCGGGACGTGGGCGGCGACGGGGCCGCAACCAAGCGCATGAGCGCCAGCCAGTGCTCCCCCGTCCGCGGCCACGACATGTCGCTGGCATAGGCGTAAGAGGCGTGTTCGAGTGCCTCCCTGCGCTCTGGGTGGTCGAGCACAGAGATGACGGCCTCCGCCAGGGCGGGCGGATCTCGAAACGGGACGAGAATTCCGCGGCCGCCGGCCAGCGCTTCCTTGGCGTGCAGGTAGGCCGTGGAGACGATCGCCTTCCCGGCCCCTAGCGCATATGCCAGGGTGCCACTCGTTATCTGTTGTGGGTCGAGGTATGGAGTGACGTAGACGTCGCTGGCGAGCAGCAGCTCGATGATGTCCCGCTGCGCCATGTATTCATCGATGAAGGAGACGTAATTCTCAAGGCCGAGGCGCTTGACCGTCTCGACGAGTTGATTGCGGTACCTTTCGCCGTCGGTACGGCGCAGCTCCGGGTGGGTCTGGCCCGCAATCACATAGAGGGCCGCCGGATGGCCCGCGACGATCGCCGGCATTGCCTCGATCATGTACTCGATGCCCTTGCGAGGGTCGACGAGGCCGAAGGTTGAAATGATCGATCGGCCGGGCACGCCCAGCTTCTTCTTCATGCGGCCCCGGCCGTGAGGCTGGATCGCCGGCATGCCGTGAGGAATCACCACGGGCGCCCCGGCGATGCCATATCGGTCCGCCAGGAGACCAACCGCCGTGTCGGCCATCACGACGACCGCGTCGCTGAGGTCGGCAGCGCCACGGAGGGCACTCCGCATAGAGGCCGTCGGTTCGGGCGGCACCGTATGCAGGGTCGTTACGACCGGCTTCCGCAGAGCTTTCAGGAAGGGGTGCAGGTGATCCTCATACACGCCATCGGTCCATGTCCCATAGAGCCCGAATTCGTGCTGCACGTTGACAATATTGACGCTTGAGCGGTTGATCGCCTCAGCCGCGGCGCGGTAGCTGCTCGCGTCCCCCTGCCTGATACGCCAGCGAACCTCGTCGCCATACAGGCGGATCGCATTCGGCTCGTCGATCGCCGCGATGCGGCACGTCACCCGTGGATCGGCGGCCATGACTGCCGCAATCAAGTCCGCCGAGAACGTTGCGATGCCGCACCGGCGAGGCAGGTTCGAAGAAACGAAAGCGATCCGCAAGTCTGCCGCGAGGCCGTGAGGGGTCATGACGGGACGCCTACCCAGCTGGCTTCGACGATGAGCCGGACTGCGCAGCAGGAGTTGCGGTTGAGCTAATCGCCGGTGCACGCGATAAAGCCCACTGGATCAAAATCGCCCCCATCCGGCGCCCCAGTGACTCGCTGGCTGGCCCTCTGGGTTCCAGAGATTCGACTCAGCCTAGGGATGGGACGTGACCTGCTCTTTCAGCTGCGTGAGCTCACTGTCGAGCTTGTCGATCGCCAGATCAAAGGTGGCGCGCTGCTGGCGGCCGGTCTCGTGGGCCCGCAGGTCGGCCAGCCGATGACCCACCAGATGCAACGTGATCTTGACGACCTCCAGGGGTTGCCTTCTCTTCTTCACGTCACGGTCGAACTCAACCTCGGCCCACCTGATCCGGTCGAAATGGTCTGCAAGTGAGGCTACCTTCTTGGCGGCATAGATGCGAAACGCCGGTCCGACAGTGTGCGTCCGATCGTGGATGCTCACTTCCATGCCGGCCGAGTTCTCCATCGCAGTGCCCGGCATCAAGGCCGCTTTGCGCGCTTGGCTGCGGCGCGAGTGGAGCCGGTCGCCTGCCAGTAGCCGACGTTTGGACCCTGCAGGCCCGGTCCGTGTTCGTGCTCGTCGTGCGTGAGGCCACCTCGGCCGCGCTTGGGAGCACGCTTCGGGGCGGCTTTGATCTCTTGTTCGTCTGGTCGTGCGCGTGCCGCGTCTGTCACCTTGACCACCTCGACAAGAGCATGCTCCAGCCTGACGCTGAGGGCCAGGGGCGTTCGGCCCCCAGAGCGAGGGCCGCTGGGTCAGAACCTGGCTCACGGCGGTGTGCCTTTATTGCGAGCACCGGGCCAATCATCGTGCCGGGCGACCTGTGGCCCGCAGTTGAGCGCTGCCGGCGGGACGTCGCGGAGTGTTGCTACTCGCGAGCCGCGTCGACGGGCTCGAAGACGGCCGTGAAGTGGCGCAACGCGGCCGGTTCGGACACGATCCGGTAGCCTCCGATCGCCGCCCGGTTTCGGGCCAGGGATTCCGCCACCTCGATCACGTAGTCGATGTGGCTCTGGGTGTAGACGCGCCGCGGCAAGGCAAGGCGCACCAGGTCCTTGTCTGCAGGCACCTGTTTTCCGGTCTTTGGATCTCGGTGGCCGAACATGACGGTACCGACCTCAATCGTGCGCACGCCGCCTTCGACGTAGAGAGCGCAGCTCAAAGCCTGGCCCGGCAGCAGATCGGGCGGGACGTGACTCAGCATCGCGCGCGCGTCGATGTACACAGCGTGGCCGCCCGGAGGTTCGACGATCGGGATGCCGGCCTTGCGGATCCCATCGCCAAGATACTCAGCACTCCGCAGCCGGTAGCGGAGGTAATCCTCATGGAGGACCTCTTCGAGACCCTGAGCGATCGCTTCCAGATCCCGACCCGCCAGACCGCCGTAGGTGGTGAAGCCTTCGGTCAGGATCAGGAGCTGACGGGCCCTTTCGGCCCAGCTGTCGTTGTTCAAAGCAAGAAAGCCGCCGATGTTGGCTATGCCATCTTTCTTGGCGCTCATCATGCAACCGTCGGCGTAGGAGAACTGCTCGCACGCAATCTCTCGAGGTGTCCTGCCGGCGTTCCCCGCTTCTCGCATCTTGACGAACATCGCATTCTCGGCGAAGCGGGCCGCGTCGATTATCAGCGGAACCCCGTGCTGATTGAGCAGCGTCCGCGCATCACGCAGGTTGCGTAGCGACACCGGTTGTCCTCCACCGGTGTTGTCGGTCAGCGTAATGATGCACATGGGCACCTGTTGGGCTCGTTCTTGCAGCAGAGATTCCAGCCGCACGAGGTCGATGTTGCCTTTGAACGGCGCGGAGAGCGACGGATCTGCCGCCTCGCGACAGGGAAGATCGAGCGCTTCTGCCCCGGTGACCTCGATGTTTGCCCGAGTGGTGTCGAAGTGATGGTTGCCCGGGATGACTTTGCCGGGTCCGGATGTGACCGAGAACAGGATTCTCTCCGCCGCGCGGCCCTGATGGGTCGGTATCACGTGCTTGAATCCCGTCAGCTCCTTAATCGCCTTCTCGAAGCGGTAGAAGCTGCTGGAGCCCGCATAGGCCTCGTCGCCCCGCATCATCCCCGCCCACTGCTCGGAGCTCATTGCGCCTGTGCCGGAGTCGGTCAGGAGATCGATGAGCACGTTGGCGGACGCGAGCCGGAAGAGGTTGTACCCCGCCTCTTTCAGGAAGGAGGCCCGTTCGTCGCGGGAGGTCATCCGAATGGGCTCGACCGTCTTGATCTTGAACGGCTCGATGATCGTCTTGAAGCGGTCCTCCGTGGTCATGTTGTTGCCGGCAAGAGACCGCCGGCTATCCGGTCTGATCGAGCCGCTGGCCGATCCGCTCGAGGAAGTCTTTGACGGTCACCTCGGCGACCCGGTGAAACAAAGTGCGATCGGCGATCTTCCCGAGCACCCCTAAGGGCGGCTCGTAATTCGCGCTGAGACCAACTTGAGTCCTGGCGCTGCCGATCGCCGCGACCTCCAACTCTCCCTCCAGAGTCGGGAAGAGCCCGGCCTCGGCCGCAGCACGCCACCGAACGGTCATGAAGATGAGCCCTGCGGACGCCTTCGGTGGGCCGATTTCCACCTTGATGCGCCTGCCGACCCGGCGCTTGCCGAGGTCGAAGCCCAATTCGGAAAGAAGCTTCTCGCCGCCCCCGTTGGCCTCGTTCGCCATATCGGGCAACCAGTTCTTGGCGCCTTTCGCCATCAGAGCCCCTACCTCTTCAAAAGGGCGCTCCACCACCACGTAAGCCCGAAGGAACACTTCGGATCACATCCTGGTCTGGGTGATCGGCGCCAAGGAGTGCCAGAGGTCCTCTACTACTCGGGACTTCCGGCCGGGATGTTTCGGCAGCGGTTCCACGACCTAATAGTCTGGGGCACCTTGAGAAGTGACTGGGCTGGAACCGGCCCGGGCGGTTTCGCCTTCTGCGGGCAGCCCGGCCGACCGAAGGTCCGCGGCGCTGCGCAGAGGTCGGTCATGAAGGGCCAAGGTGCAGGCCAGCCCTAGCACCCCGGCGACGAGCGTGATCCAGAAAAGATCGCCGATCGACAGAGCCAGGGCGTTGTTGGCGCCGGCGATGACCTTGGGAATCAGCGCCTGCAGCGGCCCCGGCAGCGCTTGCTCGAGCAAAGCACGCCCGTTGCCAACGTTCTGCAGCGCACCCGACAGCTTGACCAACTGGGCGATCAGCGGCTGAGGCACGCCCTCTTCAGCAAGGTTTGTCGGCAGTCTGCTGGCGAAGGATGACGAGAAGATCGTGCCGGCGGCGGCCAGCCCAACCGAGGCGCCGATCTGGCGCAGGAAAGTGAGGGTGCTGGTGGCCACGCCCAGGCGATTCGGAGGCACCGCGTTCTGCACCACAACCGTGTAGCCGGCCATAGCCGGACCGATCCCGAGGCCGAGCACGAGCATCCACAGCCAGAGCTCCCAGTCCGAAACGCCGGCCGTCAGGTGCGTCATCAGAAAGCCGCCCACCAGCATGACCGCCGCGCCGCCGGTCATCAGCCACTTGTATCGCCCGAGCCGGCTGATCAACAGCCCGGTGCCGATGCTCCCCCCCATGAGCCCGACCAGCAGGGGCCAGATGTAGTAGCCCGAAGCGGTTGCGCTGATGCCGCGAACGGTCTGGTAGAAGCGCGGAAGGAAGATCACCGCAGCGAACATGGCGATGCCGAAAACAAATACCGCCGCCATGCTCACCGAGTAGTCACGGCGCTTGAACAAGTCCAATGGGAGGATTGGTTCTTTCGCTTTGGACTCGACGAACAGGAAGACCGCCAGGATCACCAGGCCAAGCGCAATGAGGCCCCCCACATTGAGGTCGGACCAGCTGGCGAGCTGGCCCGAGCTGGTCACGTTGCCCTTGTTGGTGAGCCCGAGCATGAACGGCACGACGCCCGCGGTGAAGAACACGATCCCCAGGTAGTCGAGATCGCGTAAGGATGCTTGGCGGCGCCCTGCGCTGGGAAGCACGATCGCCAGGACCACCAGGGACGCGATGCCAAACGGCACGTTGACATAGAAGACCCAATGCCAGCTGATATGGTCGGTGATCCAGCCACCGATGAACGGCCCGACGATGAAGCTGAGGGCGAAGACGGCGCCGAACAAACCCTGGAATCGGCCCCGCTCACGGGGACTGTAGAGGTCGCCGATGATCGCCATCACGATGGGGAACAGAGCCCCGGCTCCAAGTCCCTGCACAGCCCGAAACGCCACCAGCTCGTTCATGTTCTGGGAGGCGCCTGAGAGCCAGGACCCCGCGAGGAAGATGCAGACCCCGATCATCAGCATCACCTTGCGACCGAAGACGTCCGAGAACTTCCCGTAGATCGGCACGGTTACGGTCGACGACAGGAGGTAGGCGCTCACCACCCAGGCGTAGAGGCTGGCTCCGTTGAGGTCGGTGACGATTCGGGGCAGCGCCGTGCCGACGACCGTCTGGTCCAACGAAGCCAGGAACATCGTCAGCAGGATCGCTCCGAGAATCGCCAACTTGGCGCGCGGGTCGAGCGACATCAGCGATGGGGCCGCGCTTGTTTCGCGGATCAGTGGGGTTGGAGCCGGAGCTCGATCCTCTGCTGCCATCTCTTCAGGCACCTCCAGGGCTGACAGGTTCGGGTTCAGAAAGTCGGTATCCGGTGGGTGGAACGAGATGGCGCACGCGGTCAATCGCTTTGACCGACGCTTCCGCCGCAGAGGTGGCCTCAACCGCACCGACGCCGATGCGCATCTTCGATGTGCCGGCAACCGGCTCGACAGTCAATCCGTTGCGGGCCAGGATCTCGATAACGTTGGGGTCACCGGGGTTCCCGGGTTCCGGTTCCAG
>DATBZP010000119.1:0-11714 GCA_036513135.1 Candidatus Dormiibacterota bacterium | reverse complement strand
ACGCCCGACGCGGCCGTCGCATTCACCAAGGTGACCCTGCCGCTGTCGCTCACGTGGTAGACACTGACGTCGTTGCTGCCGGTGTTGGCAACATAGGCGAAGTCGCGTGCCGTCGCGATCCAGCACGAGGCCGCCTGGCCGTTGGCGACGGGCGCGCCGTCAGGGGTGACCGCACTGTCGTGGTGAACATCACTCGGTGCGAGGTTCCCCGCCGCATTGACCAGTTCGAGCTGGTTAGACGGGGAGAAGGTGAAGGCGAAGGGAATGCTGCCGTGGGGGTCTGCTCGGTCAGCCTGGGCGCTCGCGGACCTGTGGCCGTATCTGACCGTCTGCCTGGAGGCGCCGACTTCGACGTGGAGACCGTCGAGGGCATCGGTCTCACAGCGACGGCCAGGGAGTGTGATTCCAACGGTCGCGGCCTGGCGGTGAAACCCACTCGGATGACGAATCCCGCCCGAGCCGACCGTGACCCATCGTGGATGGGGTTAGGCGTCGCGGCAGGGGGAGGGGTGCCGTACTCGTAGCGACGAGCAGACTCACGCGCGGATATCGTCGCCCTTGGGTCGCATCGCTGATTCGCCGGCTGCCTTTCGGGGTGTCACGGTGAACGGACCGGATCAGGAGCCCCAAGGAAGACCACCCCAAGGTGCCCGAGGGTCGTGCGACTTGAGAGGAATCGCATCTGACGATGCGGACCCCCGAGGCGCCACAGCGGGCCATCTGAACTCAAGACCTCACCCGCGGCCATGTTGGCGGATCGCTATTCTCGCCCATCTACCTTCGAGAATTGAGGCCCTTTGACACTGGCCAGGCCAGCCACGAACGCCGAACATGACGTCACGCGCATCGGCGCCCCTTTCTTCAGGCATGGAGCACACGTCGCACTGTGCATCCAGGAGGTAGCCCGGAAATGACGGTTCGAGTTGGCATCAACGGCTTTGGGCGGATCGGACGTAACGTGCTGCGGGCAGCCAGCGAGCGCTCTGGAAACATTGAGATTGTCGCCGTCAACGACATCACGACGCCCGAATCCCTGGCGCATCTGCTCAAGTACGACAGCGTCTTCGGCCGCTTCCCCGGCATAGTCGCTGCGGGCACTGACAGCATCACGGTGGACGGCCGCGTCATCAAGGTGCTCGCCGAGCGGGATCCACGGCAGCTGCCGTGGCGGGATCTGGGCGTGGATGTCGTCGTCGAGTCGACGGGGCATTTCAATGATGGACCGGCGGCTCGTGGTCACGTCGAAGCGGGAGCGCGGAAGGTCATCATCACCGCACCCGCCAAGAACGAGGACGTGACGATCTGCATGGGTGTCAACGACGCCTCATACAACCCTGCCGAGCACCACGTGATCTCCAACGCGTCGTGCACCACCAACTGTCTCGCCCCTGTCGCTAAGGTCCTCAACGACTCCTTCGGTATCGAGACGGGCTTCATGACCACCGTGCACGCATACACGAAGGATCAGGTGATCCTCGACGCTCCCCACAAGGACCAGCGCCGAGGGCGCGCCGCCGGCCTCTCGATCATCCCAACCACGACGGGTGCCGCCAAGGCTGTGTCGCTCGTGCTTCCCGAGCTGAAGGGCAAGTTCCACGGCATGGCACTTCGGGTGCCAACGCCGGATGTCAGCCTGGTCGACCTGACCGCCACGCTGGCGAGAAGCGCGACGGCCGATGATGTGAACAACGCGATGCGAGAGGCTGCCGCCGCGGGGCCGCTCCAGGGAATCCTCGCGGTGAGCGAGGAACCGCTCGTGTCGGTGGACTTCCTGCATGACTCGCACTCGGCGATCCTGGACGCGCCCCTGACGATGGTGCTCGGCGATCACACCGTGAAGGTCATCGCCTGGTACGACAACGAGTGGGGCTACTCCTGCCGTGTGATCGACCTCATCGACCTGATCGCGTCGCGACTGTAGATCTTCAGCAGTCATGAACGCCATCGAGAAGGTCGCCGGGTCCGAGGTGCTCGATTCGCGGGGCAATCCCACGTCGAGGCGGTGGTCGTCGTCTCCGATGGGTCGTCGGGACGGGGCATCGCTCCGAGCGGCGCGAGCACTGGGCGCCTCGAGGTCACTGAACTGCGAGACGGCGACGAGCACCGTTTCGGCGGCAAGGGTATCCTCCGAGCCGTCGCCAACGTCAACTCAGAGATCGCTGGCGCGCTCGTCGGCCTCGATGGCTGCGACCAGCGTGGCATTGATAGAAGCCTGTGAGCACTCGACGGCACACCGACAAAGTCAAGCCTGGGTGCCAACGCGCTCGTGGCGGTGACAACCGCCAGCCCAACAACGTCATCCGGATTACCCCGCACGTCGCCGGCGACCGTGGCGTTGGTCGGATACGCTGGCAACGTGGCGGTGGTGACCCTCGACGTGCCACCCGCCGATAGAGGACAGCGGCCCGCAGATAGGGACCAAAGTCTGTATGCGATGAAAGCAGGTCCGTCGTACCCTTGACAGCCATGACGGTCGCTGTCGAAACCCACGATCTCACCAAGGACTACGGTCAGGGCCACGGCATCTTCGATCTCGACCTCGAGGTGCGGGCTGGCGAGGCGTTCGGTTTCATCGGCCCCAACGGTGCCGGCAAGACCACCACGCTCCGCCTCCTCATGGATCTCGTTCGACCCACGCGCGGCACCGCCTCAATCCTCGGGATGGATACGCAGCGTGACTCAGTCGCGATCCATCGCGTCACCGCGTACGTTCCGGGCGAGCTGCCCGAGTACCCCAACCACACCGGTGAGAGGATCCTCGACCTCTTTGCCCACCTCCGCGGCGGCGTCGACCCAGCGCGCATCACCGCTCTCGCCCGGCGATTCGACCTCGACATCCACCGCCGCTACCGCGAGTACTCCCACGGCAACAAGCAGAAGGTGTGGCTGATCGCCGCCTTCATGTTCGATGCCCGGCTGTACATCATGGATGAGCCGACCAACGGCCTCGACCCGCTGATGCAGCAGGCATTCCGCGAGTTGCTCACCGAGGCGAAGAACCGCGGCGCCACCGTCTTCCTCTCCTCGCACGTGCTCCCCGAGGTGCAGGAGATCTGCGACCGGATCGCCGTCATCCACCAGGGCCACCTCCGCCAGGTCGGCACGATGAGCGAGCTGAGGCTCAGCAACATCCACCACGTCGAGGTGCGCGTCACACGTCCGATCGACGCCCAATCCCTACAGCGCATCGCCGGCGTCAGCGCTGTCGACATCAGCGACCACCGCATGCAGTGCGATGTCGCCGGCAATGTGGGCCCGCTGCTCGAGGCCCTCCAACCTGCGGGCATCGTCACCATCGAGTCCGCCGAGATGAACCTCGAGCAGATCTTCCTAAATGAGTATGGAACCGACGCGCAGCCGTAGCCTCGTCCCCTGGGCGCTGCAGAGTCACCGCAACGGGGCCATCACGTTCGGTGCCGGCCTCGCCCTCCTGGTCGCCATCACCGGCCCGTCGTACGTCGCCGCGGCCAAGGCCATCGCCGGCGGGCTTCAGACTCTCGGCGCCCAAGCAGGCCCTATCGCGCAGCAGTTCGCCTTCCTCACCGGTCCCGCCGCGCGCCTGGACACCGTCGGTGGCTACCTGAGCTACAAGGTCTTCGGGAGCATCAGCCTGATCGTCGCCCTGTACGCAGCGGTGCAGGGAGCGCAGATCGTGCGTGGCTCCGAGTCCAAGGGCCTGCTCGATCTCTGGTTCGCCGCCGGGCGCTCGAGGAGCGAGATCTTCCGCGACCGCGTGCTGTCCTTCGTCGCCGCGCTGATCGCGATCGTGGCGCTCATCTACCTCGGCACCGGCCTCAGTGGCGCCCTGAGCAATGAGGCGCTCTGGGCCTCGGCACTCGGGCAGTGCGTCGCTGTCGGCGCAGTAGGGTTGGTCGCCTTCGCGGTGTCGCTCTTCGCGTCACAGTTCCTGCACGCCACCCGAACCGCCTCCGGGTTGACCAGCGTGTACCTCGTGGCCAGCTACTTCCTTGCCAACATCTCGGATTCGCTCGGCCCTGTGTCGTTCCTGCGTTTCTTCTCACCTTTCTTCTACTACCTTCAGGAACGAACGCTCGTGCCTGGTACGCCATTCGACGCCGCGGCCGTCGGCGTGGCGCTTGGAGTCGCAATCGCAGTCGCCGCGGGCGCGTGGTGGCTCTTCCAGACGCGCGACTTCGGCGGCGTAAGGCTCGCCAGCATCGGGGCAACAAGAGCCGTGAACTACACCATGCACCGCAGCCGGCTCGCGCGTCGCTGGCTGTGGCTCAGTTGGATCTGGGAGCAGCGACTTGCGCTGACGTGTTGGTGCCTCGGCATCTTCACTCTGACCGCCATCGAGGCCGCCGTCGTACCCACGGCGCTCAATCTCATCAAGCACGATCACGGCGCCCTCGCCAAGCTGGGGAGCGGCGCCGCGCTCACCGAGGAACAGTACGTCGCGTTTCTCCTCGCCTTCGTCATCGTGGTCGTGGCCAGCTTCATGGTTACCGAGGTGGCCCACTGGGTCGGGGATGCGTCCCAACACCGTGTCGATGCGCTCCTCGCGCACCCAGTCGGCCAGCAGCGCTTCGTGGCCGAGCGGGTCGGTGCGCTGGTCGTGATGAGTGCGGCTCTCGCCGGAGCCCTGGTGCTCGGCGCCCTGACGGGCGCTGCGATCGGTGGATACAGCCTCGACGGCGGCGGCCTCCTCCGCACGTTCGTGACCGCGCTTCTCTTCGGCTTTGGGGTCGGCGGCGTCGGCCTGCTCGTCGTAGCCATCTTCCGCAGCGCGGCATCCACCGCTGTCATCGGCGCGCTGCTTGTCGCCTGCTTCTTCCTCACCACCATCTCGGGCCTGCTCCATTGGCCGGGCTGGACCAATGGGCCGTCGGTCTTCGATGCGTTCGGCAGCCCCTACCAGGGATGGCCGGCCAGCGGTAGCCTTGTCTATCTTGGTGCGCTCGGGGTGGTCGGAGCGGCAGCGTCGTACCTCGTGATGAACCGCGGCGCGCGGATCGCCGTGTAGATCAGGCGGATCCCGAGCCACCACGGCGGCTTCATGGGCGGCGAGGTCGGTTACCCGGGCCAACCCGAAGCGTTCGCGCGCAAACTGCGCCACGTCCTCGATGAGGAACCCTGAGACCGCGCGTCGTGGTCAGAGAGGCGGCCTGGCGCTGCGGCGCCGGCTGCGATCTGAACACGAGCGGGATCTTACGAGGACCGATCGTGCGACGACCGCCCTCCCGGTGATGCGACGAGCAGAATCAGTAGCCGAAGCCTGGACACGACGCACAGGAGGCTGGCCGATGACCTGAACGGACAACGCGACAACGACGAAGCACCGGATCGCCTCAAGCCTGGGGGACTGGCGGGCCGCGCTGAGTCCCTGTTCGATGAGGAAGACGAGCTCGCAAAGCGCAGCTCGGAGCTCGCCCTGAACCGCCGCGAGCTCCCCTGGCTGCCCGTCATGAAGAACTACGCCTTCGACACCGGCGCCGGCAAGAAAGCCCTCGCCGATCTGTTCGAAGGCCGGCCCCAGCTGCTCATATACCACATGATGTTCGGCCCCGACTGAAGCGCCGGCTGTCCGGCCTTCTCTGCCCTGGTCGACAACCTCGACGGTGGCATGGCCAAAGAGCTCGGGGGCATCTGACCGCCACGGCGATCAACTTGCTCGGGTCGCATGCTCCGGCACAACCAACAAGGCGGCGTGCCCTGAGTGAAGGAGCTTGGTCGACACGCTGCCGAGCAAGAAGCGTCGCACTGCACCGAGATCGCGACTGCCCACGACGATGAGCTTCGTGCCGGGTCGCTGGCTTCCGGTCGCATTCAGAGCGTCGGCCGGAGCACCGACAACGACGGTCGTCTCGACGGTGCGGCCCGCGATGGGGTCCAGGCTTCTGGCGAACTCGAGCAGGTGCTCGGCCTCGATATGTTCTTCATCGTCGGGATCGAGAAACCGATCCGCGGCAACCGAGAGCTCGGTGTAGGCTTCAACCAATTCGATTGCAGCATCCTTGTAGAGGTGCGTGATCGTGGCGGCGAGCCGCGCCGCGCATTTGGCGCCACTGGTGTTATCGAAGCCGACGATCACCTGCGCCGGCGGCCAGGAACCTTCACCCCCCCTCACGATCAGCACGGGGCGGTGCACGGAGTGCACGACATGCTCCGAGGTGCTTCCAATCAGGAGACGCTTCAGGCCGTCGAGCTCGCGGCTTCCAAGAACGACGAGATCGGCCTCGACCATCTCGGCCACGTCCATGACGGCGTTGAAGGCCGGTTCGCGTGCGACGTGAAGGCTCCCGACGGTCGCGCCGAGCGCCACCACGCGATCCCGCTCGTCGTCGAGCAACCTTCGGGCGTCAGCTTCGGACGAATCCCATGCGCTGTTCGGACCGATATAGGGCGCATACGCCAGCACGCTGGATGGAGCGAATTCGTACGCCGTGACCAGGTGAAGTGACGCCCCAGACCGTCTCGCTAGGTCCGCAGCGGCACCGAGCGCCAGGCGAGCAGCCGGGGATCCGTCGGTGGCAAGCAGGATGTTCCGGAGGCGGACAGACCGCTGCCCCAGCTTCTCGTCAAGGCTAAGCACTTGCATGGCTCGCATCTCCGGTAATCACTTACCTGTCGATCAAGGAAACCAGGCCGGGCCATCTCGCGACCACAGTCCTTTGTCACCTGATCGACCGGCGATTGACCCTGGCGCCGGTGGGCGAGCGGACACGACTGTTATGGGACCTCTGGTCAGGCTCCTGAGGTCACGCTCGTTCCATCGGTGCCCTGCTGAACTCGGGAGAGGGCTGACAGATCTCCAAGAAGACACGCGTAGCCAGCGGAGACTGGGTCAAGCCCTCACCCGAGCCCAGCCTAGCCTCGAGATGGGGGTGAGAGTGACAGCGTGTCTCCTATGTGCGGTTCCAGGTGATGCGGCGGACAGCTGTGCCCGCCCTGCGCTGAGCTCAGGACGCGGCACGCGAGGCTGGCAGACTGTCGTACGCGCAGCAACCGCGACAGCCTGAGTCGAGATCGGAGGGAATGATGAAGGGAGCCCGTTTCAACCAGTTCGGCGGCCCGGAGGTCCTCGAAATAGTGGATCTCCCCGATCCGCGTCCGGGTCCCGGCCAGATCCGGATTCCGGTGCGCGCGGCCGGAGTCAACCCGAGTGACTGGAAGAAGCGCAAGGGGCTGATGGATGGGGAGCTTCCGCAGACGTTGGGCCACGAGGTGGCCGGCGTCGTGGACGAGCTCGGCGAGGGCGTCGCGGACGTGACCGTCGGCGATCGCGTGTTCGGCTTCTCTCCCGAGGGGCGGCCCAGGCCGAGCTGGCGGTGCTGTCCTACTACGCGCCGATCCCGCCGTCGCTTGACTTCCCCGGCGCGGCCGCGCTGCCGGTGGCCATCGAGACGGCCACGCGCGCGCTCGACCAGCTCGGCGTCGGGAGCGGCAGCACGCTGCTCGTCAACGGCGCCTCCGGAAGCGTCGGCAGCGCCGCGGTTCAGCTCGCCCGGACGCGCCGTGCGTGCGTGATCGGCACCGCCAGTCCGGCGAACCACGAGTACCTTCGCTCGCTGGGGGCCGAGTCCGTCGTCTACGGCGACGGCCTCGTCGAGCGGGTTCGGGCGATCGCGCCCGACGGCGTTGATGCCGCGCTGGATGTCGCCGGGAGCGGCGTCCTACCCGAGCTTGTCGAGCTCGCGGGCGGCCCGGAGCACGTCGTGACGATCGCAGACTTCGGTGGCGCGCAGGAGCACGGGGTGACGTTCAGCAGCGGGGACGCTGGCCGCGCGGTCCACGCGCTCGCCGAGATCGGCGAGTTGATCGAGTCCGGTTGCTTCTCGCTCCGGGTCGCGCGGACCTTCCCGCTCGCCGAGATCGCGGAGGCGCACCGCGTCAGCGAGGAGGGTCATGTGCGCGGGAAGCTCGTTCTGGTGGTCGGCTCTCCTGTATGCGGGTCCAGGTGATGCATGGGGACAGGACGACGGCGCGCGGTAGGTGATGGCGAGCTTGTCGTATCGGGCGGCGGCACGGTATGACGCGGTGACGCAACTTCGCGGATGCAGCGCCTCGGAAACGGCGCGGAGGTGAGCCTGCGCCGCACCGCACGCAGCCCTGTCACGCGGCGTTCATCAGCAGCCGAGGAGTTGGGTACGTCTCTCGCCGGGCCTCCGGTCGAAGGCGATTGGTCGTGATGCCTCTGACACCCTCATGAGCGGCGGATGCGCGGAGAATTCGCAGAAGTGGGCGCGAATACTCTGGACGTGGATACTCAGCTCTCTCGCTGGGTCTGGGCCGCGGGGCTGGGGCGATCGCGGTCCTGCCAGTTACTCGTGTGCCTCCGGATACAGCCAGCCACACCGGGCGGCGCGGTTCAACCTTTACCTGGATCGCGGCGAGACGCCGCTCGATCGAACGTGTCAACTGACGTAACTACCCACTCCGGAATGCGACGGTACACGCGGGGCCCTCTTCGGTCCGCTGGTATTGGCAACCTCACCCTTGCCGAGCTCAGGGCGACTCTTTTGCTACATCACGTTCGGACGCGAGATGGGTCCAAGGTCACACGAAACCGATGCGGTTAGACCCTGGCTGACGATCGCAGCAGGTGCCATCCTGGTTCTGCGATGAGTGACCAAAAGCACGTTCTCATTCTCGGTGGCGGGACCGGTGGGACGATCACCGCGAACCGCTTGCGCCGGATGCTGCCCCGATCGACCGATATCACTGTGGTCGATGGGAACGACGACCACATGTATCAGCCTGGTTTGCTCTTTGTCCCCTTTGGGTTGACACAGGCCGAGGAACTGGTGCGATCCCGGGGCGATCAGTTGCATGCAGGGATCCGCTACCTCCAAGCCACCGTCGAGGGCGTTGACCTCGGTGCGAATGTGGTGCACTTCGAAGGCGGAACCAGTGAGCAGTACGACGTCCTCGTCATCGCGACGGGCGCGGTGCTGATGCCCAGTGAGACTGAGGGACTCGCCGGGCCCGGATGGGGGGAGAACATCTTCACGTTCTATTCGCTCGATGGTGCGCGCGCGCTCGCGCCCGCGCTCGCGAACTTCACGGCCGGCAAGATCGTGGTGAACGTCGTCGACATGCCCATCAAGTGCCCGGTGGCGCCGCTGGAGTTCTGCTTCCTCGCCGATTGGTTCTTCCGCGAGAAGGGCGTCCGCGACGACGTCACGTTGACGTATGTGACTCCGCTCGACGGTGCCTTCACCAAACCAGTCGCCTCACGACGGCTCGGCGAACTCCTGGCACAGAAGGACATCGAGGTCGTCACCGAGTTCAACACCGGAACTGTGGACGCCACAGAGGGAAAGCTGGTCTCGTACGACGGGCGGGAGGTGCCGTTCGATCTCGGGGTGGTGGTGCCACTCCATGGCGGCGCCGATTTCATCGGACGATCCCCCGGCCTCGGCGACGAACTCAACTTCATACCCACCGATCCGCACACGCTGCAATCCAAGGCTGCGCCGAATGTCTTCGCCATCGGTGACGCGGCGGGGCTACCGGCATCGAAGGCAGGATCGGTCACCCACTTCGAAGGCGAAGTGCTCACTGAGAACATCCGGCGATTCCTCGAAGGGGAGTCACTCGATGCGAGCTACGACGGCCATGCCAACTGCTTCATCGAGACCGGCTTCGGCAAGGCGGTGCTCATCGACTTCAACTACGACACCGAACCGCTGCCCGGTCACTTTCCTGGCCGCGTCGGCCTGCCGCTCCTGAAGGAGTCGCACCTCAACCACCTCGGCAAGCTCATGTTCCAGTGGTTCTACTGGCACGCGCTGCTACCGGGTCATTCCATCCCCGGCATCGCATCGGACATGCCGACCGCCGGCAAACACAAGGTTCCCGCGGGAACGCACTGAGAGGAAGCAACATGAACGTCGCAACCGTCGAGCTCGCCGACGTCGCTCGCAACGATGAAGGTTTCTTTCTTGACCCATCACAGTGGAGCGACGCCATGGTCCCCGCGCTCGCTGCACAGGAAGGCATCAGCTACCTCACCGACCGTCATTGGCAGGTCATCCGCTTCATGAGGAGTGAGTACCTGGAGAAGGGGACCGGACCCACCGTGCGCGTGTTGGGCAAAGCATCTGGCGTTTCCATCAAAGAGTTGTACGAACTTTTCCCCAAGGGCCCGGCAAAGGTGGCCGCACGGATTGCCGGTATCCCCAAGCCACGCGGCTGCATCTGACGAGGAGGATCTGACATGACCACCCTGACGGTCGAACCAACCGCGGCACCGACGGTGGCGCCAAAGGCATTCATGCCGGCGACGATCGAGAAGGTGTCGATCATCATCTCCAAGGGATCCCTTGACGGGGTCTACCCGGGCTTGATCATGGCCAACGGGGCGCGCGCCGAGGGGATCGAGGCAAATCTGTTCTTCACCTTCTTCGGGCTCGATGCCATCCACAAGGCGCGTCACGAGCACATCAAGATCGCGACCGTGGGGAACCCGGGGTTGCATCTCTCCACCTGGCTTGGTGGTGTGCCCGGCATGTCGAGTGTGATGACCCACTACCTCGCCACCAAGATGGAGAAGCTCGATATTCCGTCCATCCCAGAGTTCGTCGAGATGATCGCCGACACTGGTGCCGGTTTGTACGCCTGCAAGGCGTCCGTGGACTTGTTCGGCCTCTGCAAGGACGATTTCATTCCCCAGGTGCAGGACATCATCACCGTGGGCGAGTTCTACGAGAAGGCCGCCGGCGGCCAGATCATCTTCACCTGAAGCAGCAATGGAGCTAACAGTCGTCAGCCTCGGCGGTGACCGCCACCGGATCACGGTGCGCGGTCATGAAGTGATCGTCGACCAGCCTCGGGAGTCGGGCGGCGAGGACGCAGGCCCGACACCCACCGATCTCTTCGTCGCATCCCTGGCGTCGTGCGTCGCCCATTACGCCCGCCGCGGCTTGGGCTCCGGCGGGGAGAGACCGACGGTGCGTTGCACGTGGGCGATGAGCGAGACGCCACCCTGGCGGGTCGCCAGTATTGCCATCGAGGTACAACTTCCTTCGAGCACAACCGAGGCTCGCGTCGAAGCAGTCCGTCGAGCGATCGGCCATTGCACCGTGCATAACTCGCTGCAGTCGCCGCCTGCCATCTCGATTCGAGCGGCGGTAGCTCCGAGTGAAGCGCAGTCCACGCATCTTGCCGCTGTCTCCTAGGGCATCAACTCGTCCTTGATCCCGTCGGGCGACGCGATTGCTCATAGTGACGAGTTCGAGTCTTGGGCCTTTTCGGGCCAAATACGGGGCACAGTCAACACTACTAGAACTTTCCTGACGGCTTTGGAGGCGGATCCTAGGCTCCTTCTTGAGTTCGAACGGGTGTCGTGATGGGCCGGCAGGGCGGCAGCCCTCCTGTCCGATGCTCATTGCGACGAGGCGATGCCGGCGGCCTCGAATCCGTCGTCGGCGGAGTCGGTTCGAGTCCACGTCGGGACAAATCCTCGCTTGCCGGACTCTCGGCTGCGCTCGCTGGGTCTGTTGTGATGGGAGGGTTGCTCAATTCCAGCCGCAGTCGCCGACGCTGGGGCTGATGGCGCGATGCTGACACAGCTGGCCGAGGGCTACGCCCGGGGCGACTTCGGATACCACGAATGCATGGCCGCGCCAGGGGATCGAGGGCCGGCTGGCGAAAAAAGCTGAGGCCAGCCACCAGGCGAATGGCGGGTGACAGGCTCCGAGACCGCTGGTCCAGCCTGACACCCGCAGAATGGCGTGACGTCAATGGTTGTC
>DATBZP010000118.1:0-22511 GCA_036513135.1 Candidatus Dormiibacterota bacterium | reverse complement strand
AGTTGCTCTGAGCACGACCTCGGTGGCGGTGGTCTACGCGGTGATGGTCGAGACCGGACTGAACCGCGAGGAGCTCGGCAAGCTCATCCTCGCGGCGTGCTTCGTCACCGACCTCGGGACGGTCCTCGCCCTGGGGGCGCTCTTTGCCGGTTTCAGCCTGCTTCTGGTCGTCTTCGCCGCCGTGACTGCGATCGCACTTGTCGCCATTTCACCGGCTCTGCGATTCGTCATGAGTTCTCTCGGCCATCGCGTGAGCGAGCCGGAGATCAAGTTCCTGTTCCTGGTCCTGCTCGGGCTCGGCGGTCTTGCCACCGCCGCCGGCAGTGAGGCCGTGCTTCCCGCCTACCTGATCGGGCTCGCGACGGCGGGCGTGTTTCTGGGGGATCGCTTGCTGATGGACCGAATGCGCTCTACCGCCTTCGCCTTGCTCACGCCATTCTTCTTCCTCAGAGCCGGCATCCTGATTTCAGTGCCGGCGTTGCTCGAGGGCGCCGGCGTGATCGGTCTGCTCTTCCTGACCAAGATTGCCTCCAAGCTCCTCGGCGTATGGCCTACGGCCGCGGCCTTTGGCGTTGGGCGCCGCGATCGCAACTACCTCACGTTGCTCATGGCGACCGGGCTGACGTTCGGCTCCATCTCAGCCCTGTACGGCCTCAACCACGGCCTCGTTACGCGCGCGCAGTACTCGGAGCTTTTGACAGTCGTGATCCTGTCCGCGATCGTTCCCACCCTGGTCGCGCAGCGCCTGTTCCAGCCCCACCTGATCGACGCGGAAGAGGAGGAAGCCCTTGGCGCCGAGGATGCCTCGATCGTGCATCGTCGGACCGGTCGAACTTAACTCGTTTCGTCGGGCGGGGGGCCCAGCCGGCGCATCAGCTCCTCGAGGAGCTGGCGTGTCTCGGGATCGGCCATCAGGCGCTCCTGCATCTGCTCGGCCGAGTGGCGGATATCCGGATCGGCCATCAAGCGTTCGGACATAGCCTGAAAGCGAGTCGTCATGTCCTTCATCGACGTCTCCTGTGCGACCTGGATGAGGATCGGCTGGCTCGCCGCGGCGACAACAGCCTCGGCCTGCGCCCGCACCATCTCGATGCCTTTGCAACCAAGGCACTCGCCCTTGAGCCCGCAGTGGCACAGCTGCGGGCGCAGACGATCGAGCGCCAGGTGAAGCTCGGACATGTCCGTGGGACCGGCCATGGTCGAGAGATTACAAGGGTCTCGCGCCGGAGATGCAAGGACCTTCCGCCGTAGGATCCTAGGGTTTGGCCTTGCCCTTGTACATCGACTCGATCTGGTCCTGGTAGTGCAGTGCGACGACCTTCCGCTTGACATCCAGCTTTAACGAAAGCTCACCCGTCTGCTCTGTGAAGTCCTCGGGCAGCAACGTGAAGTACTTGATCGTCTCCCAGCTGCCCAGGTTTGAATTGACGCTGTCGACGGCCTTTTGAATTCGGGCTTTGAGGCCGGCTTCGTCCAGGCCCTGCTTGACGGCTGCGTCGCGGTCGGGGACGATCAGCGCGGTTACGTACGGCCGTCCCTCCCCGACCACCACGGCACGCGCGATGAGCTGGTCGCGCATCAGGGCGAACTCAAGCTGCAGCGGAGCGATGTATTTGCCGCCTGCTGTCTTGAAGAGGGATTTCTTGCGATCGGTGATTTTGAGAAAGCCATCGGCGTCAATCTCGCCGATGTCCCCGGTGTAGATCCACCCCTCCTTCAACATCTCGGCAGTGGCCTGGGGATTGTTGTGATAGCCCAGCATGTTGCCAGGACTCTTGACGAGGATCTCACCGTCGTCGGCAATCCTCAGCTCTACACCCGGGAAGGGTTTGCCAACGGTCAAAAAGCGGTGTTGGTAGAGGGTGTTCGAGCAAGCGCCCGACGATGTCTCCGTCAAGCCCCACCCGTTGAGGATCGGTACCCCGATCGCCCAGAAGAACTCCTCGATCTCCTGCGCGAGGCCGGCACCGCCGCTGATGAAGAAGCGCAGGCGCCCGCCGGTCAGGCGCCGTCGAAGTGGTGCCAGCACAAGCTTCTCAGCCAGCGCGTGCTGAGCCGACAGCAGGGGACCCCTGCTCGGTTCATGCGCGAAGCGAGTCCCGATGCGCATGGCCCAGCGGAAGAGCGCCCGCCGTGGCGCGCTCGCTTCCCGAACGCGTGCCATGACCGCCGCATTCATCTTTTCGTACAGGCGCGGGACGCTGCACATGATGGTCGGCTGCACCTCGGCGAGCTCGTCGGTCAGATGGTCAAGTCCCCGGGAGATCCACGTCTGTCCGCCGAACATCAGGACCGTGAAGATGCCATTGATGCGTTCGAAGACGTGTGCGTACGGTAGGAACGAGAGGGTCGAATCGCTCTCGCCCAACGGATGTACCTCCAGGATCGCCCGGCAGATGTCGACCACGTTCCGGTGGGTCAGCTCGACGCCCTTTGGATCGCCGGTTGTGCCTGACGTGTACACGATGGTGCAGACATCGTCTGGCTGAATGCGAGCCAGTCGCGAGTTGATCTCGGCCAGGTGCTGCGGGGGCTCGGCCGCCCACCTGGCCACCTCGGTGTCGATGAACGCGACGGCCCGCAGATGCCCTCCGGTCTGGAGCTTCTCGGCCTTGGCCGCATCCGACACTATGGCCAGGGTTGCTTGACAGTCGGTTGCGATCTTTTGCGCGATCTCGCCACTCACGTTCGGGTAGATCGGCACCGTGATCGCGCCGGCAGCCTGAATGGCGAAATCGCAATAAAGCCACTCGAGCCGGTTCTCGGACATCAGGATCACCCGATCGCCAGCCTGCACGCCTGAATCGACCAGCCCTGACGCCACGGAAAGAAGATCGCGCCGCATGTCCGCCCAGGTCTCGACCTGCCAGGCGCTTCCACGCAAATAGTGGACGAGCGCGCGGTCTTCAAATCGCGCGGCCTGGCGTAGCAAGACTCCAACCGTGGTGCGGTCAGCGATCGTTTCGGGATCCAGCTCTTGGGTCGAAGCAGTCGATTGTTGCGCTACTTGACCGCCTTGATGGTGAAGGTGAGCGTTCCCAAAGGGACGCTGACCGTGATCTTGTCGCCCTTCTTGCGGCCGACAAGGGCCCTGCCCACGGGTGACTCGACGGAGATCCGACCCGCCGACGGATCGCTCTCGACCGCGCCGACCAGGTGGTAGGTCTCGGCGCCACCTTCTGTGTCGACCACCTCGATCGTCGAGCCCGGCCCGATCACGCTCGAGTGAGTGTCCTTGATGATCTGCGCGCGCCCGATCATCTCCTGCAGCTCGTAGATCCGGCTGTCCAGCATGCCGACCTCTTCTTTCGCCTGCTCGTATTCCGGGTTGTCCTCGATGTCGCCGGGCTGGAAGGCCTCCTTCAGGCGCTCGCCCGCTTCTGCGCGGCGCTTCAGCGCGACCTCCAGGTCACGCTTGAGCTTCTCCAGCCCCTCGGGCGTCAGCAAAACAGGTTCGGTTAGATCCATCTCCCAGCTATCTGAAATGATAACCCGGCGCATGGACCCCACCGATCTGAGGGCTGGGCTCGCCGAACGGCTCGCGGGAAGCGAGGCCATCGACGCGCAGACGTTCAACTCGGCCTGTTTCATGCTGTCGCGCGCTCTGGATGAGCTTGTCTTGAGCGTGCCGGAGGCGGCGCCGCTTGCGAAGCGGATGTTGCGAGTTGCAGGTCGAGTCGTGATCGACACCGGAATGCCGGATTCGTCGCCCGAAGCGTGGTCCGGTACCAAGGTGATGGCACTGCTGTGGATCGACGAGGCCCTGCACGCGCTTGGCTACCAGACATGCCCCGCACCTGGCAGCGTGAGGGCGGAGCTCAACAACGCCCCGGATGGTGGCGACCTGTGAGCTGGGAGCCTGGTGTGAACCCCGAGCGGCGTGCCAGGCCACGAAGACGCCTGCGGCCGGCCGAAGAGCGAGGATTGCTGCGCTGGCTCACGATCGCGGTCGCTGTCGCGGCGTCAGGTCTCAATGCAACCCTGTTCCTGCAGATCGGGCTTGGCCAGATGAGCCCTGGAGAGGTGCAAGACGCGATCGTGTCGGCAGTGAGCGGACTCTTCCCGGGCTCCGGGCTTCAGGCGCCTTCCCAGCTTCCGAGCCCGTCGCCCGGTCGCGGGGTGGCGACGTCGGGAGGTTCTTGACTCCTCACCCGAGCGGACTCGAACTGTTGACAGCCGCGCCAAGTCCACTCTGGTTTCTCGATCGCAGTGCCGGCGAGGTGACCCTGGTGTTGATGAGCATCGCCATGGTCCTGGGCATCGTGCGCGCCGCGCTCCCGACCGCCTATCCCGCCACCGTCGAGGGCGTGCACGCCAACATCGCACTCCTGACGATCGCTTTCGCCGGCCTCCATGTGCTGGCGTCTCTGCTCGATCCGTTCGCGCGACTGGGCCCGATCGACGCGTTGGTCCCCTTTGTTTCCGCCTACCGGGGCACGTGGCTCGGCCTCGGCGTCATCTCCGGATATCTCTACGGAGTCAGCGTGGTCGCGAGCTGGCCGGTGCGGCGGCTCCCCCGGGCCAAGTGGATCTGGCTCCATCGGACCATGTACGCGGCCTGGGTGCTGGCGATCGTGCATTCGCTCGGCACCGGGTCGGACGTGCGGAACGACGTGTTTCTGCTGCTCAACCTCGCCGCGGTCGCCGGGGTTCTGGTCGTCTTCCTCACAGTCCGCGTTGCCGAGGATTGGGGGCGGCTCCCGCTGGTCTGGTCGGCGGTTGCACTGGCGGCGGTGATCGTCGTGTTCGTGGTTGCGGTCTGGGCTTTCAACGGACCGCTTCAGCCGGGTTGGGCGCGATCATCGGGCACGCCGCCCGACCTGCTCAGGTCTCCTCCTTAGGGGGCCGACGACCTAATTCAGAGACAGACCACTTAGACGAAGTAGAGCTCTTCCCCAATGGCTGTCTGGACGAGGTAGATCACCCCTCCGGACGCCGAACCGGCGATCTGCGCCAGGGCTGGGGTCACGGAGGTGAACTTGATGACGACCTTCACCTGCAGGCCGTGGCCACTTCCGTCCACCGGCCTCAAGCCCCAGGCTCCGTAGCCAGTGGGAGGGCAGGTTCCCAGGTCTCCCGAGGTGAGGGTGCAGGTGCGGATGGCGAAGCAGGCGATCTGGGTTCCGCTGAACGAGCTCGAGATGCAACCGCTCGGGTCGCCACAGGTACCCGAAGCCACCGTGCACACCCCGCGCGTTTGTCCTGGTCCCACGTTTCCCCACGCCGCCACGGTATTTGGGATTCCGGTGTTGGGTTCGTCGCGCACGGCGTCCCCGATATCGCTGGTGTCGGAAATGATGCCCATCCTGGTGCCCGCCCTGGCGGCGCCGGCAGCGTCGATCGCCTCCCAGTACGCCCGTCCGACATCGACGGTCAACAGGACGAAAAGGAGCAGCACGGGAACGATGATCACGAACTCCACCAGGGCCTGGCCGCGCTGTGGGCGAGGGCCGGTTCTGCTGGGAGCGACGGCTCGGATCACTGGACGAGGCCGACCGAGCCGATCGACTGCGAGCCCGGTCCCGGCAGCCCTGTGTTCTTGAAGGTGTAGGTGGAGTACGCGTAGTCACCACAGTGGTCCCCATCGAGGGCGAACAGGGTGATGGAGAGGTAGTTGCCCGTTGGGTTCGGGAACGTGTACAGCATCTTGGCCGTGTAGGTCCCTCTTACCGCGCCTGCGATGTCCGTTTGGTGACCCCAGCTCCATTGGCCCTTGGTCTCGATCGTGGAGCCGTTGCTGTTGGGGATCGCGAACGTCCAATCGGTGGGGTCCGAGCCGCTGATCGTATAGGCCCCACGGTTCGACGCCGTGTGATAGGCCGCGAACTGGTCGCCCGGGTTGTTGGCGGGCGGGGGCAAGGGAGCATTGGGTCCGGGCACGGTCGTCCAGATGCCCTGGGAGAAGAACTGCGGGCTGGCGTTGTTGACCTTCACGTAGGTGTCGAAGGCATCCATCATCCACTCGTCGGTGTAGTTGACGGTCAGCGTCGAGTAGTTGGTCTGGCCCACGGCGGCGGTGAGCGAGACGCTCGCGATGATCTGCGGCTCAGCCTTGCCGCTGGTCTGGATGGTGGGCACCGAAGCGGTGCCGTACCCGCCTGAGAAGTCCATCTGGCCTCCCGCGCCAAAGGACGTGAAGCTGTAGGCGAGGATCTGGCCCTGGATCGGTGTCTGGAGGTTGCCGTTCATGCCAAGGTCGATCTCAAAGCCTCCGCCCGTGGCGCTCGCGGTCTGATAGACGATGCCGGAGATGGTGTTCGAACCGTTGCCGGACACGGGAGTCTGGGCGTCGATATGAATGAACGAGTTGTTCTCCTCATCGATGAGCAGCGGGGTCCCGTTGACATTTCCTTGGGAACCGCCGCTCGCTGAGAGACCGCCGATCGGGTTCCCTGCGAGCGCCAGGCTCGTTACCTCGTTGGTGGAAACGAAGCCTCCCGAGGGGAACAACGGGTTCTGGGCGGTCGCTTCGAGCCTGAACACTGAGCCACTGGCCGAGATGACGGTGGCATCGCCGCCGCCTCCGTCGCTGCCAGGCTGGTTGCTGTTGCACACGGCGGGGGTCGGATTGACGTACGCCCCGAAGCTGCCTCCGCCATGGCCGAACCACACGCCTGCGCTCAGCGGAGTGGCGCCACCGCACCCGGTTGGCGTGCCGGCCGTGCACAGGTCGAAGTCGTTGAGCGCATTCTCGTTCCTGTGATCGATGCCGTTGGCAAAGCCGCTCGCAGCGGTGTTCACAGGTGCTGTCCCCGTGATGTCGAACAGGCCTGCGTTGAACTCGTAGGCTCCGTGGTTGATCACGATGTAGCTGTAGAAGCCGGGCTGGATGACGTAATCCTCTCCGGCTATGGCGCAAGGTCCGGTGACCGGGCCCCCGTTCAGGATCAAACCGCCGCAGAGGTGGAGCCCGGCGGTGCTGACGGTCGGGAACCAGCTGAACGGCGAACTCCAGGCTGTCTGGTTGCCGTAGATCTTGTTCGCGGGTGCTTGCGCGGGGACGTTCGTACACGGGGTGGTACCAGCGCCGGCAGCGAATGCGGAGCAGTACAGCTTGGCGCTTGCTGGAACCGCGAAGCCGGCGGCACCCTTCGCGGTGTTCGCCGCGCAAACGCCGCCGTTGTACGAGTCACAAAACGTCGTTGGCGCCTGGATGAGCATGTCGCCGGCCGACTGGACGGCCGTGAGATCCTGCGAAGGGGTGAACACGGAGCCGTCGTAGCCATCGAACTCCGAGGCCGCGCCGGACTGAATCCAGAGGGTGGGGCAGTTGTTGGTTCCCCCGCACGACAGACCTGCACGGATCGCAGCCTTGGACTCGTCGAAGCACTGCTGGTCAGCGAAATCGCAGCCGGCCTGCTTCGATGTCGGCTGGTACAGGGTGAGCGCGTTGGGAGGCGGCGCGTCGAAGGCGGATGCCGGCAGGGCGGCCTGTGCGCTTGCGCCGACCGTCACATACGCGAAGCGGATGCCCAGGACTGATGTGAAAAGCTCAGCGATCTGAGTCGTGATGACCGCCTGGACGCACGAGTACTTGCCCGTGCCAAGGCAGGCCAGCGGGACCGGGTTGCCCGGGAGCGCGACCGGCGGCGAGTTGACGGTGACCTTGTTGGTGAACCCGGTCGTCGCGGTGCAAGCGGGCCCGGCGACGTCAAACCAGGTGGTGGTGAACGATGTTCCGGACGAAGCATCACAGGCGTTGGAGTAGATCGTGTTGAAGCCGTTGTTCGCCGCGAAGTCATGCACAACGTGCACGGTGTTCGAGTTCGGTGCGATTGGTGAGTTGATGCTTCCCAGAAGAGTCATCTGCTTGGCCGCGGCGAGGACTGCGAAGTCGACCGCGTTCTGGGCTCCGCGCTTGACCAGGTAGTCGCGGCTGGAGTCGATCGCCAGCCCGGCAAGCGCGCACATGACGAGGAAGGCGGCTGCCGCGATCGGCAGGATCTGCCCACTCTGCCGGCGCCGCGAGCTCAAGTACCACATCATTCGGTCGTCACCACCGAAACCGTCTTGACGATGATGTTGGGCGCGAACTGGCTGACGAATGGCAGAAGCGGAACGAAGTGGTACTGAACCTCAACCGCAACGTGCTTCACCGAAGGGGCGATCGCTCGTTGTGTCGCGGAGGTGCAGTTGAGGTCTGGGGGGTTGCCTGTTGCGACGGCGGGCCAGATGTAGCCGTAGCCGACGCCTGGCGGCGGTATGGTGGGCTGGAGCGACCCGCTTGGTGCGTTGGGATCCGAATCGCCGACGATCGAGTTGGGGTCCATGCGCACAGGGAAGCCCTGGCCGACAAGCTCGATCTGCGAAATGATCTCGCAATCGGAGAACAGCGCTCCCGACAGCGATGCGGTCCGCGCTCCGTCCCTGGCGGCTGACGATATCGCCGTGTACGTGTACAGCAGCCGGCTGATGTCGATGGCGCTGAAGACGATCAGCAGAAAGATCGGCGACACCATCGCGAACTCGACAAGCGCCTGGCTGCGCTGAGACCGCAAAAAGCGGGCAAACCCATTTCGCGCAGGTTGCGGAGTCGATCGCTGGCGTGTTTTCGCAGGCATGTGCGAAGGATAACGGGAGGTACCGCTGATCTTGCGTTCGGTTGGCTCCATTACCCAGACAACGTTCCACGGGCCCGCCGAGATCCCCTGGTCCGCCTGAATAACCGATTGCCGCTGAATTGGATGGTGACGGGCTGTTTGAGCGGGGATTCGAGTGATAGCCTCCCTTCTGCGATCCGGCCGCTGCCGGACCAGATTCCAGATGAGCACCAACCCCGAAACCTCCCGAGAGTCGCCGCGCACTCGGGACGTCAGGGCCCGTGCGCTGGACGAGAGGTTCGACGCCGACCGCCGGCGGGTCGGCGAGCGCGTGGCGGTTGTCTTCCGGTGGTTGTTCCTCGTCGTGCTTGCGGTGCTGAACAACGCGAACCCGCACACCAGTACGGAAGCCAAGGTCACAATCGACTGCGTTCTTGCCGGATGGGGAGTGATGAACGTCTTCGTCAATGTGCTCCTCGCTCGCGGCTACGCTCCGGGCAAGCAGTTCAGCCTCACGACGATGACGCTCGACATCTTCTTCGCGGCGGGTCTGGTCTATCTTTCGGATGGCTTCGACAGCCCGTTCTTCCTCGCCCTGTTCCTGGCTGTGATCACCAACGCCGTGCGATTTGGCGCCACGGCGAGCTTGCTCTCCGCGCTGGTCGTCTCGTTCATCTACCTGTTCATCGGCGGCAGCTTCACCCCGGCCAACTTCTACGTCGACCCCAACGCGACGATCGGCAAGATGTTTCTCTTCATCGTCGTAGCGCTCACGACCGGGTATATGACGCGCGAACTGGAGCGCGAACGGCGGTCGGCGGTCGAGCGTGCCGCGCAGGCCGATTCGCTCCGCGAGCTGAGCATGACCCTTGTCAACAACACCGACATCAAGGACGTGTTCGATGTGCTAATCGGAGACGCCATCCAGATGACGAGCGCCGAACGCGGCCGCCTCATCCTGTCCTCACATGAGGGCTTCACTGTGGTGGCGAGCGCCAACCGAAGCAGCAACTCGGTACCCGCTCCGGAGGGGGAGTCGATCGATGAGCACCAACTTTCACAGGCGGCCGCCACTGGTGAAGCGGTCTTCGCCGCCGACCACAAAGCCCTCGTCATCCCGATCGCATCCGGCGAGGGCGTCACTGCGATCGCGTGCCTCAACCAGACCGTTGGCGCATTCACGAACCAGGACCTCTTCGCTGTGGCCGCCCTTTCCGGCAGCTCGGCGGTGCCGCTGGCCAACGCCCTGCGATACCAGCGCAGCCGCGAAGAGGCGACTACAGATGCCCTGACCGGCCTGGCCAACGTCAGAGAGTTGCGCCGCCGGCTCGACGGGGCGTTCGCACGATCTGACCGGCGGGATACCCCGCTCTCGCTTCTCCTCATCGATTTCGACCACTTCAAGTCGGTCAACGACGAGCTCGGTCATCAACACGGGGACCTCGTCCTCCAGATGGGAGTTCGCATCGTGCGAGCCGCTGTCCGGGCGCAGGACCTGGTCGCGCGCTACGGCGGTGACGAACTCGCCGTGATGGTCCCCGATACCAACGGCACCGGAGCGCAGCGTCTCGCCTACCGCATCGTGGATGCGGTGCACACGGCGGCCGTATTGACAACGCCCGGTCATCGACTGACCTTCAGCGTAGGCGTCGCTTCGTATCCGGAAGACGCTTTTACAGCCAGCGAGCTGATCGCGGCGGCGGACCAAGCGCTCTACCTCGCGAAGCGCGAGGGCAAGGACCGGGCGTGCACCTTCCCTCAGCTCGTGACCGAGCTTGAGCTCGCCGACGGCAACCTGGTCTCGATGCTGGCTGAGGCGGGCCCGCAGGTAATGGTGGCCGTGGCCCATGCCGTGGATCATCGGAACCCGCTGGCACAGGGCCATACGAGCCGCGTCGTGGCGATCGCCGACGCGATCGGCAAGCGGTCGAGCATGTCGTCGAGCCAGCTTGAAGACCTGCGCGCCGCCGCGTTCCTCCACGATGTCGGTCACATGACCCTGGCTGCCGAAGGGCAGAATTTCGAAGCTCCCGGTCATGCCGAGGAGGGTGAGAGGATCGTTGCCGGCGCGAAGTTTCCCCCCGAGGTTGTGGCCGCCGTGCGCCATCACCATCAACGCTGGGATGGTGGTGGTCAGACCGATGGCCCGGTCGGCGAGAAGATCCCGCTTCTCGCGCGGATCCTCTTCCTCGCCGAGAGGTTTGAGGCGCTGACGTCTGGCCGCGGTTGCCCACGTGTCTCCCCGCAGATCGCCCAAGAGCAGATTGCCGTGGGCTCCGGCTCTGAGTTCGACCCAGCCCTCGTCGAGACACTAGGCAGTGCCGTCCGCGATCGGAGCCTCGAGCTGAACCTCCCGGACCTGGCACTTCCGGCGACGGCCCCGCTCCAGGCCCCGCCCACGGCCTGACTCGACCTTTCGCCGCAGGCGCGTCAGCCGATGCTCGAGATCCGGAGCCTGGTCGGGCATGCGTAGCTGCGCGGCCTCGACAATGCTCAGCGCCTGGTGCGGGTCGCGGCGGCGCCACTCGAGGAGTCGCGCCCGCTCGACAGATACGCGGATATCGTCCGTGACGCTCGACTCCAACCAGCCCAGCAGGCTTTCAGCCGCGGCAATGTAACCGCGACGCACGAGGCGCCGGGAAATCAAAAGACCGGCCGTCGCGGAAGCATTCCCTTTTGCAAAGGACGTCGCATTGCGCAATGCCCGCCATCCGTCGGCTCGGGCGCCCCGTCGAAATCGATGACGTCCTAGAGCAAGCCAGTCGGAGGCGTCCATGCCGGCTTCGCCACCCTGCAAGCGCAGGAGGAGTCGTGAGTGAAGGTGGACGAGGCTGATCACGTCGAGGCGGTTGTGCTCGAGAGCCGCCTCGAGGAATTCAAGCGACCCGGAACGCAGGTAGTCGAAATAGGCATCTGGCACAAGCGAGCTCGGGATTGGATCGTCGCGCTCGTAGCCCAGGATTCGCTCTTCCACCGTGCGCAGCGTGCAGCTCTCGAGGCGATGGCGGTACAGAGCACGCACGAGCGTGAGCAGGTCGACGTGCGAGCTGGTGGTGAGCTCGCTCGGCATGCGCGCCATCACCCATCTGGTGCGGAGTACCGGCAGGTCAAAGGAACCACCGTTGAAGGTCGCGATCGCCTCCGCCGGTGCGAGCTCTTCTTGGAGCGCATGCAGGAAAGCAGCCTCCATGCCTGGTTGTGACAGGAACAGCTGGGCCACGCGAAGGCCGCAATCGATGGGGCGCGCGACCGCGGCCGCGAACACGAACGTGCCCGAGCCACCGCTGAGGCCTGTGGTCTCAGTGTCGAGGTATGCGACGTTCCCGGGGTGCGGCTTGAGCGTGGGCAGCGAGATCACGTCCTGGCGAAGCAGAGCAGTGCCGAATCGAGTGGAAATCTCCTCGAAGCCGCTTGGCAGCTCGCAAGGCGGATGCGGCCGCGTCCTTGGCGGGGCTCCTAGACGGGTAAGGCGGTCGCGGAGAGAAGTCGCAGACACGCTTCTTTGGCTCCTTCCACGAGATGCAGCGGGCCGACGCAGGAAGGACAGCCGGCCAGGCACGGACAGTCGCGCACCAGCGCCGCCGCGCTGTCGAGCAGTTCGCGATGCAGCTCGTACATGCGCGACGAGAAACCCACGCCGCCGGGGTAGACCTCGTACACGGTCACGGTCGGCAGCCGCGTTGTGACCGAGCGGACCTCGGCGACTGAACCCAGGTCGCGCGGGTCGCACATCAGCCGCAGGCACGCGACGTGGCGCAACGCGTGCGCCATCCCCTGCAGCCCCGCCTCCATTCCCGGGGTCCCCGCGAAATCGCCAGGTCTGGCGGGGTGGTCCTGCGTTTCACGGCCGAGCGACCGCCACAGTCCTTCATCGACCGTGGTCCAGTAACCCGTTGTATGCAGCGTCTGCTCCGGAAGGTGGATCGGGCCTGACCCGATGTTCTCGTGCGTGTGGAACCGGATCTTCTTGAACATGCTGGCGAGGCTTGTGATCTTCAGCTCGCCATGGCTCCTCGAGGTGCCATTGCCTTCGGGTCCGCCGAACGTTTCGAGCACCTGGACTGTGACGGATGCGAGCGCATCGGTGTAGTAGTCGACCTCGACCGGTCGCACGTATGCCTTCTTCTCGTTCCAGTCCAGTCGGTCGACGTGAAACTGCGCACCTTCGTGTAGGTAAACCGCCTCTTCGTGCAGCAACACCGGAGCGGTGAACTGGTCCATCTCGCCGATGACCTGCGGTCGCGGATGCGACGTGTCGATGATGACGACGTTGTCGGCCAGGATCCGGCGCAGGTGCACCTCTTCCGCCGGGAAAGCCTGCCGGCTCCAGAACCAGCGTCCGGCGGAATGGGTTGCGGAGCCGTCCTCCTCGAAAAGCTGAAGCAACTCGCTGACATCGGCTCGGCCGAGCCGCTCGTCTTTTTCGAAAGGCAGCTCGAAAAGCCCCGCCTGCAAGTGGCCTGCGAGCAGGAGAAGGTTGTCCGGGTCGATCAGGCCTTCCTCCGGGTTGGCGCTGAGGAAATACTCGGGGTGGCGGACGATGAACTGGTCGAGCGGAGAGCTCGACGCCACGAACACTCCGATCGATCCGGATCGGCGTCCTGCTCGGCCAAGCTGCTGCCACGTCGAGGCGATCGTCCCCGGATAGCCGACGAGTACCGCCGTCTGCAGGCTGCCGATGTCGATGCCGAGCTCGAGGGCGTTTGTGCTCACGACGCCGGTGATCTCTGCATTGCGCAACCCGGCCTCGATCTCGCGTCGATGCAGCGGTAGGTAGCCGGCCCGGTATCCCCGTACGCGCTGGTTGGCGTCGAGCCGCGGTGCGAGATCCTGCCTCAGGTAGCTGAGCATCACCTCGACCTGCAGGCGGCTGCGGCAGAAGACGATCGTCTGCACTCCGGAACGGATCCATGGCGCGGCGATGCGCCGCGCCTCGAGCATCGAGCTGCGACGAATGCCCATCTCTCGGTTGAGGAGCGGAGGGTTGTAGAAGATCAGCCGTCGTTCCCCGCGCGGAGCGCCGCTGCGCTCCACCAGCTCTACGTTTTCCTCCTCGAGAAGTCGCTTCGCGAGCTCGAGTGGGTTGCCGATGGTGGCTGACGCGCAGATGAATGTCGGCTTGGAACCATAGAACGCGCAGATTCGCTTCAGCCGCCGGATGACATTCGCAACCTGGCTCCCGAAAAGGCCTCGATAGGTGTGGAGCTCATCGACGACTACGAAGTCAAGGTTCGAGAAGAGGCGCCGCCACCTCGTGTGATGGGGCAGGAGACCGGTATGGAGCATGTCCGGGTTCGTCATCACGACGTGTCCGCCTTCGCGGATCGCCGTGCGGCGGCCCGGAGGAGTATCGCCGTCGTAAGTGTCGACCCGAAGCTCGATCGGCAGGCCGTGCTTCAGCGCGCTCAGCTCCGCCAGCTGGTCTTGCGCAAGGGCCTTGGTCGGATACACGAACAGGGCCCGCTTTTGAGGGTTCTCGAGCAGGCGCTGCAGGACCGGGAGGTTGTAGCAGAGGGTTTTTCCGCTCGCCGTAGGCGTCACCACGACCAGGTGACGGCCCTTGCGGACGGCCTCGTATGAAGTGGCCTGGTGGGTGTAGAGGCGCTGGATGCCGCGCCGGGCCAGGGCCGAGACGAGCTCGGGACGGAGATCGGCCGGCAGTGGGGCGAAATTCGCCGAGGCTTCAGGAATCACGTGGTCCAGCGTTATCTCTCCGGGGAAGTCGCCCGCGTTGAATGACGGGAAGCTCGCCATGCTGAGCTCGGAGGTTAGACGAACATTCGTTCGGAGTCAAGCGAAGAGGCGATAGCGCCGGAGCCGTACGAGCCCGGATCGGAGGCGGACTTCGAGCGGCTCTACCGGAACACGTACCGCAGGATCCTTGGCACCCTGATCAGCCTGCTGGCCGATCGCGCAGCGGCCGAAGATTGCGCGCAGGACACCTTCGAACGCGCTTACCGGAGCTGGAGCTCGTGGCGCCCGGACGCACCGGTCGAGGCGTGGTTGCACCGGATCGCGATCAACGTCGCCGTCTCGGATCGAAGACGTCATCGGTTGCGCCAGGCTGGCGAGCTGGTCCGGCGCCTTGGCCGGCCATCGCCTTCGCCCGATCCAGCCACGCTCGCAGAGCGATCGGATCTGATCCGCGCCCTGCAGAAGCTTTCGACCAAGCAGGCGGCCGCTCTGGTCCTGCGCCACTACCACGGCTACAGCAACCGCGAGATCGCGGCTTCCCTCGGCGTGCCCGAGCAGACGGTCGCCTCCCGGTTGGCAGCTGCCCGCAAGCAGCTGCAGGTGACGCTTGGGGCGCGGCCGGACACCCGGCAACCAAAAATGGTTGATCCGGCCTAGCCAGGCGTTTCTTCTCCCGACATGAACGACATCGAGCGAGACCTGGAGGACGACCTGCATCGGATTCTCGATCCGATGACCGCCAGCCCGATTCCAGCTCGGAGAGCTATGCAAACAGGAGGGAGCATGAAGAAACTTTTGGGCGGCGCTGGGGCCGCGCTCGGCGTCAAGATCTTGACCGGCTTCGCGGTCGCCGCGGCGGCGGCGACGTTTGCGGCGGCGGCCACCGAGGTGGCGATCACCGGCAGCGTCAACCCTGCCAACTGGGGTCAGCAGGTGGTAACTCAGGTCAATGCCTGCAAGGCCAGCGCGGCGCGCTTGGGCGTGCACGGCATCGGGCAATGCGTCAGCCAGTTTGCCAAGCAGCATGGCGACGCGGTAAGTGATTCGCCCCCAGCCACCGCGGCGCCCGGCCACGGCAACAGCAACGCTGGCAACGGCAATGGCCACGGCAACACCAACAACCCCGGCAATGGCCACGGCAACGGGAATGGCAAGGGCAAGAACCCGAGCCAGGGTCCGGGATCGGGGACGGCCGTCCCGGTGCGCTCGCCGATCCCGCCGCAGCCGTAATCAAAACCCTCTAAGACAATCCCCTTCCTCGTCGTGGGGCCGGGCCGCAAGGTTCGGTCCCCTTGTTTTACGGCGATCTTTTTGTCGTCGTCTTCCAGCGCTGGCCTTCGGCTGTGTCCGTGACGGCCACACCAAGGGACGCCAGCTCGTCGCGCAAGCGGTCCGACGTGGCGAAGTCTTTCGCCGCCCGAGCCTTTTCTCGAGCATCGAGCAAGACCGAGGCGCCGTCTGGCAACAAGACCTCTGCGGCCGCGCGGTCGAGGTCCAGGCCGAGGACGTGGTCCCAGGAAGAAAGCAGCGACGCCTTGGCGCCCGTCGCTACGTCGGAGTGAATCAGCTCGGCGATGAGCGCCATCGCGGCGGGTATGTCCAGGTCGTCGGCGATGGCCGCGCGGAAGCGATCTTCATAACCCGCGGCGTCTGTCCCCCCTCGTTCCAGGGCGTGCGTATCGTTCGACCACGCCGCGACGCGTGCCCGGAGCTGCCTGAGCGCCCGATCGGCGCCGGCGAGGCCCTCGATGCTGAAGTTCAGCTTCGTGCGGTACTTGGCCTGCAGCGCGAGATAGCGAAAGGCGAGTGGGTCGAAACCCTGTTCTTCAAGTTCCAGGACGCGAAGGAAATTTCCGGCGGATTTTGCCATCCGCGTGCCCCGGAGCATGAGCAGCCCTCCGTGCATCCAGCAGCTCACCACTCGATGGCCGGTCACGCCCTCGCTCTGTGCGATCTCGGCCTCATGGTGCGGAAAGACGTTGTCGGCGCCACCCGTGTGGATGTCGAACCTATCTCCCAGAAGCGCCATCGACATCGCCGAACATTCGATGTGCCAGCCCGGAAAGCCCGGACCCCACGGGCTGGGCCAGACCTGCAGCCGGTGCTCCCCGGCGGCCTTCCAGAGCGTGAAGTCGCCCGGATGTCGCTTTCGCGGATCGACCTCGCCGCGCGAGCCTGCGATCAGCTTGTCCGTCGTGTTTCGGGACAGCTTGCCGTAAGGGGGAAAGCTCGCGATGTCGTAGTAGACGGTGCCGCCGACGTCGTACGCATGTCCCAGTGCGATCAGCTTCCCGATCAGGCTGATCATCTGAGGTATGTACTGCGTGGCTTGCGGGTAATGGGCCGCTCGCCTGATGTTGAGCTTGGCGGCGTCATCCATGAATGACGCGGTGTAGTGGGCCGCTATCTCCTCCGGCGACTTGTTCTCCATGCGTGCGGAGACGAGCATTTTGTCTTCGCCTCGGTCGAACATGTCGTCGGTGAGGTGGCCGACGTCGGTGATGTTCATCACCAGCTCGGTTTGGTAGCCGAGATATTCGAGGCTGCGGCACAGGAGGTCGGGCAGCATGAACGTGCGCAGGTTTCCGACGTGTACGTATCGGTACACGGTCGGCCCGCACGAGTAGATCCGTACGACCCCGTCACGCATTGGCCGGAGCTCCTCCTTGGTTCGCGTGAAGGTGTTGTAGAGCCGCACGAATGGCGTGGTCGCGCTCATCCCGAATCTATGCTGCATCAGTGAAGGCTGTTCGGTTGGAGGGCGCTTCCGCCCAGGGTGGAGATATTGAAGGTCGCGTGCTGGTCCACGACCTCGGCCCCGACCTGCGCAAGGGAACCGTGCTCGAAGCCCGGCACCTCGAACGCGTCCGCCAAGCGCGCGAAGTTCACCTCGTCGAGCTCGAAGCCGGTGACCTCCACGAGGACGAGGCCGCAAGGCGTTTGGCGGCCGCCCTGTCGGGTCCCGGCCTCGACGCTCAGCCTCCCGTCCAGAGCCAGGCTCGCCTGGTCGCGCGGCATCGAGGACTGGTTCGTGTACGCGCTGACCTGGTCGATGCGATCAATGCCCTGGGCTACCTGTCGGTCTTCACGTTGATGGACGGCCAGGCGGTGGCCGAAGGTGAGGAAGTCGCCGGGTGCAAGGTGACCCCCGTCGCGGTCCCAGGGCACCTGGTTGCCGCGGCAGAGGAGATCTGCCGCGATCAGGGCCCGGTCGTCGAGCTGCTTGCCTTCCGGCCGCTGAAGACTTTCGTCGTCGCGACCGAGCGCTTGAAGCCGAAGGCCCGTGAGCTCTTCAGGGCGGCGGTCACGGCCAAGCTCGGCTGGTATGGGGCGGAGGTGCTCGGCGTGCGCGAGGTGGCGCGAACTGAAGCTGCCGTGGCGGCTGCCTATCTGGAGGCGGTCACCCGGGGCGCGCAGCTGGTGCTCTTCGCCGGCGCTTCTGCGATCGATCCCCTCGACCCCGCTTATGCAGAGCTCACCCGTGCCGGAGGACGCCTGCTGCAGCTTGGCGCACCGATGCACCCGGGCAGCATGCTGTGGCTGGGGCGGCTCGGTGATGCCGCCGTCGTCGGCGTCGCGTCCTGCGCTGGATTCGGCCGCTCCAGCTCACTCGACCTCCTTCTGCCCTTCGTATTCGCCTACGGCCGCGCAGATGCCAAAGATCTGCTTCGCCTCGGCCATGGCGGTCTGATCGAATCAGCCGCCGGGCGCCGCTTCCCTCCTTACGCCTGAGGGCGCGGGTGAGGACAGAGGTCCTCCCCCGCGGGACCCCCTCCTCCCTTCGGCGACGCGGGGTGGCGCTTCGAAGGTGCACGTGCGGGGGGGCGGCCCGGATAAACCCGGCCTAGCGGCTACGTCGCGATGGCGCGGGTGAGGACAGAGGTCCTCCCCCGCGGGACCCCCTCCTGTCTTCGGCGACGCGGGGTGGCGCTTCGAAGGTGCACGTGCGGGGGACGGCCGGGATAAACCCGGCCTAGCCGCTACGTCCTTTATTCCTGACGATTTTCGGCATGGTCAAACCCGGCCACTCAGGCGGCGTCATCTTCGCAAGAAACTCATCAACGGTCGCGACCAGTGGCGCCAGACGTACGCCGAGGTGCGCCGGAAGATATGGGCGCAGGTAGTCGGCCCCGCTCCGCCATTTGTTCTGGGCACCCCGGCGATTGTGCCTCCCGTAGTGAAGGCACCCTGCCGCGACCTGGATCAGCCCTTTGTAGAAGTCGCCGTCGGGACCCTGGCGATCGCGCATCCACTCCAGCTCCCACGCCTCGTGCGCTTCCCAGTACTCGCCGCTGTTAAAGAGGTCGATGCCGCCCTCCAGACCGGCGTTCATGGGGATAATCGCCGCGTGACCCAGTCACCGCCCGAGTACTCGCGAGTCAACCTGTCCAGCGACCCCATCTACCGGTACCTTCGCATCACCAAGGGCGGACCGGGGGGCGTCGCCGGTCAGGCATCGGAGCAGGACCTCGTCGACGCCGCCTGGATGCAGCGCCTCCGCCGTATCCACCAGCTTCAGAGCGCCTGGTGGGTGTTCGCCACGGCGGAGCACTCACGATTCCAACACGCACTTGGTTCGATGCACCTCGCGGGGGAATGGGCTCGCCACCTTTATCCGTCGCTGAGCGCAGCCTGCCAGGGAACTCCATCAGCCCCGCTCGTCGAGGAGACGATGCGCATGGCGGGCCTTCTGCACGACGTCGGCCACGGTCCGTTCGGCCATTTCTTCGATGAAAACTACCTCGACACGTGGGGCATCGACCACGAAGTCATCGGGCGAGCTCTGGTCACGGGCCCACTCGCCGAACTGATTGGATCGCTTGGCGCGTCCCCCAGCGCCGATTTCGAGCGGGGAGAGCGTGTCGACCCGCGCTGGGTCGCCTACCTGATCTCGTCAGCCGAGCTGGAAGGCTTTCAAGCACCGTCCTGGCTCGCGGCGCTGAAGCCCGCGCTCGTAGGGGCGTACTCGGCCGACAACATGGACTACGTCCCTCGCGATTCCTATATATGTGGCGTCGCGACGGGCCCGGTCGACGTCCAGCGGATCATCCATTACTCATTCATCTCCGAGCGAGGCCTCACGCTGCACGCTCATGCCGCCGAGGCGCTGTACATGTTCCTCAGCGCGCGGTTGTACCTCTACCACCAGGTCTACTTCCACCGGACGGTGCGGCGCATCGACCTTCAGCTGCGTGAGGTGTTTCGCCCGACCGTCGAGCTCCTGCTGGGGGGCAACCCGTTGAAGATGCTCGACCGGTACCAGGTGCTCACGGAGTGGTCGTTGCTGTCGGAGGTCGACCGCTGGGCTCTCGGCCAAGGGGACGCCCGGCAGCACGAGCTGGGAACGGCGTGGGCCGACGTGGTCGCGCGCAAGCTCAAGTGGAAGCTGATCTACCAGGGACACACCGATGCAAGGGACATCCCGAGCAGCGCCTTGAGCGTCACCCGGCAAGAGTTCGCGCGCCGGCTGAGAGAGCGCTTACCCAAACAGCTGCACGAGATCGTGTTCGAGGTCGACGTGGCTGCCCAGGAGTCGAGGGCGTTCAACCCGATGACCGAGACCGCTGACATCCTGCTCTACGAGCCGCTCGAGGACCGCTACCAGCAGAGTCGCGTGCTCGACCTTTTCAAGCGCCTGCCGGTGCGCATGGCCCTGTTCAGGATCTTCGCGCACGACGAAACGCACCGCAGCGAGCTGATCCAGGCCGCAAATGAAGTTCTCGGATTGTCTAGCTAGAAGTCGTCGTCCCCGCCGTAATCGCCACCACCGAAATCGTCGCCTCCGCCGAATTCTTCTCCGCCCCCGAAGTCATCGCCACCCCCGCCCCCATCGAAATCGTCGCCGCCATCGCCGTCTCCTGAGCTGACGGTGGCGAATGTCGAGACGAGGCGGTGCAGGGATGGCTTGCCGCAATGAGGGCAGGGCGGGTCGGGTGACGAGTAGCTGGGGAGAAGCGTCGTTGAGCGCTTGCCACAATCATCGCACCGGTATTCGTAGATGGGCATCCCTACGATTATCCCCGACGTGATTGGCATCGAACGCATACGGGCGGCCGCCGAGCGGGCGCGACCGCACGTCATGAGGACGCCCCTCATCCCGGTCGAGGGCGCGCTGCTGAAGCTCGAATGCTTGCAGCCGACCGGGAGCTTCAAGGTGCGCGGCTTCTTCGCGGCGGCGCTGGCGCTCGAGCCGGAGAACCTTCGCAAGGGCCTCATCACGGTCAGCGCCGGCAATGCGGCGCAGGCTTGCGCCTACGTCGCCAAGAAGCTTGGCGTCCCGTGCAGGGTGTTCATGTTCGATACAGCACCGCCGCCCAAGGTCGAGGGCGTCAAACGCTGGGGCGCAACGCCCATTCCGATGACACGCGAGGCGCTGTTCCAATGGATGGCGGCGGAAGGCTGGTCTGGCGAGCCGGAGGCTTTCATCCACCCGTTCGCCGAACCTGAGGTGATGGCGGGACACGGCGGGCTCGCGCTGGAGCTGCTCGAGGATGTGCCGGACCTTGCCCGGGTTCTCGTCCCCGTCGGCGGAGGCGGGCTGATCGGCGGGATTGCATCCGCGATCAAAGGCGTGCGCCCCGAGATCGAGGTGATCGGTGTTCAGTCGGATGGCTACGCGTTATGGACCGCTTGCATCGAGGCGGGAGGTCCGGTGTCGATCAAGCCGGACACGATCGCCGATGGCACCACGGCCCCCTTCGACGCGAGGATGTTCGAGCTGCTCAGAGAATGCGTTGATCGCTGGCTCACTGTGCCCGAGCCGAGGCTGCACTCGGCCATCCCTGAGCTGGCCGCGTCTGCGAAGGTCGTGGCTGAGGGCGCAGGCGCCCTGACCTATGCGGCGCTGGAACAGCTGGAGCCGGGCCCGTCCACGGTTGCGGTAGTGAGCGGCGGCAACATCGACCCCAGCTTGCTCGCTCGCCTTCTCAGCTGACTGCCGGCGCTTCCTTCTTCATCGCCCAAGGACCGCGCTTGACCAGCGCGACCAGCATCCAGACAAAAAGAGCGGTGCTTGGTATCGAAAGGCCGACGCCGATCCACAGGCTCCAGGCTGGAAGGCTCACGCTCGACGTCGCAGTCACGACCGAACCGCTTGCCAGGCTGACGAGGTTGAGGGGTAAGGACAGAGCGCCGAACCCGAGCAGCACGAGAACGACGTAGTAGAGCCACGTCCACCGCTTCAAAGCACCGATGATGGCGAGCACCGAGATCGCGACTCCGAAGAGGGCTCCGACCCAGAGTGCGCCCGACATCATCGAGCTGATCATCGCTGTGAAGTCAGCAGGCGGTGGGGACACTTGCGGGCTCAGCTGCTGCTGACGCTGGATGCTTTGGTTGATCGCCTGGGTCATCGACCCGCCCATCCAGAAGGGGATCGTGAGGGAATACACCGCCTCCACGGCGTACCAGCCCGCGACGGCGTACTGCAGCGGCCGGGTCCACGACGTGGGGTTACGCACCGAGGCCGCGGGTTGGTAATACATGGCGGCACCTGGCACCTGGCCCGTCGGGATCCAGGATGTCCCGTTCCACCGATTGCGGCCGTCATGCGAAAGGGTGCTCAACCACTGCTGGCCGTCCCAGTAGTACATGCCATCAGGCGACATTCGAGTGCTCACGCGCTCAATACCTCCTCGCAGATCGTCAGGGCCGTCTGGATGTCGCCCGCCGTGATCCCATGGTGCGTGACGAAGCGCACTCGATGGGGGCCGCTTGCTCCACCCAGCAGGCCGCGCTCACGGCACTCAGCTTCGAAATCGGCGCCCGTCATCCGGTCCAGGTCGATGAACACGAGATTGGTCTGCACGCGCGACAGGTCGCACCTTACACCCGGAAGCTCGGCCAATCCCTCGGCGAGAGTCCTCGCGTTGGCGTGGTCCTCGGCGAGCCTGTCGACCATCGTTTCGAGCGCGATCACGCCGGTGGCCGCGATGACGCCGGCCTGTCGCATGGCGCCTCCGAGCCGCTTGCGCCAGCGCCGAGCCTGCTCGACGGACTCGGCGCTCCCACAGAACACGCTTCCCGCAGGGCAACCCAGGCCTTTGGAGAGACAGAACGTAACTGTGTCTCCGCAGGCCGCGATGTCGGCGACGTTCGTTCCGCCGGCCACGGAGGCATTGAAGATCCGGGCGCCGTCGAGGTGCACGCGCAGACCGTGAGCTCGAGCCGCGTCTGACGCGGCTCGGAGGTCCTCGAGCGGCCAGACGACACCGCCGTGACGGTTATGCGTGTCTTCGAAGCTCACCGCAGCGGTTATGGGCTGATGGAAATCATTGC
>DATBZP010000117.1:0-2942 GCA_036513135.1 Candidatus Dormiibacterota bacterium | reverse complement strand
GGCCTTGCTCTTGGAACTTGTTCAGTCCGCGGTCCGCAGCCAGAGCCGAGCAGCACAGGGCGCAGCTCACCCTCCGAGAGCATCGTCGCGAGCATCACGAAGGCGTAGCGGGTGACCCGGGGAAACAGGCTGCCGAATGCGTAGAACGGAACACCCGGCATATCCGGATCCTCACCGAACCGCTCAGCGGTGAACTCGACGTCGGCGTCGATCCAGACGTCCTCACCGAACGTCGCTTCCACGGCGCGCGAGAGCCGCTCGATCTCCTCGGACTCATCGGCGTCGCCTCGCCTGAGCTCGCCCTCGATGGGGTCCAGCAGATGCCGGAGCTGGTCAATCGTGAAATCGACGCGTCCCCAAGGCGCTTCGAACCACGGATAGGCCATGACCACAGGAATGGTCGCACGCAGGACGCAACCGCCTCAACGGAGATCCATCGGGCCATATGTCTTTGGGTGTAGATCCTCTGGAGGGTCGTGGGCGCCAGGCCGTTCGGCTTGAAGTCTCCCTGGAATCAGTTTGTTGTTGTGATGTTGCTGGCGTGGGGCTGGTGGTGATCCGGCAAGGTTTTTGGTGTCTGAGCCGACTGTTGGGCGCATCGCGCGGCGGCTGGCCGGGCGACAAGCGGTTCGGTAGGGCCGGCAGGAGTGGATAGCAAGGGTGCCGAAGTCGGCGTTGCTATGTCAACGACGACCACGGAGGTGGCCGCGTGTCCGCCGATCTCGGCACCCTTTCGAGCGAACTTTACGCGTCTGGCGTCGAACTCCTGCCCGGCGAGCGAGCGGATGTGGGCGCTGCAACGGGCGCTGCGAGCACGTCATCGGCCGATTCGACTGCGACCGAGGGGTTCGTTCGCTCGCGGGAGCTGTTTGACTGCGAGCTGGCGTGGCTCGCGAGCGAGGAGGCCGGCGGCCTCTCGCATGGTGAGCTTGAGGAGCGCCTGCAGGTGAACGCGCGCGAGCTCTATCGCCAGCTGTTTGAGGATCATCTGGAGCGGCGCGCCGAGCAAGAGCAAAGGATCGAGCCGGTGGTCGGCGCGGACGGGGCGCGCCGCTCAAGCGTCGAGCGCGCTCACGAGCGGCCGCTGGTGACGGTGTTCGGGGAGGTTGGTGTGCGCCGGTTCGCGTACCGCGCGCGTGGGTGTCAGAACTTGTATCCGGCCGATGGGGCGTTGAATCTGCCGGCGGAGAAGCAGTCGCATGGTCTGCGGCGGGTGTGCGCGGTCGAGTCAACCCGCGGGTCGTTTCACGAGGCGGGCGACGCGGTCGTGCGCGCGACCGGCCAGCGGGTCGCGGCGCGCCAGCTGCAGCAGCTCGCCCGTCGCAGCGCCCAAGATTTCGAGCAGTTCTACGCGAGCCGGAAGCGAGGCGCCTGCCAGCCCGGCGACGCGATCGTGCTCTCCTGCGACGGGAAGGGTGTCGTGATGCGCACAGACGGGCTGCGCGACGCGACGCGCAAGCAGGCGCAGAACAACACCAACAAGCTCAAGACCAGGCTTTCCAGGGGCGAGAAGCACGGGCGCAAGCGGATGGCGGAGGTCGCTGCCGTCTACGAGATCGAGCCGGCGCCGCGCACAGCGGCTGACATCCTGCCCACCAACGACGCCGAGCGCAGCGCTCAGATCCCCGCGCCGGCGGCCAAGAACAAGTGGCTGACCGCCAGCGTCACCGACGACGCCGCCACGGTCGTGGCGAAGATGTTCGAGGAGGCCGAACGTCGCGACCCAGACCACGAGCGAACCTGGGTCGCGCTCGTCGATGGAAACAAGCACCAGATCGACCGGATCAACGCTGAAGCGAAAGCACGCAAGCGCAACGTGACCGTGCTGATCGACTTGATTCATGTCCTGGAATATCTCTGGAAGGCCGTCTGGAGCTTCTTTTGCGAGGGCGACCCCGCCGCCGAGCTATGGGTCCGCCGCCACGCCCAGCAAATCCTCGCCGGCAACGCCACCAAAGTCGCCGGCCAGATCCGACGCCAAGCCACCAAAGCCGGACTCGACCCCACCAAGCGAGCCGGTGCCGACACCTGCGCCACCTACCTGACCAACAAGCACCCCTGTCTCGACTACCCCACCGCGCTAAAGAACGGCTGGCCGATCGCAACAGGCGTGATCGAGGGCGCCTGCCGCCACCTCGTCAAAGACCGCCTCGACATCACCGGAGCACGCTGGGGACTGCCCGGAGCCGAAGCGATCCTCAAACTACGAGCGATCCGCAGCAACGGCGACTTCGAGGAGTACTGGCAATACCACCTCGCCCGAGAACACCAACGCGTCCACCAATCACGCTACGCCAACGGTGCAATCCCCAAAGCAACATGAGTCCCTCCAGAGGATCTGCACCCATGAGGAAAGGCGTTGCTGTCGGCGCGGTGCGCATCCCGTGAGCGAAGCAGGAGCGCAATGCGGTGCGCGGAACGCGCGCCTCTCCTCGGGTGCGAGCGTGTTGTCGACAAGCGGCGCGACTTCCGCTTCCAGATTGCGATCCGGAAGCGGCGGTCGCCGACGGATGGAGCGGCCCGCGCCCCTCTGTCGCTCGCTTGCGGGAGGGAACAGTGTCGCTCGCGGCGGTCTCGCAGGGGGCTGGAGTTGGTCCATGCCGACTCTGTTGCGTCAGATGCCGCGTATTGGTCGAACGACGCGCAAGCCTCGGGGTCCTCTCCGCTCGAGACTTCTGCATTGTCAATGCGAGCGTCCCACGACGGCATGATGGGCTCGAGCTCGGGGAACGCTTCGCGTGCCGCGGACGGCTTGACCGCGTCGAGAACGTCGGTCCCGGCCGCGCACGTACCGCCGCGGATGGTCAGCTTGGGTTCAGCAGCAGCGCATGCCTTTGGCCGTTGGTGGTGTAGGCGTTGGCGACGATCTGCCCGGAGTGGTTGATCGAGGTCGCGTCGGTCAGCTCGAACCCGGACCCGGCGGGGATCAGGCTATCGAGGTC
>DATBZP010000116.1:0-10737 GCA_036513135.1 Candidatus Dormiibacterota bacterium | reverse complement strand
CGATGACAGCCCTGTATCACGCCTTCACGGGCGAGTCACAACCCTTCTCCGACGTGATGCGAGCCTGCAAACAGGAGGTCATGGTCAGCGACCTCGCGCCAGACTTCGAGCGCCTGACCAGCCTGCTGGTCGACCTGTGCGACCGTCACCGGCGCCAGCGGGACCGGACACGTCGCGAGCTACAGGAGGCGATCCGGGAAATCGCATCCGCGCTGACCGTCTACCGGACATATGTGCGGCCGGGCTCGGCCGCAAAGGCCGATCGGCGCCGCGTGACGCTTGCCACTGAAGACGCAGCGCGCCGGCATCCCGAGATCGACGCCGAGCTGCTCGCCTTCATGGGCGAGCTGCTGTTGATGGAGCACGAGGGCCAGGGGGAACGAGAATTCGCCGCTCGGTTCCAGCAGTTCACTCCCGCCGTGATGGCCAAGGGTGTCGAAGACACGGCGTTCTATCGGTACAACCGAATGGTCTCGCTGAACGAGGTCGGGGGTGACCCGGCCAGGTTCGGGCGGCCCGTCGAGGGTTTTCACGAATATTGCTCGCGCATCGCGACCGACTGGCCGGCCACCATGCTGACCCTGTCGACGCACGACACGAAGCGGACCGCGGATGTCCGCGCCAGGCTCGATCTGTTGTCAGAGTTGCCCGTGGCCTGGGGCGAGGCCGTCCGGCACTGGGCTGACCGCAACGAACGTTATCGCTCGCAGGGCTATCCCGACCGCAACATCGAATACCTGATGTACCAGACGCTCGTCGGAGCGTGGCCGATCGATGTCGCGCGCCTGGCCGAGTTCCTGAAGAAGGCCGCTCGCGAAGGGAAGGCGCATACGTCATGGTTCAATCCGGTCGCGGTTTACGAGGACGCCCTGACGCAGTTCGCCAGCAGCGTCATGGCCGACACCCAGTTCCTTGGCGACCTGGAGACGTTCATCGGGCGCAATCAGCTCGTCCCGCTGGGACGGATCACGTCGCTCGCTCAGACGGCGCTGCTCCTGACCTGTCCGGGCGTTCCAGACCTTTACCAGGGCACCGAAGTCTGGGACCTGAGCCTGGTCGACCCCGACAACCGCCGGCAGATCGACTACGAGCACAGGCGGCGCTTGCTTGCTGAGCTGCACGATGCCGACCCAGCCCGGGTCCTCGCTCGCATGGATGACGGAGCGCCCAAGCTGTGGTTGATCTCCCGCTTGCTGGAGCAGCGCCGTCGCCGGCCGGAACTGTTCGAGAGCTCGACTTATACACCGCTCGCGGCGCTTGGGGCCAAGGCTCGGCACGTGGTGTCGTTCGCCAGGGATCGGCTCCTCGTGATCGTGCCCCGGCTGGTCGTCGGGCTCGGCGCCGACTGGGGCGACACCACGATCGAGCTGCCCCCAGGCCGGTGGACGAATCTCCTGACCGGCGACGAGAGCCAAGGTGGCTCGCCGGTCGCCATGAGTCAAATGCTCCAATCGTTTCCAGTGGCGGTGCTCGCCGCCGAGCAGGGCTGATGCACACGTTCATGATCTGGGCGCCGGGTCGTCAGAGCGTCGATGTCGTCGCGGACGGACACCGGCTCGCGATGCACCAGCGTGAAGGCGGTTGGTGGGAGATCGTGGATGTCGCGGCTCGAGCCGGCACGCGGTACGGCTATTCGCTCGATGGTGGCGACATGCGGCCCGATCCTCGATCCCCCTCCCAGCCGGACGGCGTGCTCGGCCTCTCAGAGGTGATCGACCACAGCGCCTATGCGTGGGGTGACGGCGCATGGCAAGGGAGGCCGCTCGCCGGCGCCGTGCTGTACGAGCTGCACGCCGGCACCTTCTCGGCTCAAGGCAACTTTAAGGGGATCGTCGAGCACCTCCCCCACCTCGTCTCGCTTGGCATCGACGCGATCGAGCTCATGCCTGTCGCGGAGTTTTCCGGCAACCGCGGATGGGGCTATGACGGCGCGGATCTTTTCGCGCCGCATCACGCCTACGGAGGACCCGCGGCGCTGAAGCGATTGGTCGACGCCTGTCATTCGGCCGGGCTGGGCGTCGTGCTGGACGTGGTGTACAACCACCTCGGGCCTGTCGGCAACTTTCTTTCCGAATTCGGCCCTTACTTCAGTGACCGGCATCACACCGACTGGGGTGCGGCTTTCAACTTCGATGGGCCGGGCAGTGATGAGGTGCGCCGCTTCGTGGTCGACAACGCGCTGATGTGGATTCGCGACTACCACTTCGATGGGCTGCGGCTCGATGCAGTGCACGCAATCGTCGACCAGACACCCCGGCATGTGCTCGAGCAGCTCGGTCAGGAGGTCGAGGCGCTAGGCTCCGACCTGCATCGCGTGACATTCGTCATCGCGGAGTCGGATCTCAACGATCCACGCTTTGTGCGCAGCCGCGACGCCGGCGGCTACGGGCTCGACGCCGCCTGGGCGGACGACTGGCACCATGCGCTGCACACGGCGCTTACGGGAGAGCGACTTGGTTACTACGAGGACTTCGGCTCACTCGAGCTGCTCGGCAAAGCTTTGCGGCAAGCGTGGGTGTACGACGGCAAGTGGTCGGCTCACCGGCAGAAGACCCGCGGCCGGAAAGCAGATGGCCTTGCCAGCGATAGCTTCGTGATCGCGGTCCAGAACCACGACCAGGTCGGCAACCGCGCGGCGGGCGATCGGCTGGGTGCGTTGGTCGACGAAGGCGCCCTCAAGGCGGCAGCCGCCCTTCTCCTCACCGCACCGTTCACGCCGATGCTGTTCCAGGGCGAGGAGTGGTCGGCAAGCAGCCCTTTCCAGTACTTCAGCGACCACGCCGACCCCGAGCTGGGCAAGGCCGTCCGCGAGGGTCGCCGCCGTGAGTTCGCCGCATTTGGCTGGCGACCGGAGGCCGTTCCTGACCCGCAGGATCCCGCCTCCTTCGACCGTTCGAAGCTCGTCTGGGATGAGATTGACGAGCCGTTCCACCGCCGCATGCTCGAGTGGTATCGCGGCCTGATCGAGATGCGCCGCCGGCTGCCGGCAATTCGCGACGCCTCTGGAGCGGGAATCCTCATACAGGTCGACGAGGAAGCTCGCCGGTTGGTGTTCGAGCGAGACGGCATCAGCGTTCGGGTCAACTTGGGCGAGAGCGATTGGAATTCCCCTATCTCCGACGCCGACCGCCTCCTCATGTCATCCGGCCCGGAGATCAGAACCAGTGGTGACAGCGTGTCCCTGCCACCATCGAGCATTGTGATCCTCCAGACCCTGGTCGAAAATGTCTGAGCCCCGGATCGAGGTGTGGCCGGGGCGCGCCTACCCCCTCGGACCGACGTTCGACGGCGCGGGTACGAACTTTGCCCTGTTCTCCGAAGTGGCTGAGTCGGTGGAGCTTTGTCTCTTCGATGACTCGGGCAACGAGCGCATGGTGCGGCTGGAAGAGGTCGATGCCTTTTCGTGGCATGCCTACCTGCCGAACGTCGGGCCAGGCCAGCGCTACGGCTATCGAGTCCACGGCCCGTATGCCCCCGAACAAGGCGTCCGCTGCAATCCGCGCAAGCTGTTGCTCGACCCGTACGCCCGCGCGATCGAAGGAGACGTCGACTGGAACTCATCCTGCTACTCCTACGACCTCGCCAACGAAGGCGCGGTCAACGTGGAGGACAGCGCACGGCACGTCTTCAAATCCGTGGTCCACAACCCGAACTTCGACTGGGCCGGCGATCGCTCCCCCGACAAGCCGCTGCACGACACGGTCATCTATGAAGCGCATCTCAAGGGCTTCACACGCTGCCATCCGGAAGTGCCTGAGGCCCTCCGCGGCACGTACGCAGGCTTCGCGCACCACGCAGTCATCGACCACCTCGTTTCGCTCGGGGTGACGGCGGTGGAGCTAATGCCGATCCATCAGTTCGTCCACGACCATCGTCTGCTCGAGCGATCTCTGCGCAACTACTGGGGCTACAACACGATCGGGTTTTTCGCGCCCCACAACGAATATGCGAGCAGCGGTCAGCGTGGCGAGCAGGTCAACGAGTTCAAGGCCATGGTTCGCACGCTCCACGAGGCCGGCATCGAGATCATCCTGGACGTCGTCTACAACCACACGGCGGAGGGCAATCACCTTGGTCCGACGTTGTGCTTCAAAGGCATCGACAACCGCGCCTACTACCGCCTGGTCGCCGGCGAGCCGAACTTCTACTACGACACCACCGGGACTGGCAACAGCTTGAACGTCAGCCACCCGCACACGCTGCAGCTGATCATGGATTCACTCCGCTACTGGATCACCGAGATGCACGTCGATGGCTTCCGCTTCGACCTGGCGGCAACCCTGGCGCGGGAGTTCCACGAGGTCGACCGGTTGTCGACCTTCTTCGATTTGATCCAGCAGGACCCCGTGATCAGCCGCGTGAAGCTCATCGCAGAGCCCTGGGACATCGGCGAGGGCGGCTACCAGGTGGGCAACTTCCCGGCCCTGTGGTCGGAGTGGAACGGCCGCTACCGCGACACGGTGCGCGACTTCTGGCGCGGCGAACCGTCGACCGTCGCAGAGCTCGCCTCACGCTTGACGGGCAGCTCCGACCTGTACCAGAACGACACCCGCCGGCCGGTTGCAAGCGTGAATTTCGTGACCTCGCACGATGGCTTCACCCTGCGAGATCTCGTCTCCTACAACGAGAAGCACAACGAGGCAAACGGCGAGTCGAACGCCGACGGCGAGTCTCACAACCGAGCGTGGAACTGCGGGGCGGAGGGTGACACGGACGACCCAGAGGTACTCCGGTGGCGGGCCCAGCAAAAGCGCAACTTCCTGGCCACGCTCTTTCTGGCCCAGGGAGTACCCATGCTGCTCGCCGGGGACGAGCTTGGAAGGACTCAGATCGGCAACAACAACGCGTACTGCCAGGACAGCGAGCTGTCGTGGGTGAACTGGTCTTCGATCGACTCGGCTCTGCTCTCCTTCACCCGCTGGCTCATCGCGTTCCGTCGCGATCACCCGGTCTTTCGCCGCCGGCGATGGTTCCAGGGCCGGCCGATCCGCGGCACCGTGGATATCGGTTGGTTCAAGCCCACCGGCCGATCCATGACCGACAAGGACTGGGAGGCGAGTCACGCACGCTCGCTGGGCGTCTTCTTGAACGGTAGGGCGATCCAGGCGCCGGACGATCGCGGCCGGCCGATCACCGACGATTCATTCATCCTGCTCTTCAACGCGCATACCGAAGACGTCAAATGGATCATCCCGGCCGAATACGGGAGGGCCTGGCGCCTGGTCCTGGATACGGCAAGGCTGCAGCCCGAATCCGAACCCCCCGAGGTGGCCGGCCGGATGACGACTTCGGCCCGCTCCGTGGCGGTTCTGCAAGCGCGATGAGGTAGGCCGCCCCCTCGCCCGAGGAGATCAGGTCGGGCCGACCCCAGCAATCTGTGAGTGCTCCCACAGGGTTCTCTAAGAATTCCAAGGCAACCTGACCATACCGGTGACCGCATGAGACGCCTCCGACTGAAGAACCTGCTGAGACGTAGGGTGCTCGTGGCACTCGTGCTCGGAACCGGCATCCTCGGCGGCACACTCGTGTACGCGCAGGCGGCCAAGGTAACGACCTCGTATCGGACCGCGCTCGTCACGTACGGGACAATCACCCAGTCCATCGGAATGGCCGGCAACCTGACTCCGGTCAGCGAGGCCGATCTCAACTTCGCCTCCGCCGGAACCGTTCAATCGGTGAACGTGCAGGTCGGTCAGAGCGTCGGCGCTGGAACCCCTCTCGCCTCGGTGGACTCGACCCTGCTGTCGGCCCAGCTGCTCCAGGCGCAGGCAACGCTGGCCAGCGCGCAAGCCAAGCTGTCGCAGGACAGGGCGGGGGCGACGGCACAGAGCCTGACCTCGGCGCAGAACTCCGTGGGCTCCGCCCAGGTGGCCGTCAGCAACGCCCAGACCAGCCTCACCGACACTCAGGCGATCAACGCCCAGGCGGTGGCGGTGGCCCAGGCTCCAGTGACCGCGGCGCAGATCCCGGTGACAGCAGACCTGGCCCTCATCGCTCAGGACAACGTAACGCTGACGGCCGACCAGGCGACGATGGCCATCGACTGCGCTCTCCTTGGGCCGCCGCCAGCCTGCGCGACGGACACCACCAAGGTAACCGCAGATCAAGCCAAAGTGGCCGCGGACCAGTTGACTCTCACCCATGACCAGACGACGCTGGATGCCGCCAAGTCCGTGCTCGCCGCAGCGACCGCGAAAGCGCAGCAGAGCAACGACCAGGCGGCGGCCTCGCTTGCCTCGATGCAGCAGCAGTACTCGGCGGCCAAGAGCTCGCTGGCTGCTCTCCAGACAAGCACGGCACCCCAGACGATCCAGATGGACGACGCCCAAATCCAGATCGACCAGGTGAACGTGGACACCGTGCAGCACCAGGTCGACGGCGCCACGCTCACGGCCCCGATCCCCGGCATCGTTTCCCAGGTCAACATCAAGGCCGGGCAGTCGGTCTCCGCCGGCGGCACGACATACGCGATCGTGATCTTCTCGCCGGGCTCGTATGACGTCACCGGGACGGTGAGCGACTCCCAGGTGAACCTCGTCGCCATCGGACAGGGTGCAGAGGTGACCCCAGCGGGCTCGACGCAGGCGCTGCTGGGCAAGATCACGGCCATCGCGCCGGCCGCAACCATCTCGTCCGGTGTCGCGACGTTCGCCGTCACCGCGCAGCTGACGGATACCAGCAACTCGATCCGGCCTGGTGTCTCGGCGTCGGCCACCATCGTGATCAACCAGGTCGTGCACGTGCTCACGGTGCCTACCAGCGCGGTGCACACCACCGCCGCCGGAAGCACCGTCTCGGTGCTCGTCAACGGTGCGCCAAAGTCGGTCTCCGTTCAGACCGGCGCCTCGGATCCCACCCGGATTCAGATCGTGTCCGGCCTCCAGATCAACCAGGTCGTCGTCATCGCCGTCATCACAAGCTCGGTGCCGAGCGCCAACGGAGCCAGCGTGCTCGGCGGCGGCGCCGGGGGCCGTGGTGGAGCCGGCGGTGGCGGATTCCGCGCACCAGCAGGCGGCTGACGCTTGGCGGCTTCCGATGAGCTCATCCACCTCGAATCGATCACCAAGGTCTACGGCACCGGGGACGCTGCTGTAGCCGCGTTGCGGGAGTTCTCGCTGACCGTCGCGTCTGGCGAGTCTCTGGCGGTGATGGGCCCGTCCGGATCGGGCAAGTCCACGCTCATGAACATCCTCGGCTGCCTGGACACTCCTACCTCGGGTCGATATTGGTTTGCGGGCGAGGACGTCAGCCGGCTTAACGAGACGGAGCTCGCCCACGTCCGCAATCGCAGGATCGGCTTCGTCTTTCAGCAGTTCCAGCTGCTGCCAAAGCTCTCCGCGTGGCGCAACGTCGAGCTGCCGCTTCTCTACAGAAACGTGGGCGACCGGCGCCGGCTTGCGCTCCAGGCCCTCGAGCGGGTGGGCCTCGGCAATCGGATCAACCACCGGCCCAGCCAGCTCTCCGGAGGGCAGCAGCAGAGAGTTGCCATCGCGCGGGCGCTGGTCACCGACCCGGATCTCATCCTTGCCGACGAGCCCACCGGCAACCTCGACACGGCGTCCAGCCGCGAGGTCCTCTCGGTGCTGCACGACCTCAACGAGCAGGGACGCACCCTCATCATCATCACGCACGACCCGGAGGTCGCCCCCGTCGCCAAGCGAACCGTCCACGTGCGAGACGGCCAGCTGGTCGAGGAGGTCGCCGCGTGAGCCTGCTCAAGACCGTCGAGACTGGGCTGCGCAGCCTGTTGGGTCACCGCCTTCGGTCGGTGCTCACCACACTCGGCATCCTGTTTGGCGTGGCTGCCGTGATCGCCACAGTCGGCATCGGCCAGGCCTCGACGGACAGCGTCGCCGCGCGTATCACATCACTTGGCACGAATCTGCTGACGATCTCCGCCGGAAGCACTGTCTCGGCAGGGGTTTTCGGCGGGGCCGGATCCGCCACCACGCTGACCATGGCAGACGTCGCCGGATTGCAGGACAGGCAAAGTGCCCCCGACATCGAGGCGGTCGCGCCGGTCTCACAGGGACGGGCGACGCTCGTGAGCGCGTCCGGCAACTGGAGCTCGACCGTCTCCGGCAGCACGGGCGGCTGGCTCATCACCAACACACGAACCATTGGCAGCGGCACGTTCATCAGCGCACATGACGTGGCCACGCGGGCGCAGGTCATCGTGCTCGGCCCGACCACAGCCTCGAACCTGGGAGCGGGCGTCGGTGACATCGTGATGGTGAAGCAGATTCCATTCCAGGTGATCGGGGTGCTCGCCCCGATGGGCAGCCAGGGATTCGGCAACCAGGACGACCTTGGCGTCGTCCCGATCTCAACAGCTCAGGACGAGCTGTTCGGCGGCGGCGGCAGCGTGCAAAGGATCCTGCTCAGCGCAACCGGCGCGGGCACCATCGGCTCGGCTTACCTCGAAGCCAACCAGATACTCCTGCAGACGCACCACATCACGGATCCCTCCCAGGCCGACTTCACGATCACAACCCAGACCCAGGTGCTCAGCACGGCGCAGGCGGTTACGCAGACGCTGACGATCCTGCTCGCGAGCGTGGCGGCCATCTCACTTCTCGTCGGAGGGATCGGTGTGATGAACATCATGTTGGTCTCGGTCACCGAGAGAACGAGCGAGATCGGGTTGCGGAAGGCGTTGGGAGCGACTCCGTTTGACCTGTTCCGGCAGTTCGTCATCGAGGCGGGAATGCTGACGGCCGTCGGCGGACTCCTGGGCGTCGCTACAGGTTTGGCCGTCGGCTATGTCGTCCCACGGGCGGCCAACATCGCAGTCACCATCACGCCCCTGCCCGTCCTCGTCGCGGTCGGCGTGGCAGTGGCCGTCGGACTTATTTTCGGTGTCTATCCGGCGCTGCGGGCGGCTCGACTCGCGCCCATCGAAGCGCTGCGGGCTCAATAGGGGAGGTTCAAGAAGCTATGAATCGAATCGTGGTACTGGTCGCTGCAACAGTTGGACTGGTGGCTGCCGCTTGCGGGAGCACGGCCGGCGCCGCGACCACAGCGTCCACGTCGCCCAGCCCAGCTCGCGGAGCCCAATTCCGCAACGGTGCCTCGGGTCAGCTGGTGCAGGTGAACGGCCAGACCCTGATCCTGACCGGAGCCAGCGGCGACATCACGGTCACGCTGACCAGCACGACGACCTTCACTCGGACCGCCACGGCGGTGCTCGCCGACGTCGTGCCCGGCCAGTGCATTTTGGCGACCGGCCAGAAGGACTCGGCCGGCCTGTTGACCGCAACGACGGTCCGACTGTCCCCCAAGCCGTCAGCCGGTTGTACGGCAGGCCGGATTGGACCGAGTCCCCCTCCCGGCGCCTCTCCCAGGCCGATTCCGTCCGGTCAACCCGCGCAGCCGCCGCTACCCGTCGTCAGCGGCGAGGTGACGGGCGCCGCCGGAATCTCGATCACGGTAATGACCAGCTCCGGCAGCCAGACGATCACGGTTCCAACGGTCGCGAGCGTGACGAGGACGCTGTCGGCATCCTCGACCGACCTGCGCACCGGTGAGTGCCTGCGCGCGACTGGACCCGCGGACTCCTCGGGCGCTGTCCAGGCGACCTCGATCGCGATCACGCCGGCCGGACCTTCAGGCACATGCACGACCGGATTCGGCGGCGGATTCGGCGGCGGCCGCGGCCCCGGACCCGGTGGTGCACCCCCGGGAGCAGGCGCACCCGCCAACTAGATCGCGAGCGCCGGGACGTCCGCTGCCAGGCCTGTAGACTCCGTCGATCGACTCCGGCGCAATGGTGGAAAGGGGTATTGCGGCGATCGCCTCCGATCGGATGCACGGCGCTGGATACCTTGCGCGAAAGGCGCTGGGGATTCTGGCTCTGGTCCCTTCGGACAGGCGACCTGAGGTCGGCCGGCGCCTGTCCGAGCTTCGACCCGAGAGGCCGGCGATCGCGGCAGCGGTCGCGGAGGCGACGGCGGTCGGTGACGTACGCGCCGTAATCCGCCGCGCGGACGCCGAACGGCGCCGGGTGGCGCGATCAGCCATGCGCGTACTCAGGCGCCGCCGGGTGGCGACCATCTCCAACAGCTCACTGGTCGCCCGCGCGCTGGTCTATGCCAGCCCTGTCCACGTCCAGGTCGTGGTCTTTGGTCTGGCTGACGAGGGCCACGCACTCGTAAGCGACCTGCGGGCCGCCGGTCTGAACGCAGAGGCGGTCGCGCTCGCCGCGCTCGAGGCCGACATTGCGGTCGTTGGTTGCGATGCGGTCTTCGACGACGGAAGCTTCGTCAACCGGCGGGGTACCAAGTCCCTCGTCGAACTACTCCCGACGCTCGTGCTCGTGGACCGCTGGAAGCGAATCGGCGGACCAGCACCCATGAGCTGGCCCATGCCCGAGCTGTTCGAGCTGGTACCCGGCGACCGGGTGCGCGCGCCAGCCTGAACTTCCGATGCGAAGCGGCGGCGACGGGAGGGTGAGCTCGGGTCACCCTCCCGTACCGTTATTCGGCGCGGCCGAACGCCTTGATCTCCTCCAGCTCCTTCTCTGACAGTTCACGCGGGCTCTGGCCGCGGCTGACCTTTTCAGACTCCACGTGATGCTTGATGGTTTGGACGACTTCGGGATTGGCGAGCGTGGTGATGTCGCCCGGGCTGGTGAAGTTGGAGATGCCGGCGATGACGCGGCGCATGATCTTGCCCGAGCGTGTCTTGGGCATGTCGGGCACGATCCAGACGTTCTTCGGCCGGGCGATCTTGCCGATC
>DATBZP010000115.1:0-91286 GCA_036513135.1 Candidatus Dormiibacterota bacterium | reverse complement strand
CCGCCGGCGGGTCGCCGTCGACGCTGCCGAAGTTGCCCTGGCCGTCGATCAATGGATAGCGCAGCGAGAACGGCTGAGCCATCCGGACCAGCGCGTCATAGACCGACTGGTCGCCGTGCGGGTGATACAGCTTCAGCACGTCGCCGACGAAGGCAGCGCATTTTCGATACCGGCTCCCGGAGGTCGCCCCGGCGCGATGCATCGCGTAGAGGATGCGTCGCTGCACGGGCTTCAGCCCGTCACGCACATCGGGCAGCGCCCGGCTGATGATGACGGACATCGCGTACTCCATGTAGGAGGTCTGCATCTCCTCCTGGAGGCTGCGGCCGAGAACCGTGCCGACGTTGTTTTCGTCAGTCACTACTTTGTGGGGTCACTCCTCGTACTTCTTCAAGACAACGACGGCGTTGTGTCCGCCGAAGCCGAAACCATTGGAGATGGCAATGCGCACTTCCTTGCGCCGAGCCTGGTTGGGCACGTAGTCGAGGTCGCACGCCGGGTCGGGGTTCTCGTAGTTGATCGTCGGGTGGATGATGCCGCGATTGATGGTGAGCAGCGTTGCGATCGCCTCCACCGCTCCAGCGGCGCCGAGCAGGTGGCCGATCATCGACTTGGTGCTGCTGATCGCGACCTTGTAGGCGTGCTCGCCGAGCGCGATCTTCAATGCCTTGGTCTCACCCGCGTCATTCAGCTGCGTGGACGTGCCGTGCGCGTTGACGTAGTCGACGTCCTTGGGCTCGATGCCGGCGTCGGCCAGCGCAAGCGTCACCGCGCGGGCGGGCGCCTCTCCAGTCTCATCTGGCGCGACCTGGTGGAATGCGTCGCACGTGAGCGCGTAGCCGAGGACCTCGCCGTAGATGCGAGCGCCACGATTCGTGGCGTGCTCAGCCGACTCGAGGACCAGGATGCCGGCACCTTCGCCGGGCACGAATCCATCTCGGTCACGATCGAAGGGCCGGCTCGCCTTCTCCGGCGCCTCGTTCCGCGCGGAGAGCGCGCGAATCGCGTTGAACGCGGAGATTCCAACCTCGCAGAGCGAGGCCTCGGAACCGCCCGCGAGCATCACATCAGCATCGCCGTGCTGGATCATGCGAGTCGCATCGCCGAGCGTGTGAGTTGACGCCGCGCAAGCAGTTGTCACCGTCGTGTTCGGTCCGTGCAGGTGAAACGCCATCGCCACGGAGGCGGCGGCCATGTTCGGGATGATCATCGGCGCGTATAGAGGATTGAGCCTGCCCTTGGTCGCGTAAGAGATGGCCCCCTGGGTCATCTCGATGAATCCGCCGATCCCCGTGCCCATGTCGACGCCGACGCGATAGCTGTCTTCTTTCCCGAGGTCGAGCCCCGAGTCGGCCAGCGCCATGGTCGACGCGGCCACGGCCATCTGCGAGAAGCGCGCCATGCGCTGCGCGACTTTGCGGTCCATGTAGCTCTGCGGGTCGAAGTTGGGGACCTCGCACGCGAACTTCGTGGTCAGCTTCTCGGTCGGGTAGCCCTCGGCGAATCGGGCAGTGCTCCGTCCTTCGATGAGCCCGTCCCAGTACTCCTCGAGGTTCTTCCCCAGGGGGTTCACCGTTCCCATCCCGGTCACGACGACCCGCGTCCTGTTTCCGTTGGTGCCGTTCTTGCTCACTTCCCCACCTCCGACCGAATCTTACCGACGAGCTGATTCTGCACCGCATCCCGGGTCACCCGAATCGCGTTCTTGATCGCTCGGGCGTCAGAGCGTCCGTGAGCGACCACCGCGACGCCTTCGATTCCAAGCAGCGGCGCACCGCCGAACTCGCGCCAGTCGACGCGCGCGCGCAGCTGCCGCACACCTGGCCGGATGAGCATTCCACCAAGCTTGCCCCGCATCGTCTTGGGGATCTCGTCGCGAAGGTTGCGGAACAGAAAGTCTGCTGTCGCCTCGGCCATCTTGATCGCGACGTTGCCCACGAAACCATCCGCGACGATCACGTCCGCGCGCGCTGCGTAGATGTCCTTGGGCTCGACGTTGCCGATAAATCCTTGGAGCGACCCCTTCAGCCGCCTGGTGGTCTCCTTCACCCGTTCGTCGCCCTTGCCTTCTTCCTCACCGTTGCTGAGCAGTCCCACGCGAGGGTCCGGGCGCCCGAGCATCTCGCGCGCGTACACGGCGCCCATCATTGCGAACTGCACCATGTATTCGGGTTTCGAGTCGACGTTGGCGCCCACGTCGACGAAGTAGGCAAAGCCGTTGCTTGTAGGCACGATCGACCCCAACGCCGGCCGCTCGATTCCTCTTATCCGTCCCTGGATGAGAAGCGCGGCAGCCATGATCGCCCCGGAATTGCCGGCCGAGATCCACCCGTCGGCGCGACCTTCTCTGCACATGCGCGCGCACACGGCCATCGACGAGTCGGGCTTCGAGCGCACCGCCTGCGCGGGATGCTCGTCCATCTCGATCACCTGCGTGCAGGGAACCAGCTGCAGCCGGGGATGCGCGTCCAGCAACGGCTGCACCGAAGACGGCAGGCCGACCAGCGAGATGTCGAGCCCGTACTCCGTGGCCGCCTGTGCGGCTCCTAGCACGACCTGAGCTGGCGCGAAGTCGCCGCCCATGGCGTCGACTGCAATTCGCATTGCTACGACCCGCTAAATGTCGAGGTTGCGGACGCTCTTGGCGTGCGCCTGAATGTACTTCTTTCGAGGTTCCACATCCGGCCCCATCAACTTCTCGAACGTGTCGTTCACGGCGGCGGCATCTTCCACGGTGACCTGCAACAGCACCCGCGTGGCCGGGTTCATGGTCGTCTGCCACAGCTCCTCGGCATTCATCTCACCGAGACCCTTCATCCGCGCCGACTCGGCATTCTTGCCGAGCTGCCGCAGCGCTTTGTCGCGGTCGCCCTCAGAGTGACACCAGACGATCTGCTTGCCCTTGAACACCTTGAACAGCGGCGGCTGCGCCATATAGAGGTAGCCCTTTTCGATGACCACCGGGAAGTAGCGGTAGAAGAACGTGAGCAGAAGAGTGCGGATGTGGCTGCCGTCCACGTCGGCGTCAGTCATCGTGATCACACGGTGGTAGCGCATTTTCTCGACGTTGAAGTTGTCGCCCACGCCGGCTCCCATCGCGGTGATGAGGTTGCGTATCTCGTCTGAGGTGAGCACTTTGTCCAGGCGCGCCTTCTCGACGTTCAGGATCTTGCCGCGCAGCGGAAGGATGGCCTGCGTCCGGCGATCACGGCCACCCTTCGCGGTGCCGCCGGCCGAATCGCCCTCCACTATGTAGAGCTCACAGAGAGCCGGATCCCGCTCGGAGCAATCGGAAAGCTTGCCGGGCAAGGTGCTCGACTCGAGCAGGCTCTTGCGCTGCACAAGGTCGCGCGCCTTGCGGGCGGCTTCACGCGCCCGCGCCGCGGTCAACGATTTTTCGACGATGCGCCGGCCCTCCGACGGGTTTTCCTCGAGGTACTGTGTGAGCCCTTCTGAGAGAGCGATCGACACGTGGCCCTGGACCTCGGCGTTGCCCAGCTTGCCCTTGGTCTGCCCTTCGAACTGAGGGTCGATCACCTTGACGCTGATCACCGCGGCGAGTCCTTCGCGCACGTCCTCTCCAGAGAGGTTGGGATCCTGCTCCTTGAGAATTGCCGCCTTGCGCGCATACCGGTTGAGGACGTTGGTGAGCGCCGCACGGAAGCCGGTCAGGTGGGTTCCGCCTTCGATCGTGTGGATCGTGTTGGCGAACGCGATCACGTTCTCGACGAACGTGTCGTTGTACTGCAGGGCGATCTCCACCTGCGTGCCCTCGACCTCGCGGTCGACGTAGAAGGGGACGTGGTTGACCACCTGCTTGTCGCGGTTGAGAGCACGCACGAAGGCAACCACTCCGCCTTCGAAGTAGAAGGTGTTGGTGAAGCCGGCGTTCTCGTCCGCCAGGGCGATCTCGAGGCGCTTGTTCAGGTATGCCATCTCGCGCAGGCGGCGCAGGATGATCTCGCGGTCGAACTTGGTGTCCGGGAAGATCTGCGGGTCCGGCCAGAACCGGACGATCGTCCCGGTGTGGTCGGTCTTGCCCACGACCTTGACCGACCCCTTCGGCACCCCACGCTCGAACTCCATGTGATGGACCTTTCCGCCGAGATGCACCCACACCTGGAGCTTTTCGCTGAGGAAGTTGACGGCCGAGACGCCCACGCCGTGGAGCCCCGACGACACCTTGTAGCCCCCGCCGCCGAACTTGCCGCCGGCGTTCAGGCGCGTCAACACCAGTTCGAGGGCGGAAACGCCTTCCTTCTTGTGGATGTCCACAGGGATGCCGCGCCCGTTGTCTTCGACCTGGACGCTCCCGTCGGCGTAAAGCGTGACGGTGATCCTGGTCGCATACCCGGCGAGAGCCTCGTCGACCGCGTTGTCCACCACCTCGTAGACCAGGTGGTGGAGGCCGCTCGAGGAGGTGGACCCGATGTACATGCTCGGGCGCCTCCGGACATGCTCCCGGCCCTCGAGGACCTGGATTTGCTCGGCGGTGTACGCGACGTCCGCGCCTAAGGGGTGGGGCCTGCGGCTGTCAGCGCGCGCGCGCGCTTCAGGCTGCTCCGGAGAGGGGTTTTTGGCCCCCGTCACCGGTAAATCGGCCTTCCCAGCGTGGAGAACTCGTAGGGATCAACTGGGCAGAGTTTCAGGAGTCCAATTTTACCGGATTTCGAATTCGAAAATGGCCTTCGTCAGGGTCCTTAACAGGCCTATTTTTGCACCGGCTCCCAGCGCAGCACAGGATCCTCACTGTGGCCCTGGAGATAGGCGTTGATCCGGCGAGCCGCGGCGACCTCGTCCAGGCGTCCAACCGGCAGGCTCTGTGGCGCATCGTGCAGCGCCTGGGGGTTGGTCCGAGCCTGCGCGACGATCTCCTTGATGGCGGCCGCAAACGCGTCCAGCGTAGCCTTGCTCTCGGTTTCGGTCGGCTCGACCATGATCGCCTCGGGCACGACCAGCGGGAAGTACACGGTCGGAGCGTAGAAGTCGCGATCCAGCAGGGCTTTGGCGATGTCGAGGGCACGCACACCGTCATGGGCCAGATGGTGCGCGCTCGCGACGAACTCGTGCATGCAGGGGCCTTCGTGCGGCATCTCCAGGTCGTTCTCGACCTGCTTGCGAAGGTAGTTGGCGGAGAGCACCGCGTCGCGTGACGCCTGCGCGAGGCCGTCACCACCCATCGCCACGATGTAGGCATAGGCCCGGACGAGCATCCCGAAGTTGCCGTAGAAGCTCCGCACGCGACCGATCGACCTCGGACGCTTGAAATCCAGTGTGAAATGCCCGTTTGTGCGCTCCACGGTCGGGGTGGGAAGGAACGGGACAAGGTCCGCCTTCACACCGACAGGTCCGGCACCCGGACCACCGCCACCGTGCGGGGTGGTGAAGGTCTTGTGCAGGTTCATGTGGACCGCGTCAAAGCCCATGTCGCCCGGCCGGCAGATGCCCATAAAGGCGTTCAGGTTGGCTCCGTCGTAGTACAGCATTGCGCCGGTGGCATGCACCATCTCCGCTATATCCAGTATCTGCCTTTCGAAAAGACCCAAAGTGTTGGGGTTCGTGAGCATGAGGGCGGCGACCCTTGGGGAAAGCTTGGACTCCAGATCGGCGAGGCTGATCCGGCCGTCGGGGCCCGATTTCACCTCGACGACATGAAAGCCGTTGAGAGCAGCGCTCGCTGGGTTGGTGCCGTGCGCTGAATCGGGTACGAGGACCTCCGTCCGAGCGTCCCCGCGAGAATGGTGGTAGGCCTGGATCATCCGCAGCGCCGTCCACTCGCCGTGCGCGCCGGCGGCCGGCTGCAGGGTCACCCGTTCCACCCCGACCACCGCGCACAGCGCGTGTTCCAGCCGCCACATCAGCTCGAGCGCACCCTGGACGCTGTCCGCGTCCTGGTAGGGATGCAGCTCTGCGAACCCCGGCAGCGCCGCGGCTGCCTCGTTGACGACCGGGTTGTACTTCATGGTGCAGCTGCCGAGCGGGTAGAACTGCCCGCTGATCGAGTAGTTCATCGAGGCCAGCCGGCTGTAGTGCCGCATGATCTCCGGCTCGCTGAGTCGCGGCAGCCCGGGAGCCTTGGAGCGAAGGAGATCGGGGGCCAGGAGCTGCGAAGGCTCGGGAGCCGTCACGTCCGCGTCGGGGAGACGAGGGACGCTCGCGCCCGGCCGGCTCTTTTCGAAGCTCAGGAGCTCGGTCAAGATTCGAGCGCCGCCACCAGCTCATCCAGCGCCCGGGCGTCGTTCACCTCGGTGCAGGTGAAGGTGAGAACTCCTTTGAGCTCGCGAAACCAACGATGGACGTCAAGCGGCCCCAAGATGCCCTTGCGGGCCAGTTTGCGAATGACTGCAGCTCCTTTCGGAACGCGCATCGGGAACTCGCTGAAGAACGGTCGCTCCGGGAACGCCGGCTCCCAGCCTGGAAGGGCAGCCAGCCGCTCGGACAGCGCATGGGCACGCTTGAAGCTGACCTCGGCGACCTGGCGCAGGCCATCTGGGCCCATGTAGGTCATGTAGACGCTTGCCGCCAGTGCGCATAGCGAGTGGTTCGTGCAGATGTTTGAAGTCGCCTTCTCGCGGCGGATGTGCTGCTCGCGTGCGGCCAGCGCCAGCACGAATCCACGGCGTCCCTGTGTGTCGTAGGCGGTGCCGATCAGGCGGCCAGGAAGACGCCTCACCAGCTCGCGGCGGCAGGAGATGAAGCCGACGTGGGGCCCGCCGTAGCTGGGGGTCAAGCCCAATTGCTGCCCCTCCCCGACCGCGATGTCCGCGCCATATTCGCCGGGTGGCGCGAGGATGGCCAGGCTGATCGGGTCGACGCAGGCGATGGCGAGTGCGCCGGCCGCGTGAGCGCTTTCGGTGAGAGTCTTGGCATCGACAAGTAGGCCGAGGAAGTCGGGCTGCTGAAAGATCACTGCGGCGGTCTTCGGTCCGGGTTCGGTCCCCTTGCGGACCTTGATGCCACGGCCCTCACTGAAAGCGCGAAGCACCTCCAAGTACTCGGGGTGCAGGTAGCCGGCGACAACAACCTCGTTGCGGCCGGTGTGAATGTGAGCCATCATCGCTGCTTCCGCGACCGCAGTCGCGCCGTCGTACAGCGATGCGTTGGCGACGTCGAGCGCTGTCAGCTCCGCGATCAATGTCTGGAACTCGTAAATCGCCTGAAGCGTGCCCTGGCTTGCCTCGGCTTGATAGGGCGTGTACGCGGTGTAGAACTCCGGTTTGGACGTCACCGCAGCGACCAATGCCGGGATGAACCGCCGGTAGACGCCGCCACCACGGAAGGTCAGCCGGTCGGGGAAGACTCGGTTCCGCGCCGCAAGGGAGCTGATCTGAGACATCGTCTCGTGCTCCGAGAGGCCTGCCGGCAACTCAAGCGCCGTCAGCCGGAGCGAGCGCGGGATGTCGAGCAGCAGATCATCCATCGACTGAACGCCGATCGCCGCAAGCATCGACGCGCGGTCCTCATCGGAATGGACCAGGTAGGGCACCTAGCCGGCCGCGGCCTCCGTCACTTTCTTGTAGGCCGCTTCGTCGAGCAGATCCGCGGGCAGGTCGCCCGTGAGCTCCAGCTTCATGATCCATCCATCGCCGTAGGGATCCGAGTTGACGAGCTCCGGTTTGGCGGTGAGCTTTTCGTTGACCGCGGTCACGCGCCCAGCGACTGGCGAATAGAGGTCGCTTGCGGCTTTGACCGATTCCACCACCCCAAAGGTCTCGCGCGCTGCGAGCTTTCGGCCTGGGCTCGGAAGCTCGAGGAAGACGACGTCGCCCAACTGCGACTGCGCGAAATCGCTGATGCCGACGGTGACTGTCTTGCCATCGACTGTGACCCACTCGTGCGTCTTTGCGTAGCGGCGGTCAGCCATTCACTCCATCTCCTCGCTGATTGTGGCGGCCGATCAAGATTTGGCCGGGGCGACCGCGGATCGCGCCGAACCCCGATAGAAAGGAAGCTTCACAACCTCAGCCGGGGCTTCTCGGCCTCGAACCTCGACCGTGACCTGCTCTCCGACCCGCAATGATGGGCCTTCGACCATCGCGAGCGCGATCGGATGACCGAGAAAGAACGAGTGCGTGCCGCTGGTGATCACCCCGAGGCGACGACCCCCCTGACTGACCGCGGCACCATGGCGCGGAATGTCTCCGGGCGCCGTCCTGAGGCCGGCGAGGCTTCGCCTCGGCCCCTGCTCCTTCACCTTCGCCAGCGCGTCGCGGCCGATGAAGTCACCCTTGCCCAGCTTCACGGTCCAGCCGAGGCCCGCCTCGTATGGGTTGACCGTTTCGTCCATGTCATTGCCGTAAAGCCGAAGGGCCGCTTCGAGGCGGGTGGCGTCGCGCGCGCCAAGACCCGCAGGCAGGACCCCTTCCGCTTTCCCTTCGGTCAGGATGGCGTCCCATACGTCGCCGACACGGCCGGACTCGATGAAGAGCTCGAAGCCATCCTCTCCGGTGTAGCCGGTCCGCGAGACGAGAGCGGAAACGCCAGCGACCTTGCCGGGGCGAAAGCCGAAGTACTGGATGTCATCGGCTTCTGAGGAGCCGCGTGGCAGAAGGGCGTGAGCCCGCGGGCCTTGGAAGGCGATCAGGCTCATATCGCGGGTGTGGTCGCTCATCGAAACGCCGTTTGGAATGTGCTTTCGCATCCAGGCGGTGTCCTTCTCACGATTCGACGCGTTGACCACGACGAGGAAGCGATCGCTGGCCTCGCGATAGACGACTAGATCATCGATGGCGCCGCCGTCTTCCTGGCACATGAGCGTGTAGATCGCGTGACCCGGAGCGACCGGGCCGAGGTCGTTGGTGAGCAAGCTCTGCAGGTATGACTCGGCGCCGGAGCCCTCGACCACCAGCCGTCCCATGTGCGAGATATCGAACAGACCTGCGACCTTGCGGACGGCCATGTGCTCATCACGAATCGACGTGTACTGCTGAGGCAGCTCCCAGCCTCCAAAGTCGACCATGCGGCCGCCCAACGCGACGTGGCGGTCGTAAAGAGCGGTACGGTGGGGCGCGCTACCCGCCAAATTCCCCGCCCTCGACGTGATCAAAGTCGATGTCTTGGGGATCGATGAACTCGAGCATCTGTTCATCGTGGCGACGGCGCGCATCCGCGACCACCTCGGCTACGTGGCGAGTCCGCTCCACAGTCCATTCAAGCTTTTCCGCGAGCTCCATCTCAGTCGCATTGCGGTGGAGCTCGAGGTGCATGACCATCTGGGTGCGCTCGTAATCCGTTGCAGCTGCGATCAGCCGATCGGCATCACGGGTTGCCGCCGCCTCCGCCGCGATGGCGGCTTCCATCTGTGCGACGACGTGCCGCGCGGCGAAAGGGACGAAGTCGCCCTCTCCGCTGTTGGCGAAGGAGCGGATCGCCTCGACAAGTCCGATCGATCCCTCCTGAACCAGGTCGGGCATCGACATGCCGTGTTCTCCGCGTTCGTTCGCCAGCCGGATCACCAATCCGAGATTCACGGCCACCAGTCGTTCCTGGCTGGCTCTGTCGCCGAGCCCGGCCCGCTCGAGCAGTCGTTGCTGCTCGCCGTCGGTCAGCGGCCGGGCCATCGCGACCTGCTTCAACAGGTCGCGCATCGTCTCGGTATCGCTGTCGACTGTGTCCGGGCGCCGCGCGTGCTGATTCCCGCTCACCCCCACGCAGTCGATTTTAGACGCGCTTGAGCAGTTACTGTTCCCGCCTCCAGCCGCGCGAATGTTCCACGTTTTACATTGGCACCCGGCAGCGAGGATTGCCATACTCGGGATATGCGCAGGCGGTCAGCGCTGACGTTCGGATTCGTGCTGTTCGCCCTGGCCGCCCTGGTTCCGTTGCAGGCTTCCGCCGCCGCTCCGCATGTCGAGCGAGCGGACCTCGTCGGGGACATCAACACCATCATGGCCGCGTATATGGAGAGCGCGGTTGGCCGCGCTGAGGCGGATCGGGCGGATGCCCTGCTGGTGGTGATCAACACCCCGGGCGGAATCTCCACCTCCATGGACGACATCGTCACCAGCCTTCTCAACTCGAAAGTGCCGGTGATCGCGTACGTCTACCCGAGCGGAGCTCGTGCCGCGTCGGCCGGCCTCTTCGTCGCGCAGGCCGCCGACATCGTGGCCATGGCGCCTGGAACCAACATCGGGTCGGCGCACCCAATCGATGCTTCCGGGGCGAACCTCACCGGTGATCTCGGAACGAAGGTCCTGAACGACGCGGTGACACGAGTTCGCAACCTGGCCGCGATGCATGGACGCAATGCGGACTGGGCCGAGCAGGCGGTGCGCAACAGTGTGAACATCAACGCGGAAGACGCCGTCAAGCTGCATGTCGCCGACCTCGAAGCATCCGATCCGGCTTCGCTGCTGAACGCCATCGACGGGCGGTCGGTCTCGAGGACGGGCGGGACACTTGTCCTCCACACGGCTGGTGCGCTCATCGACGACATGCCCATGCCGTTCTGGCAAGTCTTTCTCAATGCGCTGATCGATCCGACCATCGCAGCCTTGCTGATCATCGTCGCGGGCTACGGGATCATCACCGAGCTCTCGACTCCTGGAGCGATCCTGCCGGGGGTCGTCGGCGGCTTGGCGGCGATCCTGGCGATCGTGTCCCTCGCCAACCTGCCGGTGAACATCGCCGGCGCCCTCCTGATGCTGCTCGCGCTCATCCTGTTCCTCGCGGACCTCAAGGCCAACACACACGGCATCCTTAGCGTGGGCGGCGTGTTCTCGCTCGTCCTGGGCATGGCATTCCTGGTCAACACCGGGCCGGTCGGCCTCGGCGTCAACCCGGTCGTCGCGCTCGGCTCTGGCGCGGTGACTCTGGCCTTCTTCATCGTGTTCGTCGGAAAGGTCTGGGAAGCGCGACGCGCACCCGCCTTCGCCGGAGCCGAGAGCATGGTCGGCGCCCTGGGCGAGGCGCGCGAGGAGCTTGCTCCGGAAGGTCTAGTCTTTGTCTCAGGCGCGCTGTGGAAGGCCGTCGCAACACCCGAACCGATCCACACGGGCGCGCCGGTCCGCGTGGTCGGCCGCGATGGACTTCAGTTGAGAGTGGTCGGCTTCGACCCCGGTGAGAGCGAGAGGATTAAGGAGAAAAGCTAGTGGATATCGGAAGCCTGACCGTCCTCGCCGTGATCGTCGTGCTGGCCGTGGTCGTAGCGTTCTCCAGCCTGCGCATTGCCAACGAATACGAGCGTGGCGTGGTGTTCCGGCTGGGCCGCCTGATCGCGTTGAAAGGCCCCGGGCTCTTCTTCATCATCCCATTCGGGATCGACCGGCTGGTCAAGATCGACCTGCGCGTGATCACCCTCGAGGTGCCGCCCCAGGAAGTCATCACCAACGACAACGTCACAGCGAAGGTCAACGCGGTCATCTATTTCCAGGTCATCGACGCACGCAAGGCAGTGACTCAGGTCCTGAACTACATCAACGCAACGTCGCAGATCGCTCAGACCACCTTGAGGGCGGCGCTCGGACAGGCGACCCTGGATGAGCTTCTCGCCAATCGAGAGAAAATCAACCAGAACCTGCAGAAGATCATCGACGAGCAGACCGAGCCGTGGGGCATAAAAGTCGCCGTCGTCGAGATCAAGGACGTGGAGCTGCCGAGCACGATGCAGCGCGCGATGGCGAAGCAGGCTGAGGCAGAACGCGAGAAGCGAGCCAAGGTCATCAACGCCGACGGCGAGTTCCAGGCGTCGCAGACTCTTGCCAATGCCGCGGCGGTCATCTCGTCGCAGCAGGGAGCGCTCCAGCTGCGCTTCCTTCAGACCATGGTGGAGATCGGTTCGGAGAAGAACACGACCATCCTGCTGCCCTTCCCTATCGAGCTGATCCGGCCGCTGATCGACGTGACACCGAAGCCGGCGGACGCGCCCCCAACTCCTGGGCCTCTACCCGCGCAGGGTTCTAAGTCAGGCTGAGCGGCCACCTGGTCCTCGACGCGGCAGCAGCGGCGGTGGTGCTGATGCCGCTGCCGCTGGTGATCCTGGCGAACGTGGCCGTGGGCCGCCGTTGGGCGCAACTTGAGATCGGCATCGTCGCCGGAGTCACGGCCGGCATTGCCTTTCTGATCGGTGCCCTGGACCTGGCCGGCGCCGGCACCACGACGGCCGGCGCGACTGGTCAAAGCACGGTTGCGGTCGATGTCGGAATCATGGCGACTGCGGTGGTCGCGGCCGCACTGGCGTCGAAGCCCATCCGCGAGCGTATCTCACAGATCCTGCCGATCGACCCCGACAACCCCGTCCACGCTCTCGCCCTCGTTCTCGCGGTGCTCTTGTTCGGCACGCAGGTCGCGTCGATCGCATTCACGAGCCTTACGGCGGCAAATCAAGCGCCGCTGGGCGTCGGCGACCTCATCGCCCAGGAGACACCTTTTCTCATCCTCGCCGCTGCGGGCGTTGGAATTTTCATCCGGCGCAATGCGTCCCAGGCGGCCACGAGGCTCGGGCTGGTCGCGCCGGCCTGGTGGCACATCGTGCTCGCCCTGGCGGCGGCCGGTGCTTTCTTCGCTTTCGGCCAGGCGATGGATGCGCTCAGCCACGCCTGGACGCCGGGCGTCGCGCAACAGGTGGACACGACCACGCAGCAGTTGTTCGGTGGGCTTGGCGGTCCGGTGGGAATAGCCGCCATCGCGCTGGCTCCCGGGATCTGCGAGGAGATCCTGTTCAGGGGCGCGCTGCAACCGCGGCTAGGCCTGATCGCCACCGCAGTCCTCTTCACGTCAATCCACACGCAATACGGCCTGTCGCTCGCGGCGCTCGCCGTGTTGGTGATAGCCCTTGGCCTGGGCTTGATTCGAAAGTTCACGAACACAACGTCGTCGTCGGTCTGCCACATCAGCTACAACCTGTTGGTCGGCATCGGCGTCGCCGGTTCCCAGGTTGACGTCGCGGTCGCGATTGAGGCCCTACTGGTCGTCGTGTCGGTGTACGCCATCTGGTCAAACCGCCGCCGACATACGGTCCCAGCGAATCCTTAACAGGCAAGGTTGGCGGGCGCAAACGAAACGAATAGCGTCGTGGCACGGTGTGCAGGCGGGGGAGGGGCCGGCCCGGGAGTGGGAGGGCCCCTCGAGCCGGCTGCGACTTCCCTACGTGGTCTTCTCCAGTGCACGGGGCCATCCGGCCAGCCATAACAAGCTGGCTAGGCAACCGCCGTAATCTGAACTAGAATCCCAGTATGCCCCCAGATATTGGATCAGTGGAGCGAGCCAACCCCAAGATGTTGGCGACCACCACCCCGCCGATCATCGCAGTGGTCAACCAGAAGGGCGGCGTCGGAAAGACGACCACCGCCATCAACCTGGGAGCCGCTCTGGCGGAGCTCGGCCACCGGACCCTGCTGGTCGATCTTGATCCTCAGGCGAACTCGACCTCAGGGCTCGGCCTCGATCCGACTCGAGCCCGGCTCAACGTCTACCACCTGCTCACAGGCGACGCTGACGTGCGCCAGGTCGCTCAGCCGACCGGCGTCCCCGGTTTGGAAATTGTTCCCTCCCGCATCGACCTTGCGGGCGCCGAAATCGAACTGGCCATGCTCAACGACCGCGAAACGCTGCTTCGTAAAGCGTTGTCAACTCTCGAGCCCGCAATCGAGTGCCTGATCATCGACTGCCCACCGTCACTCGGCCTCCTCACCCTCAACGCCCTCACCGCGGCCACCAGCATGCTGATTCCGACGCAGTGCGAATACTTCGCGCTCGAAGGCCTACGACATCTGATGTACACCCACCAACTTGTACGCTCTCGCCTCAACCCCAAGCTCGTCATCGCCGGCATCGTCATGACGCAATTTGACGCACGCACCACACTTTCGTGGGATGTCCTCGAATCGGTGCGTCGCTCGTACCCGCACGAGGTCCTGACAACGCTGATCCCCCGCAACGTTCGCATCAGCGAGGCGCCCAGTCACGGCAAATCGGTGATCGAATACGACCCCATGTGTCGAGGCGCGATTGCATACCGCGCACTCGCGAAGGAGCTGCTGGAACGATGAGCCAACCACGCATGCGCGGTCTCGGGCGCGGACTCGAGGCCTTGATCCCGATGTCGCGCGAGGGCGAAGCTCTGGTGCCGCAGATGATCGCCGTCGACCAGATTCGGCCGTCTCACCAACAGGTGCGCACGCGTTTTGACGCCGAACCTCTGGGCGAGCTGGCCGAATCGATCCGGCTCCACGGTGTGCTTCAGCCGTTGCTCGTGCGACCCCTGTCCGACGGCTACGAGCTGATCGCGGGGGAGCGCCGCTGGCGCGCTGCAAGACTTGCAGGGCTGACGGCGGTGCCGGCAGTCGTGCGCAGCGACACCGGCAACGACGAACAGCTCGTACTCGGCCTCATCGAAAACCTCCAACGTGCCGATCTCGACCCCATCGAAGAGGCGCGCGGTTTGCGTCGCTTGACCGAGGAGTTCGGCCTAACGCACGAGGAGGTCGCGCAGCGGATCGGGAAGCATCGCGTGTCGGTGACGCAGTCGCTGCGGCTCCTCGCCGGGTGCCCGGCCGTCCAGTCCGCCGTCGGTGCAGGCGTCATCAGCGCCGGACACGCTCGTGCGCTGGTCGCACTGGAGGGTCAGGCAATACAGGAACATGGCCTCAAGGTCGTGATCGCTCGTCACCTGTCTGTCCGTCAGGCCGAGAACTGGGTCAGAACGTACCGGCCGCGCCGAAAGCAGCGCATCGATGCGACCGTGGAGCTGCGTACGATCGCTTCCGACATCGAGGCCACGCTCGGCCTTCCGATCACGCTCGCCGGCAGCCTCAATCGCGGAAAGATCGAAATCCGGTACTCGAGCCGCGAGGAGCTGGAACGGGTCTGCGCTAAGCTCGTCACCTAAAACCTATGGCCGCCCCCCTACCACGCGCGGCCCAAGCCGCACCAGCCGCGAGCTCTGGCGCCTCTTCGCTTCTGCGCGAGGTCTTCGAAGTCGTGGTGCTGGCGGTGATCCTGTACTTCGGCATCAGCTTCGCCGTCCAGGCCGTACATGTGGAGGGACTATCCATGTACGCGACCTTGGACAACAACGACTATTTGATCGCCAACAAGATCGATTACCGCCTTCACGCGCCTCAACGCGGCGACATCATCATCCTGCGTCCGCCCACCGACAACTCAAAGGACTTCATCAAGCGCGTCATCGCGCTGCCAGGAGAAAAGCTGCTCATCCGTGATGGCTTCGTCTACATCAACGGCCACAAGCTGGATGAGCCCTACCTGCCCGAGGCATGGACGACATTCAACAACTGGCCCAACGACGGAACGGACGGGAAGGTCATGGGCCCGAACCAGTATTTCGTCATGGGCGATAACCGCAACAAGTCGCAGGATTCACGCATCTTCGGCCCGATCGGCCGCGATCGAATCGACGGCCGGGCGTGGTTCCGCATCTGGCCGCTAGCCAATTTCGGGAGCATCTACTCGCAGCTGCCGACACTCGAACTCTCGACTGCTTTCGCAGGCTGACGTGCAGGAGCGGCTGACTAGGCTCCGATCGCCGACCTGAACGCGGCGTCGCTGGCGAACGGGCCGATAACCGCCATCTGCATTGGGCCACGCATGATCTCGCACGCCACGCGTTTGATGTCGGTCGCGGTCACCGCGTCGACAAGCGCCACCTCTTCCTCGATCGTCTTGATCTGACCCAACAAGAGCTCCTGGTAGCTCAGCCAGAACGCGACGCCGTTGGTCGTCTCGAGCTCCAGGCGAAGGCGTCCTTTGGTGAATTCCTTCGCTCGGTCGAGCTCCTCCGCTGCCACCTCGCGATCGCAAAGCATGTCCAGCTCCGCGAGGACTGCGTTGACCGCTTCCAGAGCCTTCTTTGGATCGACGCCGAGATAGACCGCGACGTACCCCGTATCGCGGTGCTTCTGCATGAAGCTGTGAACGTCGTAAGCAATTCCAAGTCGCTCTCGGATGTTCAAGAACAGCCGGGAGCTCATGCCCTCCCCCAGAACCGTGTTCAGCAGATCGATCACGTAGCGGTCCGGATGCAAATAGCTGTAGGCGCGCAATCCTAGGCAGATGTGCGCTTGCTCCGTACGCTGCCGCCGCACCAACACCTGGGGTCCGTCGAGCGCGTTCGGCGGAAGCGCGGGTAGCGTGCCATTCAAATCGCGAGGCAGCGTCAGCCGCGGTCCGACGAATTCCAAGACCTCCGACTCATCTAGCGCGCCGGCTGCTCCGATCACGACGTTGGGCAATCGATACTGCGCGTCGGCGTACTCGAGGATGTCATCGCGAGTGAGACGGCTCACCGACTCTTGCGTGCCTGCGATATCGCGGCCGAGTGGATGGCCAGGCCACATGAGCTCTTCGAAGAGGTTCTGAACGTGGTCCTGAGGTTGGTCCTGGTACATCTTCAACTCCTCCAGGATCACTGCCCGTTCGCGTTCGACGTCTGCTAGGTCGAGCTTGGAATTCGACACGATGTCAAAGAGAACGTCCAGGCCGAGGGTCGTGTACTCCGACGGCACACGAGTCCAGTACGCGGTCAACTCCTTGTCGGTTGACGCGTTGATGAAACCGCCAACACCCTCGATCGAATCGGCGATCTCCTTGGAAGACGGCCGCTTTTGAGTGCCCTTGAAGAAGAGATGCTCGATGAAATGGGAGACGCCGGCCAGCCGATCGTCCTCAAGCCGGGAGCCTCCGCCAAACATGACGACGACGCTCGACGAGAGTCGCTCAGGCATCGATGCGGTGACGAGCTTCGCGCCTCCCGAAAGCAGGTGAACTTGATGCGGGGACGCCATGGGAGGGCCAGTATAGGTCCGCCGGTTAGAGCCGCCGGCCGCGGCCTCTAGCCGTCGGTAAGCGCCCCGAGCGCCGCGTAAAGGGTCATCGCGACGAAGTCGGCCGGCATGCCATCCGACACGGCGTCAAGTGCCTCGCCGAGGTATCGCCGAACGTTGGCGACCTGGTCAACCTCGCTCAGTTCGAGGCAATCGCGAATCGCCTCGGCGATCTCGGTCGGCGTGACGTCCTCATCTCCGGCGCCGTCCGCGACTGAGTTGACCAGCGCGATCGCTTTCCGGATCCGCCCGGCGGCCGCCCGGCCCGGCATCGCCCTCGTTACTCGGCCGCCGGCTTGCGGGGTCCGACGACGACGCGCCGCTCCGGCTCCTCACCGATGCTGCCGCTGGTCACGTCGGGGTCGCCTTCGAGCGCAAGGTGGATTGCCCGGCGCTCGAACGGCTGCATTGCGTCGAGTGTGATCGGGTCGCCGGTCATCTTCACCTGGCGCGCAGCACGCATCGCGATCTCGCGCACGGTGTGCTCCCGACGCTGTCGGTACCGCTCCACGTCCACGATGATCCGCTCGCCTTCCGCGAGGTGGCGGCCGACCATCACGTTCGTCACGGACTGCAGTGCGCGCAGAGTCTCGCCGCGCCACCCGATCAGCGCGCCCAGGTCGCGGCCGCTGATGTCCAGGGTGATGGGCTCGCTGCCCGTACGCACCGTCACCTGCGCGCGAACGCCCATGTGCTTGAGGAGGCCTTCGACCAGGCCACGCGCCACCTCCGCCTTTCCGTTGGCCGGCGCAGAATCGATCGCGGGGGCGGCGGTGTGGTCGATCACCGTGACCTCGACCAGGGTCTCCTCGGGGGTCTCGCTGATGACCTTGACGTCGACGTTCCGCCGACTCTCTTTCAGCTCGATCAATGCCGCGTCGACCGCCTCATCCACGGTGCGGCCGCGACCTTCAGCGGAGCTCATCGCAACTCACCTCTTGCCCTCATTTCCTGCCCTCTATCTTTTGGGTCTTTTGGGTCTGGCGCCGTTTTTGGGTCCACTTTTCGGACCACTGTCAGGGCCCTTCGTCGGCGCCCTTCCGCCCCTCGCATCGGAACCCCCAGAACCGGTCCGCCTGAACCGCGCCGGCAGCACGTTTCCCCAGCCGACCACGAAGCTCTGTTGAATGATACTGACGCAGTTGCCGACAAACCAGTAAAGGCCCAAGCCTGCTGGTACGTTCAGGGCGAAGTAGCCGATCATCAGCGGCGAGAGCCACACCATCGTTCGCTGCATCTGCTGGGTCTGCGCCTCCTGCTCAGTAGGGTTGGGAGGCGGCGGCATCTGGAGCATCCGCGACTGCACCAGGGTGGTGAGTGCCGCGAACAGCGGAAAGATCAAGTAGGGCAACACGGGTATCGGAAATCCCGAGAAGAGCACGTGATGGTTCGGGTTGTCGTTCAGGTTTGGGATGAACAGGAACGGCGCTGGAATGTGCGCGCTCTTTGCAAAGCCCTGGAAGACGTAGTAGAGCGCGGTCAGGATCGGCAGCTGGACGACCAGAGGAAGGCATCCCACCAGGCCGCCAAGCGGGTTTACCCCGTGCTCCTGGTAGAGCTTCATCATCTCGGCGTTCAGCTTCTGGGGCTCCTTCTTGTACTTTTTGCGGAGGTCGGCAACCTGAGGCGCGAGCTTTCGCTGCTCGACCATCGTCTTTCTCTGCGTCACCAGCTGGAATTGCTGGAGGGGGGCCAGCGCCAGCCGGATGAGGATCGTGAGGATGATGATCGCGACCCCGTAGGCGCCGATCGTTTCGACGACCGGGACCCCCTGAAGGTGCGTGTAGAGAAACATCAGGAACGACGACAGCGGCGTTTCGATCCACGCCTGCCACACGTTCTTGATGGGTGCGAAGATCTTTAGAAGGTCGCTCAGCTCGATGTCTCCGTTGGGGGGCGGCTAGGGGACAGGATCGTAGCCGCCCTTGGCGAATGGATGGCAGCGCGCGATCCGCGCCGCGCCCATCCACCCTCCGCGCAGCAAGCCATACCTCTCGATCGCCTCATATGTGTAGTGGGAACAGGACGGGTAGTAGCGACAGGACGGCGGAAGGATCTTGGAGATCGACTGCTGGTAACCCCTAATCAAAGCGAGGAACAGCCTGGTCATGAGGTCAACTTCGCGAGCCTGAGCGCAGCCTGTTCCGCCTCGGCGACGAGATCGGCGAATGCAACTTTGAGCGCCGCGGGCCGAGCGATCAGGACCACGTCATATCGTATTCCCACGGCGGTGAGCGGCGAATCAGCGCCGAGCAAGCTCACGCGCGCCAGCTCTCGCAAGCGCCGGCGAGCCCGATTTCGGTCGACCGAACTCTTGAGCGAGCGGCTGACGGTGACCCCCACCCGGCTCTCGTCAAGCTGGCTGGGCACCGCGAAGGCGACCATGGCTCGGCCGCTGTAAAATCGCTTACCGCCGATCGCCGCCTGGAAGTCGGCCTGCCGGCGCAGCCGGAGGCGCCGCTTCACCGCCGCCTAGGCGGACAGCCGGAGGCGGCCCTTGCGTCGGCGGTTCTGTACGACGCGCACTCCGCCCCTTGCGCTCATGCGGCGTAAGAATCCATGCACGCGACGGCGATACCGCTTCTTGGGTTGGAAGGTTCGCTTGATGGTGTCCCTCTGCAGGAGTCGATGACTGGCGAGAACCGCGGTAGTGTACCGGACGGCCAGTCCGGCGATCGTGATAGCGCCTTGCTCACTTTATCCGTCGGGCTCCAGGCCTTGCGATGTCCACAGGGCTTTGCTACACTGCCCACCCGGAAGCAGCCAGGTTAAGGGTTGGGCGTGCCCCCAGTACAAATTGCACTAATCGGTCCCACTTATGGTCACACCCAGAGACGCTGTAAACGTATAACGCCGCTTCCTGATTTCGGGATCGATCGGATGGTGGATTTCGGACAGCTGGGCAGCGCCCGCCTGTGGAAATCCGGTCCGCTCTTTTCCACAGGCACCAAGGAGGCGGAGCTCATGGTCAGAGAGCTTCGGGTTGAACCTGCAGTCGCCTGGCGGCGCGATTCGAATCGCCGCGGCGTGGGCGATGAGGTAGGAAAGGTCGGAAGAGGAGTTGGCCCCAGGTTGTCCACAGCATTTGCAGAGCGGGACGGCCGATCGTCCCCAGGGGCAAGCCTCCTCAACCACAGCCGCGGCTGCGCCTCCGGACAAGGAGAGATGATGTGAATCAAGACCAGATCTGGTCACAGGTCCAGGAGGAGCTGCGTTTTCAGCTGGCCAAGCGGACCTACGACATGTGGCTGAAAAACACGTCGGTGGTTTCAGCGGATGGTGCGACATTCCGGATCGGAGTACCGAGCAAGCTCGCCAAAGATTGGCTCGAGGACCGATTCTCAGGCTTGATCCAGGAAACGCTTCAAGCAGTCACGGGATCTGAAGTTGACATCGACTTCGTCATCTCGCCGACTGGACATCGGCCGCCTCTGTCCTCCGTCGACGGCAACTTCGACCGTATGCCCGAGAACGGCCACGACAATGGCGTCGACGCAGTGCCGGATGCACCGGTCATCCCTCCATCTGAGCTCAATGCGCGCTTCCGGTTCTCATCGTTCGTCGTCGGGCACAACTCTCAATTCGCCCACGCAGCCGCCAAGGCGGTCGCTGAGGCGCCGGGCGACAGCTACAATCCGCTATTCCTTTACGGAGGCGTGGGTCTCGGCAAGACACACCTCATGCACGCTATCGGTCACGAGGTCCACGACCGCTTTCCGCGCAAACGAGTGGTGTATCTGACATCCGAACAGTTCACCAACGAGGTGATCAGCTCGATAGCAACCGCCCGGATGGGCGAGTTTCGTCACAAGTACCGCACGGTGGACGTGCTGCTGATCGACGACGTGCAGTTCCTCGCCGGCAAAGACCGCACGAAAGAGGAGTTCTTCCACACCTTCAACGCACTGCACGAGATCAACAAGCAGATCGTCATCTCGTCCGACCGGCCGCCGAAGGAAATCCCCACGCTCGAGGACAGGCTCCGGTCGAGGTTCGAATGGGGACTGATTGCCGACATACAGTCGCCAGACTTCGAGACACGTCTCGCCATCCTCCACTCCAAGCTGGGCGACAACAGCTCGCTGATCCCCGAAGAAGTCCTCAACTTCATCGCGCACAAGGTCCAGCGCAACATCCGCGAACTCGAAGGTGCGCTGACGCGCGTCCAGGCATTCGCCGCCGTTCACCAGCGCCAGGTCGATGAAGAAGAGGCGGCGCGGCTGCTGGCCGACATCATCCCCGCGGGGACTCGTAGGCCCATCAACGTCGAACGCATCCAGGCGCTCGTCGCCGATTACTACAACGTCACTCTTGAAGATATGAAGGGAAAGCGCCGCGACAAGCACATCGTCTTCCCTCGACAGGTCGCGATGTTCCTCGTTCGTGAAGAGACGCCTTCATCGCTGCCGGCGATTGGTAAGGCGTTCGGCGGCCGCGACCACACGACTGCTCTGCACTCAATTGAGAAGATTGCCAACGAGCTCAAGGAGGATGAGCGATTGCGATACGAGGTCCAGGCTATCCGTGAGCGCCTGTACGTCCAGTGATGATGGTTTCCACAGTTTGTTCGAGGGGCCTTGGGATGTCGGTCGGATCTCTCATCGACGGTGAGATACTCCCCAATGCGTCAACAGGACTTAGGCCATCGAGCCGCCGTTACGCAGACCTTGTCCACCGGCCCGGCCGATCTGTAAATGATCTCGACATCCACAGTTCGCACAGCGCTTACTGTTATCGGCTACGAGTAAGTTCAATTAAGAGAATCTCTAAGAACGGGGGACAACTGTCTTGAATACCAAAGTAATCGCTGCCCAGATGAGCGTCACCTGCAGGCCGGCTGTCTTAGGTCAAGCCTTGCAGGTGGTATCGCGTGCCATCTCCAGTCGGACCACCCTGCCGATCCTCAACAACATCCTCATCGAGACCACATCCGATGGGCTGGCGCTCACAGCCACGAACCTGGAGATCGGCATCCGCAAGCTGGTCCCGGCAGAAGTCGCCGTGGAAGGAGCAACCACCGCGCCGGCCCGGCTGCTCACCGACTTCGTGGGCACGCTGCCAGATCAGGATCTCGAGATCGCGCTCGATGGAGCGAGCCAGTCGCTCAGCCTGAGATGCGCGCGTTTCGACACCCATATCAAATGCATCGAGGCGGAGGAGTTCCCCCCCGGCCCACGGCCTGATGAGGGCGACCGCTTGGAGGTTGCCATGGACGAGCTGGTCAGCGCTGTGGAGCAGACGCAGATGGCGGCATCTACAGATGAGGCGCGTCCAGTCCTGACCGGCGTCTTGGTCCAGGTGCAGGGTGGCAGCCTGACCTTGGCGGCGACCGACGGCCACCGACTGGCGGTGCGTAAGCTCGCCGCCTCTGGAGCTGCGGACTTGGAAGCCAGCCTCATCGTGCCCGCACGGGCGCTGGCAGAGCTGTCCAGGGTTTTCAAAGGCGAGCCGGGTAAGGTCGAGGTGATCATCTCGAAAGCCCGCAACCAGATCTTCTTCCGGGCGGGCAGCTCGGAGCTGACCTCGCGTCTGATCGATGGAAAGTATCCCAACTATGCACAGGTTATCCCCAGCAAGAGCTCGACCAAAGTTCGGGTTTCAACCAGTGAGCTCACCCAGACGGTCCGTGCCGTGTCGCTCTTCGCCCGCGACAGCGCCAACGTGATCCGGGTCAAGGCTGAGGCGGGGGCACTGATCCTGTCCGCCACCACCAATGAGGTCGGGGATAGCAAGGCGGAGATGACTGCCGACGTCGAGGGTTCCGAAATCCAGATCGCATTCAATGCCCGCTACGTCCTGGATGCCCTGGGGGTCATTGGGGAGGACGAGGTGGAGCTTCTTTTCGACGGCCCCTTGAGCCCGGGCCTCCTCCGACCGCCGGGCAAGGAGCACTACCTGTACGTGATCATGCCCGTGCGGGTGGCGATGTCCTAGTTTCGGTCCCCCATAAGGTTCGTTGCATGGTCATCGTCCTCGACCGCCGGGTGCCCTTCCAAACCGCGAAATCTCCGATTTCGGGGGGACCCCGGGGGGCACTGAAGCCGGCGTTAAGGGGCCCGGCGCCGGGTTCGTCGCCCATCTACACGATGCGGTCGTACGAGCGCCTTTAGCTGAGTGCGACTCCGCAAGCTACGACTCAGAAATCACCGTAACTACGCCCAGCTAGACCTCACCCCAGGGCCAGGCGTCAACGTCTTCATCGGCGCCAACGGGCAGGGTAAGACCAATCTGCTCGAGGCGGTGGCGATGCTGGCTCTCTCGTCCTCTCCGCGCTCGCGGCGCGAGCTTGAGCTGGTCGGGCCCGTGGCGCCGATATCGAGGATCGAAGCGGAGGTCGAAAGCGGAGGCCTCACCGTCGAGCTCTCCATCACCCTGACCGTAGATGGCGACCGGGCGCGGCGGGTGATCGAGGTCGACGGTATCCGGCGCAGGGCTTTCGATCTGCCGGGCCACTTTCGAGTCACTCTGTTCTGGCCCGACGACCTGGGCCTCGTCAAGGCGGGCCCGGAGCTGCGCCGCCGGTTCCTCAACCAGATGCTTGTGCAGGTCGAGCCGGGCTACGGTCGCGCCCTGGCCGGGCTCAGGCGGGTGCTCGAGCAACGGAACAGCCTCCTCAAGCGGATCGCAGCGGGCGAGCAGAGTGACGATGTCCTGGAGGCATGGAACCAGGAGTTTGTCCTGCTCGCTGGCGAGGTCACCGCCGCTCGCGCTTCTGCTGTCCGAGAACTCGAGCCGGACGCGGCTCGATTCCACGCCGAGATCGCCGGCGGCGAGCGCCTCGAGATCCGTTACGAGGGGCCTCCGCGGGACTTGGCCGAGGCTGTGCATAACTCGCTCGCTGAGGACCTCCGCCGCGGGTCCACCACGGTCGGCCCGCACCACGACGACATAAGGGTGTTGCTCGGGGGACAGGACGCCCGCGCTTATGGATCGCAAGGGCAGCAGAGGACGGCTGTCGTGAGCCTGAAGCTCGCCGAAGCGGCCCTGGTGGCGAGGCGCACGGGCGAGCAACCCGTACTCCTCTTGGACGATGTTCTGTCTGAACTGGACGCCGAACGTAGAGCCGCCCTGCTGCGTCAGGTCGCCGGCGAAGGTCAGGTCATCATCACCTCCGTCGAGGCGGGCCCGTTTCCGCCCGAGCTCATCGCGAATTCGATGGTCTGGACGGTCAGCGAAGGCAGGATCCACGCCTGTGGATAAGTTGGGCAATATCCTGCCGAGGGTGCTGCGCCGTCAGCCCGGCGGCGCGAGGCTGATCGGCAGCCAGGTTGCCACGGCTTTCCGCACCGTGATCGGCGTGGAACCGGCGAGGCTGTGCGACGAGATCGAGCTCCATTCCGGCACCCTGGTGGTCACCACGTCGAGCCCAGCGCTTGCCCACCAGTTGCGCCTGGACTCAGTGGCGATCCTCGGTCGGCTGAACCAGCTCGAGCTGGGCCGGAAGGTGAGGACGCTTCGCGTGAGAATCGGTCGCTCGACGCCGGCGCAATGACCATGCGCCTGGGGGCCGACCAGAGCGTGGCCGCTGCGATCGGCGGCGGACCGATCCGTGTGGTCGCCGGCGCCGGCACTGGGAAGACGGCGGTCATCGCAGAGCGATTTCGGCGGTTGGTAGCGAGCGGGGTATCGCCCGCCTCGATCCTGGTGATGACCTTCACGGAGCGCGCCGCAGCGGAGATGCGCCAGCGCATCGAAAGCCTCATCGGGGCCCCCGCCCCGGCGGTGGGCACGTTTCATTCGATCGCCCTCGGGTGGCTGCGCGCGGACGGCCGCGCGGTGGGGGTTCCCTCAGGGTTCCGAATCCTGGCGGGAGCTGACCGCTGGATCCTGGCTCGCGGGCTGATGTGGCAGCTCGGCGACAACGCACTGACCGGTGACGAGCGCCCAGACGACCTGGTCGCGCCGGCGCTGCAGATGCTCGAGCGGATGAAGCAGGAGCTTGTGCCCCTGGCACGACTCGAGTCCTGGTCATCATCGACCGACGATGAGGAGCGCGGCGAGCTCATGCGCGCGTGCGTTCGCCTTTTCCGCGCATACGAAAGTGAATGCCGAAAGCGCCGGCTCCTCGACTTCGAGGACCTACTCCTGCTGACCGTGAGGATGCTGGAGGAGCACCCTCCGGTCCTGGGTAAGTACACCGATCGCTATTTGAACGTGCTGGTCGACGAGTACCAGGACCTCAACCTGGCGCAGGAACGCCTGGTCGAGCTGATCGCCGCCCGGAGTCAGCCTTTCGTCGTCGGCGACGACGACCAGTCCATCTACCGATTTCGCGGAGCGTCACGTGCGAGCCTCGAAAGATTTACCGCTCGTTTTCAGGACGCGAAGACGATCACCATGGGGCGCAACCGCCGAAGTTCCCGGCGCATCGTGTCAGCCGCCGCCGCGCTGATCTCAAACAACTCTGGCAGGCTACCCAAACAGCTGCTCTCGGCTGTGCCCGGACCGCTGGTCGAGCTGTGGACCTGCCCCGACGGAGCGACGGAGTCTGCAGCAATCGCCGCGCATGCAGCGGAGTTGGTTGAACGTGGAACATCTCTGAGCGAGATCGCAGTCCTGTGCCGGACCAACGCGATCGCGCGTCCGGTCGCATCGGCACTTGCGGCTCACGGACTGCCTCACGTGGTGGTCGGCGGGCATGGCTTTCTCGACCGCCCGGAGATCAGGGACGTCATCGCACTGCTAAGGGTGCTGCGTGATACGAGCGACGTCGTGGCCATCGCCCGGGCGATGACACGGCCGCCTTCGAACCTCGATCCGATGGCAGCGTTGTCGGTCCTCCGGGATCGCGGCGACCAGCCGCCCCTCGAGGCGTTCAAGGCCTGGCCCGACGCGGCTTCGTTCGCGATCCTGCTCGACGAGCTTGCCGCGGACGCCCTCCGGATCGACGTGCGCGACCTTTTCTTCGAGCTCATGAACCGGACCAGCTACCTCGAGGTCATCGGCCCCACGCTGGAAGCAAGTGAAGCCGCTCGTGTGACGTCCAATGTGAGCCGCTTGGCCGAGGTCATCGCCGAATTCTGTGAGACCGCGGTCGATCGCTCGCTCGCGGCCTACATGAAGCACCTGGACCTCGTCTTGCTCTCGGGAGAGGATGAGGAGCCGGCGCCGGTCGAGACGGGAGACGAAGCGATCCACGTCATGACCATCCATCAGGCCAAAGGCCTGGAGTTCGAAGCCGTGTTCGTGCCAGGCCTGGTTGAAGGGCGGCTGCCCCAGTCGGGAAGGTCGCCTCGCTTTGAGCTGCCTGCGGCTGTCCTCGAGCCGCTCGTCCGCGGCCGAGAGGACGTGGTCGCCGAGGAGCGCCGGCTGCTTTACGTGGCGATGACTCGAGCCAAGCGCCATCTCTACTTGACTCGCGCTTCCCACTACGAGGGCGGTCGGCGCTGGCGGGAGTCGCGGTTCCTGGAAGAGGTGCATGCAGCGGGCGCCCGTACGGTTTGCGAGCGCTCGTTCGAAGGCAGCGCCCCGCCTCCTGCGGCCCATATTCAGGCGAGGCGCACAGGCGAAGTCGTGCTTTCGTACAGCGCGATCTCGGCCTACCGGGACTGCCCGCGCCAGTACTGGTACCGGCAGGAGCAGCGCCTCCCCGTCGTGCAGAGCGCCGAAGCAGTACACGGCGTGATCCAGCACGAGGTCCTACGCCAGGCGGGTGAGGCCCGCAAGAGCGGGCGCGAGGTGAGCGCCAGGGTACTGAGATCGATTCACGAAGAGGTCTGGCGGCAGAGCACCTTTCCAGACCTTCGCCGCGCCCCCACATTCAAGCGGATCGGCGCAGGACAGCTCGAGGCCTACCGCAGCCGGGGAGGGTTCGACTCACCGCCCGAGTTCCTCGAGCATCCCTTCACCGCTGCTGTCGACGGCTGGACGCTTCGGGGCGTCATTGATCGCATCGATCGCACCGAGTCAGGCTGGCGCATCGTCGACTACAAGAGCGGCCGTCCGCTGACTCGACGCCGCCGCGACCTCCAGGTTGCGCTATACGCGCTGGGGGCGAGCTCGACAATGCGCCTCGACCCGGTGGAGCTGGAGGTTGTATACCTGGCGACTGGAGAAAGCGTCAAGGTCGAGAAGGTGGGCGCTCTCATCACCGAGGCCAAGAGCCAGGGTGCCGAGGTGGCAGAAGGAGTGAGGGAAGGTCGGTTCGACCCGCGACCCGAACGGCGGCGCTGCCGGCTCTGCCCTTACCGACTCGCCTGCGCAGAGGCGCTGTAGCGTGCAGCAAGGAGCAAGCACTCGCGAGCGATGTCCGACGAGGCGTATGGATGGGAGAGCTCCTGGGCCTTGCGTGACATCTCATGCCAGGTCGGTCCGCCCTCGGCCAGCACCCTTACCTCATCGAGGAGGTCCGAGTCTTTAGGTGCGTACGCGCCGAAGCCTGAGTCGACGACGTAGTCAACATTGGGCGTTTCCTGTCCTGGCAGAAACCCGGTGATGATCAGCGGCAGGCCGGTGGCGAGTGCTTCCGCAATCGCGCCAGGCCCGGCCTTGGTCACCACCATGTCGCAGGCACGCATCAGCTCAGGCATGTAGTCGACGAATCCGAGGATCAACGTCGGGGTTGCATAGCGAAGCTCGTCGAGGCGTCGTCGCAACTTTTCGTTTCGTCCGGCCACGACCACGAGCTGCCATTGGTACGGCTCCCAGGCGAGGGTGCGCACCTGCTGCGTCAGGTGTCCGACGCCGGCGGCGCCGCCCATCACAAGGACGGTGAAACGGCGCTCGTCCAGACCGAATCTTCGGCGCAGCGCCTGCTTCTCCCCGGGTGCGGGTGGCCGGAAACGCAGGTCGACGGGAAGGCCGAGCAGCTTAACGCGGTCGGCCGGCACCCGGCGTCGAAGAGCAACCTTACGCGCCAGCTCGGTGGGAGCGATCACGAGGTCGGCCTGGCTGAATGTCCAACCGCGGTGAAAGTCGACCAGGTCGGTGATCACCGTCATCAGCGCGCGCGGCCGCCCGCTCTTTCGGATCGCCTGGTGGCTGATGTGATTCAGCAGCGGATGTACTGACAGGACGATGTCGGGGTCGTGCTTCCGCAACAAATCGAGCACCGACTTGCGCACGCCAGGGCCGAAGACAGCGCGGATGGCGGCGAATGCGGGCCTTGTGTTGCTGGTGTGGTAGACCGCCCCCCAAGCGGCTCGCGACCGTCGGATCACCGGCGAGTACAGCGAAGCGAGCCGCCTGACGACCGTCGGGCCCTGGCCGATTAGAGGATCGGCGACCGTGATGTTGCAGCTCGGGTCGAGGAGCCTGAGCGCGTCGGTCAGAGCGCGAGCGGCGGCTCGGTGACCGCCGCCCGTATCGCTGAAGAGGATCAGGATCTTTGGCGAGCCGCCTGCCGGGGTCGGAAGGAGCGGCGGCGCCTTCGGGTGTTCGGCGTCCGCCGGCCGTGCGCTTACTTCCGTCGCGCCGCCGCGCGGCGCGCGATCCACCGCATGTTGTACTGCGCGAGCAGGTAGGTGACGAAGATCATGGCGATGATCCCGATGCTCACCCACAGGATGGTCCGCTTGGCCAGCTCGCCTGGAGAGAGCGGCGGTGAAACGCCGCTGGTGTTCTGTTGAATGATGTAAGACACCATGTCCTTGATGTCCTGGTCCGTCAGGGAGCTGTTACCACCCTTAGGCGGCATTGGAGCCTGCTTCGGGTCCCCGGACTGTGGCGTGCGGCCGTTGGTGATGATGCCGATCAGGATGTTGGGGTCGAGTGGGTTGGCCACGCCCCCGAGTTTGTCGATCGGGTTCAGGACCGCGCCGATCCCGCCCTCGAGGTTGGCTCCGTGGCATGTAGCGCAGTTCTGGCCAAACAACGTGGCTCCCCTTGCGGGGTCGCCTGGAAGCGCCGCCGGGCTACCCGAGGGTGAAGGCGACGGGGAGCTGTCGGCGAGCGTGGTGACCGCCGTCAAGGCGATCAGAGCCGGGACCGCCAGCGCGACCACCGCGGAAAGCTTGAGGCCCTTCGGAAGGCGCATGGCGCGCCAAATCATAGCTGCCTCTATTCTCGGGCCTCTCCAGGCCCACGGGAATAGAGCCTGATGGCGTAGGTTTTAACCGGTATGGCTTCTTGTTCGCCGGTCTCTCGTTCCGGCTTCTGCTGCGTCTCACGGCGCTGGCTTGACGCGAGATCGGCCTACCGTGGCTGAGGCGACTCGCCCGATTCCCGACCGCGCCGCCGGCAGGCGGATAGCGGTCATCTCCATGCACACCTCGCCGACCGCCTCATTGGGGCAGAACGCAAACGGGGGCCTCAACGTCTACGTGCGAGAGGTCTGCACCGCGTTCAGCGACCGCGGAATCGCCACCGACATCTTCACCCGAAAGCAGTCCATCGAGGACCCACACATCGAGCCTCTGGCCCGCTTCTCGCGGGTGATCTATCTTCCCGCCGGGAAGGGACTCGACAAGTACTCCCTCTATCGGGAGGTGCCTTCGTTTGCCGCCCAGATCCTGGACTTCGCCGCCGCCGAGAACATCAGCTACGACCTTCTGTACTCGCACTACTGGCTCTCGGGCGAAGTCGCCTGCCTGCTTCGGCCGCAGCTAGCGGCGGGCTGGGCGCACATCGCGCACACGCTCGGCACGGTCAAAAATCGCACCCTCGCCGCGGGTGCCCGGCCCGAACCCGAGCTGCGAATTCGGGTCGAGGGCGAGGTGGCCCAGCAGGCGAACCTGCTGGTCGCGTCGACGGCAGACGAGGCCCAAGAGCTGATTGACGGCTATGGCGCCGACCCGCAGCGGGTCTACGTCGTGCCGCCGGGAGTCGACCTCGGGACGTTCCAGCCCATCAATCGGGCGGAGGCGCGGCGCCGGATCGGTTACGGCAGCGGCCGGCTGCTGCTGTTCGTCGGCAGGTTGGAGCGGCTCAAGGGAGTCGAGGTCGCGATCCGCGCACTCGCGCTGTTGCGGGACCGGCGGCATGACGATGTGCGGCTGCTGATCCTCGGCGAGGACAGCCACGAGGGCGATGAAAGCGAAAACGAGCGATTGAAAGAGGTTGCTTCCGAGGCCGGTGTCCGCGATCGGGTGGACTTCGTCGGCTCGGTCGCGCACCACGAGCTGCCGTACTTCTATGCGGCGGCGGATGCTTGTGTGATGCCGTCATACAGCGAGTCGTTCGGCCTGGTCGCGCTCGAAGCCCAAGCGTGCGCGTGTCCCGTGATCGCCTCAGGAGTCTCCGGCCTGCGCTCGGTTGTGCGCGACGAAGTCAGTGGATACCTCATCGACGAGCACGATCCAGCGGCATACGCGGAGCGAATCGGACGCCTGCTTGAGAATGGCGAGCTCGCGCAGCAGATGGGCCGCCGGGGCCGTCTCCTGGCTCAGCGTTTCTCGTGGACGCGAACGGCGGACCGGCTCGAAGGGCTTTTCGACGAGGTCCTGGAAGCAAATCAGGCTTTGGTCCAGGCTGGCGCGCGGCAGGAATAGGGAAAAGACTCCGGGTCGAATCGGGTCAGCGCGGTCGGCCGTGTCCCGTCCGCATTCATCAGCCAAACCTGGTTTCCGCTGAGGAACGCGATCTGATGGCCGTCTGGCGACGGCACCGGAGCCGCGACCTCGACGTTTGGGTCAGACGGCAGGCCTGAAGCGGGGTTCAACTCAGCCGGCGGCGCGACAACGTTGACGACGAAGGCCTTGTGGGTGCTTCCACTCGCCGACTGCGTCGCGGCTACGAAGAGCAGATGCGTCGAGTCAGGAAGCCACGCCGGCGAGCCGACGTCTCCAGTGGCGACCGTTGTCGTGATCGCCGCCCCCGCAAGGTTCTTCACCTCAAGGCTGGAAGCTGAACCATCATCCCGCAGATAGGCGATCCGGTTTTCTGACGGCGCCCAGGTGACCTCGCTGATTGGACCTGTATCCAGCGCGAGCAGGTAGCGCGCGCGCAGCCCGACGTCGTAACCCCACACCTTGTTGGGCGCGAGCGCGCCCTGGACGAATGCCACCCTCAAGCCGTTGGGAGCCACCGTTGCCTGCGCCACGTCGACGGAGATCACGTCGTCTGCTCCGTCAGCTGACGCGCGATGAAGGACCCCCGCGTCGTCGATGTAGACATAGCCCATGCCGGTAGCGAGGGCAGCGGCCCATGTTCCTTTGAAATTGAGCCGCACAGCGCTGCTGCCGGGTACGAACTCCGACCAGGTTTCGCCGTCGCCCTGGATCAGAAGTCTGTCGCCCGCCGGCGACCAGCTGAAAGCGTGAACCGCGCTTTCTCCAAATAGCTGGCGTGGAAACCCGGTCTCATTGACGATCCACAATCCGCCGGAGGTACCCGTGGCGCCACCGGTCGCGAAAGCCAGCCAATGTCTCAGCAGGCGTGTTGGACCGGTCGTGAAACGAACGGACTGGTCGCGGCCCAGCTGGTTGCCGTCGATGTCTAGGGCTACTGTATTGATCGCGAGCTCGTAGGCGGTGTCGGCGGCCAGCAGCTGCGCGGGGGCGACGATGGCTCGGTGGCCATCGGCTGGATCCAGCCGCACGCTGAACGGAACGCCGGGGTTGAACGTGAGTGCCGACCGGAGGGATGTCGGGTTCATCTCGCGGGTGAAGACGAGGGTGAGATACCCGGCTGGGTCGACCCCGGTGTCGGCGTCGGAGGGCGTCGAGCTCGCCAGGTTTGGCGGGCCCTCGGTCACAAACGACCAGTGGTGGCGCAGCGAGTAGGTGTTGCCGATGAGGTCTCGATAGCCGGCCTCGAGGATCACCTCGTAAGTAGTGCTCACCCGTAGCGTCGTGTGTTCGTAAACGAGCTCGCGTGCGCTAACCCAGTGCACGGTGCCATCGGTGGCAGGCGCGAGGTGCAGCCGGCTTTCCACGGACGCCTGGTCGACAGGGTGGTCGAACGCGATCTTGATCGGGGCGGCAGTGGAAACGTCAAGCGCACCGCGTTGGGGTGAGTAATCGACGATCTGCGGTGGGCTGCCGCCGCAGGCCGCGAGCGGGAGCAGCAGGGACGCAACGGCCGCGGCCGCGAAAAGGCGCGGCCGACGCACCTCGGCTGCGGCCAAGCGTGAAATGAACGAGAGGCAACCCACCCTGGCAAGGGCTCCGTGCGCCCTTAGAGGTGTGACTTTAGCCGGGCCCTCATCTCCTGCGCGAGCTGTTCGAGCCGCGAGGAATCGACGAAGAGAAGGGAGATGCTCGGGATCTGGTCGATCGCGGCTTCCACGCCGGCAAGCGAAGGGTCTGAGGCGCCCAGTATGTCCTTCACCTTGCGTGCGCGGTTGCCGAGGGCATCCTCCGCCATCGCCTGCAGCTCGGCAACGATGGCCGCCCAATCAAGCTCCGGTCCAGACGTCCGTGGCGGCGTCGTCGGCGCGACCTGCATCGTTGGCGGCGTCGGCTGGGAGTAACCGGAGAAGGCCGTCGTCGGAATCTGAGCGGTTGGCGGCTCCGCGGGCATGACCTGCAGCGTGGGGTTGGTGGGGCTCACCGGCTCGGGCGTGGGAGCCATTGGAGGCGCGGGAGCGGGAGACGTCGGGGCCGTCGAGCTACCACTGCGGGAGCCGCGCAGCCCGCCAACGATCTCGTCGACGTCGAGCGGCGGGTGCTTGGTGGCGTCGGCCGATTTGACCTCGATCATCGCGGCAGGGTCATCGCAAAGGGCGAGAGCGCGATCCGGCTTGTCGGAGATGTCCCGCGACTCGCTCGTGTAAGCGCCGGCGAGCTCGCCATCGGCGAGGATGATCACGCCGGTGCCCGCCGCCGACCGGATCATCACGCTGCCGCTCAGCTTGCGGTCGCTCAGGAACTTGAGGAGCGCCTTCATGTCCACCCAGGCCGCATACAGCTCTGTGTACATCGGCCGGGAGACCGTCAGCTCATACAGCCCGTCTATGAGCTCCGGCGAGAGTCCCACCACGTCGAGGACGCCATGGCCGCTGGTGACGTCGTCGTTGAACTGTTGCAGGGCCTGCTTGCCGAGCACGAGGCTGGCCACGTCGGCCTCTCCGTCGTACAAGCACTCGAGCGCCGAGCCGTCGCGGAACAGGATGAGTCCGGAAGCGTCGTCCGTCAGCAGGCGCACGTAGCCCGTATAGCCCTCCTTCTCGAGGGTCGTGATCAAGCGCGGGAAATCTACGAACGACGTCTTGAGGGAGTCGTAGATGACTTGCCCTGCGGGAACGGGAATGGGTTCGCGGCCGTGCTTCGGCTGCGGTCGGTGCTTCACGCCGCGTCTTGGTTGGGGTGCTTCCACCTTTCTCTCCGATTCAGCATGATCCCTGTGCTCGGCGCGAGGTTCGATCCTCGCTGGCTGCGGTTCGGGCGGGGTCTCGGCAGCGCTCTGCGCCCGGGGCGTTGATTCAGCGGTCTGGACCAGCTCCGAGATGCCAGCTTTGACCGATTCATCGGCTGGCAGCTTGGCCTTGGCGTCAAACTCGAAGTCACCCTTGGTCCAGTGAAGGGCCGTGACCACAGCGTCATCGCCGGCCTTCCCATCGCTCTGGGCGTGGAAAAGATGACCGAAGAGAAAATAGAGCGCGGCCGACTGACCGTTCCCATTGCGGACGGTAAGGGTACCTGTGGAGCGCTCACCCTGAGCAGCTTCCAGAAGCGATCGTAGGGGCATTTCGGCCAACGAGCCGTGTGACTGCAAGAGCCATCTCCTGAGATCGGCCCAGCCCGATCGGGGGAATAAGAGAAAGTTAGTATAGATATCGACATCAGATCCGCGCGCCCGGAGCCGCCAGAGACCGGCGAAGCCGCTTCACTTTCAAACACACCCTCGCCTGATTCCGGCGAAACCGCATCGCTGATCCCCAAGCAGTCGCCTGCACGGTTGCTGCTCGTCCGCCACGGCCAGTCGACCTGGAACCGCGAGCATCGGATTCAGGGCCAGCTCGATCCTCCGCTGTCAGAGAAGGGCCGCAGGCAGGCTGAGCTGCTCGGGCGCCGTCTTGCCGGCTGCCGGCTGGCGGGCTTCTATTCGAGCGACCTGAAGCGTGCCTTTGAGACGTCGCAAGCGATCGAGGCGATGACCGGCTTCGTTGCGGTGGCCGTGCCGGGACTTCGGGAGATCTTTCTCGGAGAGTGGGAGGGCCTGCGTACCGAGGAGGTGGCCCAGCGTTATCCCGACGCTTGGGTGAGGTGGTCCGAGGAGCCGGACTGGGACCTCGTGCCCGGCGGCGAAGGGACCGAGCACTTCGAAACGCGAGTCGCTGCCGCGCTGGATGCAATCCTCGAACGGCATGCGCACGGCGACGTGCTGGTGGTCACCCACGGCGGCGTCATCCAGGTTGCACTTCACCGAGCGGCCGCCTGTCCAAGCCGCGGCCTCTTTCCCTTTAAGATCCAGAACGCATCGCTCTCGGTGCTCGAGAAGGGCGACGGTCGCATGATCATCGGGGGCGTCAACGACACGTGCCACCTCGAACCGGCGCTCGTCACAGGACCTGGCCGCGGATGATCAGATGATCGCCGCACCTACGTCGATGAACGACGCCACGCGGTGGGATGGAGATCTCAACGAGCGAGCCTCACCCGCTCCTCTGCTGCAAACCTGGGCTTGGGGCGAAGTTCAGGCTCGCGCGGGCTGGAACATCGAGCGAATCCGGCTGGCAGGTGGCGCGATGGCGAGCGTTCAGGTGCGCTCGGTCGGCCCGGCGCGCGAGGCATACGTCCCACGCGGTCCGGTGCCGGCAAGCCCTGACGCTGTGGGCGCGCTCATCGACTGGGCCCGCGGCGCGAAGATCGCGCGTCTCCTGATCGAGCCGGAAGCGCCGGCAGCGCTCAGCGATGCCCTCGCCAAGCGGGGCTTTTCATCGACGGCTCCGACCCAGCCTCAGCACACTCGCATCCTCAAGCTGCGCCTTCCAGACGAGATGCTCAAGAGCTTCCGCCACGGACGTCGCTACAACATTCGCGCTGGGTTGCGCCGCGGTGTGGTTGTAAAGGAGGGCAAGGACGCGGCTGAGTTGGCGCGCCAGTCGGCTGCCGTGGAGCGCAGGGAGTCCATCAACCTTCCCGACCGGCACTACTACGACCTGCTCCTGGAGCTCCTGCCGTGGTGCCGGACCTACGTCGCCTACCACCCAGCCACGAACGAGGCACTGGCAACTGTGCTGGTCGCTCGGCACGCCGGACGTGGGTACAGCCTCTTCGCGGGTCGCAGCGGCGCTCAACCCGAGCTGATGGGCAACGACCTCGCCTGGTGGACCGCGATCAGTTCCGCAGCGGAGGCGGGCTGCCGTGACTTCGACCTCTGGGGCGTGCCCCCGCCGGACGCCGGCCCAAACCATCCCTGGCACGGGCTGGGCTTTTTCAAGTCCGAATTCGGCGGGGAGGAGGTGACGTACCCGGGGGCGTGGGAACTACTTCTATCCGGCGCCGGCGCCAGGCTGATTGCCCTCGAAAAGAAGTCGCGTACCTATGTTCGCGGGCTGAAACGCAACATCTCCTAACAATCCTTCAAATCAGTTAGGATTGCTTGCAGGTGGCTGCGGCTGTAGATTCCTCGCGCAAAGTCCTGATCGTCGACCCGGACGCCTCGACGCGCCGGGAGATCCGTGTCGCCTGCGAGGCGGAGGGCTACCAGGTGCTCGAGGCCGACGGGGCTGCGGACGCAGTTCGCGAGTTCGAGCACTCCCATCCGAACCTCATCCTGCTCGAGGTCAGCTTGCCCGATGGCGCCGGCTTCGACGTGTGCCGAGAGCTGCGCAAGGTGGATTCGGTCGTACCCGTGATCATGATGGGATCGCGCTCTGACGAGATCGATGTCGTCGTCGCCCTGGAGATCGGCGCTGACGACTACATCAGCAAGCCGGTTCGCCTCCGTGAGCTGGTGGCGCGCATGACCGCGCACCTTCGCCGTACGCGTTTCGAGTCGGCGGAGGCCATGCGCAACCGCCTCGAGTTCCGCGACCTCGTGATCGACGTCAACGAGCGGCGGACTTACAAATCGGGCAAGGAGGTGGAGCTCACTCATACCGAGTTCGACCTTCTGACGTTTCTCGCGAGCAATGCAGGAAAGGTGCTCAGCCGGGAAAAGATCCTGAATTCGATCTGGGGATACGAGTATCCGATCGAGACACGGGTGATTGACGTGCATATCCGCAACCTGCGCCGCAAGATCGAAAGCCAGCCCTCGCGTCCCTATTACATATTGGCCGTGCCCGGCATCGGGTACCGGTTCACCAACGCCCGGCCGGCTTGATCAGGAGAATTTAACCCCGAGCTCGCGCAACGACTCGCGGACGAACTCGCGCTCCCGGATGCGCGGATGAGGGATCACGAGGCCGCGCTGACCGATCCGCTCTTCGCCAAACAGAAGGATGTCAACGTCGATGACGCGAGGACCCCAGCGCCGCGCCGGCCTGCGCCCGCCCTCGTCTTCAACCTCCTTGACGGCCTTCAGCAATTGACGCGCCGTGCCCGACCAATCCGCTTCGACGACCTGGTTCAGGAATCGGGGCTGGTCGGAGACGCCCCAGGGGTCGGTTTCTATGACGCGGCTTTGACGCACGATGCGCGCTCCCTTTTGACGCAGACGCCTGCGCGCCGCGCTGAGGTTGCGCGATCGACGTCCTAGGTTTGATCCCAGGCCCAGGTAGGCGGTGGTCAACGCATGTGGTCGGCGGTCCGAACGACCCGCACCATCTCGCGTACGTCGTGGACGCGAACGACGTCGGCGCCTCGCAGAACCGCGGCGGTGACGGTGGCGGCCGTGCCCTCGACACGCTCGCCGACCGGGAGCTCGAGCAGCTTGCCGATGAACGATTTGCGCGACGTGCCGATCAGGAGCGGCTCGCCCAGCTCGGAAAGCTCCGCAAGGCGACGCATCACGACCCAGTTCTGTTCTGCGGTCTTGCCAAAGCCGATCCCGGGGTCGATCAGCACTCGCTCGCGTGGCACGCCGGTTTGCACGGCTCGGTCGATCGAAGCGCGCAGGAATCGTTTGATCTCGTCCATCAGGTCGCGCGCATAGTCCGTTCCGTCCTGGTTGTGCATGACGACAAGTGCGCAGTTCTTGGTCGCGGCAAGCTCGGCCAAGGCCGGCGAGCGGGTTAGGCCCCAGATGTCGTTGAGCATCGTCGCGCCAGCCGCTACGGCAGCCTCCGCCACCTCGATCTTGTAGGTGTCGATCGAGATGGGGACGTTCGCCTGCTGGGCCAGCCGGGCAACCACCTCTTCTGTTCGCGCGATCTCCTGGACGACGGTGATCGGCTCGTGGCCGGGGCGGGTTGACTCCCCCCCGACGTCCAACATGTCCGCGCCCTCGCGCACCATCCGCAAACCCTGCGCAACGGCTCGATCGACGTCACTGCCCAGGCCGTCACCGCTGAACGAGTCTGGGGTGGCGTTGATGATTCCCATCAGGTAGGTTCGTGAGCCCCACTCGAAGCGGTGTCCACCGATGTCAGCGATCACGCGCCGATTATGCTGGCCCCGTCAGTGATGAAGCTGCACCAGCTGGCGAGCGGCGTGCCCGGCGCGACCCTGGAAGGGAACGGCGATATAGACATCACGGGTATCGCGTACGACTCGCGGCGGGTGAAGCCGGGCGACCTGTTCGTTGCCGTCGAAGGCCTGCATGTAGACGGCCACGTTTACATGGCAAACGCGCTGGCACGGGGCGCAGCCGCAGTGGCGACGGAGCGCGAGGTTACCCTGCCGCCCGAGACTCCACTCCTTCGAATGGTCTCCACCCGGATCGGGCTGGCCGAGGTGGCGGCGGAGTTTTACGGCAGGCCGTCGCGGCAGCTCAAGGTGGCCGGCATAACCGGGACGGATGGCAAGACGACCACCACTCACATGGCCGAGCACGTGCTCCAGGTCAGCGGCGTTGTGGCCGGGGCGATGAGCACGGTGTCCTTCACCATTGGTGGCGGCGAAGCTGACAACCTCAGCGGGCAGACCACGATGGAGGCGCCCGAGGTCCAGGCCTGGCTCGCGCGAATGCTGGATGCGGGTGTCACGTGCACGGTCATCGAGACCACGTCGCATGCGCTTGTTCAGGAGCGCGTTCGCGGTTGCGACTTCGACGTGGCGGCTTTCACCAACGTCGGCCACGACCATCTCGACTACCACGCGACGTGGGATGAATACCTTGATGCAAAAGCGCGCCTCATCGACCTGACCGCGAACGCGGCGGACAAGGGCATCGAGAAAACGGCTGTGCTGAACCGTGACGACGCGAGCTACGAGCGTCTTGCACGCCGTCCCATCGCGCGCCGGTGGACGTACGGCTTGACCACTGCTGCAGACCTGCACCCTCTCGATCTCAATGTCACCGGTTCAGGCTCGCGCTTCCGCCTGAAGACTCCGGTTGGCGAGGTTGAGGTCGCGCTGCGCGTGCCCGCCCGGTTCAACATCTACAACGCCCTCTGCGCAGCCGGCGTTTGCCTGGCGCTGGGCGTGCCGCTTGACGCCGTCGGCGCGGGCCTGGCCGGCTTCGAAGGTGTGCGCGGCAGGCTCGAGCCGGTTGATGTGGGTCAGGACTTCCGCGTGTTCATCGACTTTGCGCACTCGGCCGGCGCGCTCGCCAGCGCCCTCGCCGAACTGCGCCCTTTCACGCCCGGGCGTCTATTCGTCGTGTTCGGCTCGACGGCGCGTTCGGACCATGACCGTCCCGGCATGGGTCGGGCGGCGGCGGATTTCGCCGACTTCTTCATCATCACCACCGACGATCCGCTCGATCAGGACCCGGTGGAGATCGCCAGAGAGGTGCAGTCGGGCGCGGAAGGTAAGGCTCCCGGGCACGACTATGAGATCGTCATCGACCGCCGCGCAGCGATCCGCCGGGCCATTGAGCTCGCCGGGCCTGGCGACTGCGTCCTGCTCGCCGGGAAAGGCCACGAACGTTCGATGAGGATGGCAACGGGCTCGGAGCCGTGGGACGAACGGGCCGAAGCAGAGGCGGCGATCAGGGAGCGGCTGGCGATCCGCTAGCCGGGTATGCCGCCGCCGACCATCCGCACGATCTCGACCTTATCGCCGTCTCGAAGGGTCACGGCTTCATACGCGGCTCGCTCGACGATGCTCCCGTTGTGTTCGACGGCGACGGCTCGTGGGTTGACCCCGAGTTGGGCCAGGTAAGCCAGCAGTGGGGTCGGGCTCTCGAGCTCGACCTGCTTGCCATTGGCCAGCAGCGTGATCATGGCAAAACCACCCCCGGCTCCCCACCCCCGGGCTTTGCCCGGGACTTCTCCACTTGTGGGGAGGCGAACATTCCGATCGCTGCGTAGCCTGCCGCGCCCGCCGCCTGGCACTCCTCGATCCGATCCTCGGTTACACCACCGATCGCCAGCACCGGAATCCGCACCGAACGCGCCACGAGCTCCAAAGCCGCAACGCCTACCGGCCGTGTTCCTGAATGGCTCGCGGTCTGCCACACGGGACCGAAGATTATGAAATCGGCCCCCTCGCGCTCAGCCTGATGCGCACCGTCGATCGAGTGGACCGAGCGCCCGACGAGCCGCCGGCCGAGCAGGGTCCGAGCGTCGGCGACGGTAATGTCGCTCTCGGGAAGGTTGACCCCGGCGGTGCCGCATGCGAGCGCTACGTCACAGCGCGAGCTGACAATGACCGGAACCGACGTTGAAGCCAGCAGCTCGTTCGCCTCGCGCTCGAGGGCTCGGGCGCTCAGCGCCAGCGCACGAAGCTGGATGATCGTCGCTCTTGGCGCCACCCTCAGCCCCGCGCTTGCGCTATCGACGACAGCCATCGCGATAGGACTGTGTAGTGCTCCGGCCGGGAAGTCGGTCAACAAACCATCGCCCTGGGCGCCCGGGCTGCGCTGATGTCGCCGAGGACGCGTCTTGTCGACCTTATTCCCAGACGGGACCACTTCAGGACGGTCGCGAGATGCCCTCCGTTGGCGAGCTCGGGCTGGCCTCGCCGCGCTTTGGGATGCGTCCCGCGTTGTAGGCCTTGCGCCCGGCTTCCGCTCCCTCCTTGATGGCCTCGGCCATCAACGCGGGGTCCTTGGCCAGCGCGATCGCAGAGTTCACCAGCACAGCATCGGCGCCGAGCTCCATCGCCAGAGCGGCATCGGATGGTGCCCCGATTCCGGCATCGACGACGACCGGGATGCGAGCCTCTTCGATGATGATGCGAATTTGCTCCAGCGTCTGTAGACCTTGACCCGAACCGATCGGTGAGCCGAGCGGCATCACCGTGACCGTGCCGATCTCTTCGAGCTTCTTTGCCAGCACCGGGTCGGCGTTGATGTATGGCAGGACCTGGAAACCTTCTGCGACGAGCACCCTTGCCGCCTTCAGCGTCTCCTCGGGATCCGGGAAGAGGTATCGCGGGTCCGGGATGACCTCGAGCTTGACCCAATCCGACAGGCCCATCGAGCGTGCGAGGCGCGCGATACGGATCGCCTCCTCCGCGGTGCGGCACCCCGCCGTGTTGGGCAGGATGCGATATCGCTTCCAATCGACCACGTCGAGGATCGTCTTCTTCTTCGGGTCATCGAGGTCCAGGCGGCGCAATGCGACGGTGACGAGCTCGCAACCCGATGCCTCAAGCGCCGCGAGCATCGACTCGTCGGTCGGGTATTTGCCGGTGCCAAGGAAGAGCCGCGACCGGAGCTCGACGCCCGCGATCACCAACCGGTCTGACTCTTCTGCGCGCGCGCGGGCGGAGGCGATCGTTTGCATGGGGTCCAGCTTACCGAAGGATCAGGTTAGGGCAGGTCCTGCTGAACAAGAAGTGTCTGGTCGCGTCCGTAGGTCAGGCGCTTGATCGCATCGTCGACGGACAGCCAGAGGAGCTTGTCGACCTCGATTCCGGGCCGGAAACGGCCGCCCTGCACCTCCATCACCCAATAGCACGCGACCTTGTCGCGCCCACGGCGGTCCACATATGCGGTGCAGCCCAGGGGGCGCACAAGCTCGCAACGCAGTCCGGTCTCCTCCCGGACCTCCCGCAGTGCGCAATCCTCGGCACTCTCATCGGGTTCGACCTTGCCCTTCGGCAAAGTCCAGTCGTCGTAGGCGGGCCGGTGGATGACCGCGATCTCCGTTTCGCCGGATCGCGCTCTGCGGCAGACAATGCCGCCAGCGGCTCGGATCACGCTCACATCTGCTACTTCCAGGATCTTTGTTGCCAACGTTGCTCCTTCGTAAGCTGAAACGTTTGGGTGGCGGGTTCCCTAGGTTTATGCCTCTGTGGCGGGCGTCGTGCACGCAGTTTACCTGTGGTGACGCCCATCTCCAACACTAGATTTCAAAACGATTTTCGATCCAGTGATTCCATCAGGTCGCTCACGCGCCTCGATATGTCGTCGCTGATTTCGCGAACCCGCTCGAATAGTGAAGGCAGGCGAACAAGGCTCGCGACAAGTTGAGCTTACAGCTGGCCGGCGAGCCGGATCTGGCGTCGCAGCACCCAGCGGCTCAACAGGTTGATGGCCAGCACCATGGCGACGAGAACGAGAGCGGCGCCCCAGGCCTGGTCCTGCAGCGACTTGTAGGGAAGCAGGGCGTACTGGTAGACGGTCAGCGGCAGAGCCTGGATAGCGTGCGTTGCATCGACGCTGAAGAGCGTGTTACCGAACGACGTGAACAGCAGTGGGGCGGTCTCGCCCGACGCGCGCGCCACGGCGAGGAGCACGCCGGTGATGACCCCGGGCGCGGCGGCAGGGAGGATGAGCTGGAGCGAGACACGCCAACGCGGAAGGCCCAGCGCGAGTCCCGATTCACGCAGCCCATGTGGAATCAGCGCCACTGCGCCTTCTGTTGTTCGGATGATGATCGGAAGCATCAAAATGGCAAGAGCGATCGAGCCTGCGACGCCCGAGAAATGGTGCACGGGCACGACGAAGAGCGCATAGGCGAATAGTCCGATCGCGATCGACGGAGTGCCGACCAGCACGTCGCTCGCGAGCCGCACCCAAGCTGCCCACCGGGCGATGCCGTATTCGGCCAGGTAGACCCCGCCGAGGATGCCAATTGGAATCGCCATGAGCGACGCCAGTCCGACCAGGATCCCACTGCCCACGATTGCGTGTGAGATTCCCGCACCCGGCACCCCAACTGGACGAAACGCATTCGTGAAGAACTCGGGATGCAGGACCGGGGGAAGTCCCTTGACAACGGTGAACCAAAGCACGAGGCCCAGGGGTACGAGCGCAAGCAGGGTAAGCGCGTACGTGACGACCAGCCAGGTAGTGCTGGCGTATCGCCGCCTTGAGTTCCGGTTCATGCGGTGAGCCGGGCGTCGCGGGACGTCGAGTTGACCAGAAGCAGGGCGACGATGTTCACGACCACCGTTACCAGGATGAGGACCAGGCCCAGCTCGATCAGGGCCGCCGGGTAAAGGGTGCCCGTCGCCTCGTTGAACTCATTGGCGATCACGCTGGCGAGGGTGTAGGCGGGCGAGAAGATCGTCGGCGGGATCGCGTAACGGTTGCCGATGACCATGGTGACAGCGATGGTTTCGCCGAGAGCGCGACCCAGCGCCAGGATGGTAGCCCCAAAAATGCCGGCTCGCGCCGAGGGCAGGATGACGTGCCACGTAGTCTCCCACCACGTCGCACCGAGGGCGATGGCGTTCTCCCTCAAGCCTCGCGGAACAGCGCGGATAACGTCGCGCGAGACAGCGGTCAGAGTCGGGAGGATCATGATCGCCAGGACGAGCGCCGCGTTGAACAGGCCGCGCACGGCCGGCTGGGTCAGGTAGGTGATGAATCCGAGGCGCTCCGAGATCGGTATTTCGAGGTGCTCGTACGACCATGGCGCGAGCACGTATAGAGCCCAGATGCCGTATACGACACTGGGTATCGCCGCGAGCAGTTCGATTCCGGTGCCGATGAGCCCTCGAATTGCCTGCTGACCTTGCTCGGCGAGGAAGATGGCGACCGCCACGCCGACCGGAATCGCGATGGCGAGCGCCATGAAGCTCGTGGTCACCGTCCCGAAGATCGCGGGCAGGGCGCCAAACGATTCCGTCACCGGGTTCCAGACGGTGCCGATCAGGAAGCCAAGGCCGAAATGCCTCACGGCCGGTACTGCCTGCTGGAAGAGGATGACAACGATCACGACCAGGATCACGGGCGCCACCGCCGCCACCAAGGCCATCACGGCCCGGAACCGATCCGGCACCCTCCTCGCCGGCGGGATCGAAGTCGGCGTGGTCTCGATCGCCGACGCCACCGCTAGCTTGTCTCTGAAACTTCGGCCGGCTCGCCTGTCCGATCCAGGCGGTAGCCGATGCCGCGCACGGTCACGATCTCGAAGGGCGCGACGCCCGCGAACTTCTCGCGCAGCCAGCGGATATGGACGTCCACCGTCTTGCGATCGCCGTTGAACTCGTGTCCCCATACGTTCTCGAGCAGGACGTCGCGCGTGTGCACTCGTCGCGGGAACGCCAGCAGGTAGGACAGTAGGTCGAACTCGCGGGCGGTCAGCTTGACGTCGTGCCCATCCAGGACGACCCGGCGTGCGGCGCGGTCGATGCTGAAATTCCCGATCGAGTCGAGCTCCGGAATCGATTTGGGCTCGTTTGCGTCCGGCGCGGCACGGCGCAAAACGGCATTGACACGGGCGAGGACCTCGCGGATCGAGAAGGGTTTCGTGATGTAGTCATCCGCGCCGAGCTCGAGGCCAACGATCTTGTCGACCTCGGCGTCCTTGGCCGTGATCATGATGATCGGCACCCGGCTGCTCTTTCGCAGCGCGCGGCAGAAGTCGAAGCCGCTCATGCCCGGGAGCATGAGGTCGAGCAGGATCAGGTCGGGCCTGGCGGTGCGTGCTGTGCGGAGCCCGGCCGCCCCGTCCCGAGCTTCCTGCACCGTAAAGCCGGCTGACGCCAGGTTGTATTTCAGCATCTCGCGGATGCCCTCGTCGTCCTCGACCACCAGGACTCGCCCCGAGCTGCCGTTGCCGGCAGTGCGGGTCATCCCAGCTCGACCACCTGTCCGGTCTCCAGGAACACGATGTCCTCCGCGACGTTGGTCACCCGGTCGGAGATTCGCTCGAGGTTGTGGGCGACCAGCAGCAACGTAACCGCGCGGAGGGCGCCGTCGGCGTCGGTTTTGCCGTCGCCCATCTCCTTGACCAGGTCTTCGAAAACTCGGTGCCAGAGGCGGTCGACCTCGTTGTCCCGTCCGGCCACCTCGCGTGCACGCGGAACGTTCTGGTCGATGATCGCCTCGAGGATGTCATGCACCTGGCCGATCGCAAGCTCGCCCATCAGGCCGAACTCCGCGCGGAGCTGCTTGTCCGGCAGCGCCACCAGCGTGCTGGTCATGCGCGCGATTCGCACCGCGTAGTCGCCCATCCGCTCGAGCTCGCTTGCGATGTACTGCAGCCCCATCAGGTAACGCAGGTCGCGCGCGACGGGCTGCTGCGTTGAGATCACCATGAAGACCTGCTCGCGGATCTGGCGAAAGAGCTCGTTGAGGTACTGGTCCTGGTTGCGGACTTTCTCGGCAGCCGCCCCGTCGCGCCGGCGGAGAGCGTCGAGCGCAGCCTCGATCTGAGACTCGACCAACGTGCCCATCCGGAGTAACGACTCGCGAAGACTCGCGAGCTCTCGTTCGAATGTCAGTCGCGGCAAGACTTAACCGAACCTGCCGGTGATGTAGGCCTCTGTCCGCTGGTCCTGCGGCTGGTTGAAGAGATCAGCCGTCGGCGCGAACTCGATCAGCTCCCCGTAGCGCCCGTCCGGATTCATGAGCATGAAAGCCGTGAAGTCCGAGACGCGCGCGGCCTGCTGCATGTTGTGAGTGACGATGACGATGGTGTAGCTGCGCATCAGGTCGGCCATCAGGTCCTCGATCTTCAGCGTGGCCACCGGGTCGAGCGCCGAACAGGGCTCGTCCATCAGGATGACCTCAGGGCTCACGGCTAGGCACCGTGCGATCGCGAGCCTCTGCTGCTGACCTCCGGACAGAGACGTCGCGGGGTCGTCGAGCCGGTCGCGCACTTCGTCCCACAGCGCGGCACTCTCCAGGCTCTGCTGAACCACCTCTTTGATCCGCGACGAGCGCCAGCCGAGCAATCGTGGTGCGAATGACACGTTGTCACGGATGGACATGGGAAACGGGCTGGGCCGCTGAAAGACCATTCCGACCTTCTGGCGCAAAGCAAGCAGATTGCGCGTGCTGATCACGTCGTCTCCATCGAGGAGGACTTTGCCCGCAGCTCGTGCGGATGGGACAAGGTCGTACATCCGGTTGAACACGCGCAGGAGGGTGCTCTTCCCGCAGCCTGAAGGCCCGATGATCGCCGTGATGCGTTTCTCCGGGATCTCAAAGCTGACTTCCTTGAGAGCCTGGTTCTTGCCGTAATAGAAGGAGAGCCCCTCGACTTTCACCTTTGTCGCGCCCGCGCCAAGCACAGCCCGCAGCTCAGGCCTGCCTGCTTGCACCATCGGCTGGACAAAAGGACGAATGTTTGCCATCCCCCGGCGGTCAGGATATGCCCCCCTGGGTTAAGGGATGTTTATGTGCCGGTTAAGACTTCGTGCGGCAGGGCGATGTAGAAGACCTGTCCGCCCTCTCGGGCGGTCTCGGTCCAGATCCGTCCGCCCAGGATCTGGACGAGATGCTTGGTAATTGCAAGCCCCAGGCCGAAGCCGCCGGCCTCCCTGGGCCGCGCTCGATCCACCTTGTAGAACCGCTCGAAGACGCGGCTCCAGTGCTCGGGCGAGATGCCGGGGCCACGATCGCGGACGCTTAGGACGACCTCCTCGTTTGCGACCTCGGCATGAACGTCGATGGCAGTCCCGGGAGGCGAGAACTTGGCTGCGTTGTCCAGCAGGTTGCCGAGCGCCTGGGCCAGCTTGGGACGATCTGTCGAGATGACCAGGTCCTGCGGAATCGAGCTGTTGACAGTGCGTTCCGTGCCGAGACGCGCCACGCTGTCGTGCACCAGTTCGGCCAGGTCGAACTGAGACCCGTCGACCGCCATCGCGCCGGTCTCGATGTCACCTAGCTGGCGCAGGTTGTCGATGATCTTGCTCATCAGGTCGGCCTCCCTGACCAGACGTTCGGCGAATCGCCTCCTGTCCTTCGGCAGTGGATCTCCAAGCAGGCTTTCCGCGGTAAGTCGAAGCGAGGTGATCGGTGTCCTCAACTCATGGACGAGGTTCGCGACGAACTCCTGGCGCACTGTGGACAGGCGCCTCAGCTCGGTGATGTCCGTCAGGAACAGGAGCCGTTCACCCTCGCGCCTGCCTTCGACAATCTGCGTCTTGACGGTCCGTCGACGATGCACCAGCTGCGCCTCTGCATGCAGCAGTCCCGTCTGCATCACCTCGAACAGTCGCGACTCCAGGGTCACCTCGACCAGGCTCGCGGGCAGCCGCGCCTGGTCGATCTCGAAGAAGTCGCGCGCGCTCCGGTTGGCTCCAACGACGCGGTTTTGCGCGTCGAGGAGGAGCGCCATGACCGGGGCGTGCTCGAGCAGCTCGGCAAACAGGTCCCGCGGCGGAAGGTTCGGCTCGGCCGGTCGGATCTCGCGCCTCCGGTCCCAGATCACGGCCGGAGTATATGAGGGGAATTTGCGTTGCGAGGCTTAAGGTGCGGTTAACCCGCCCTTAAACCGCCATCCATAACGTGGTGGCCGTAAGTCCATCGCGTTTGAGGAGGTGTTCGATGCTTGGAGTCTCAACCATGCGGCGGTTTCTGCTTCTCGGAGTGGCAGCCGCCATCGTCGGCACCGCATGTGGCGGATCTAGTACGGCCAGCGCGTCTCCGTCACCCGTTGACGTCGGCAGTGGCTCGCTGACAGGTGCGGGCGCAACTTTTCCTGCGCCTTTCTATCAGAAGGCGTTCTTTGACTATTCCGCAAAGTACCCGCAGGTGACGATCAACTACCAACCTGTTGGTTCGGGAGCCGGCATCCAGCAGTTCATCAAGAACACAGTCGACTTCGGCGCCAGCGATGTTCCAATGGCCGCGGCCGACATCACGTCCGCCGGCGGCGCTGACACGCTGACTCAGATCCCGACCACGCTGGGCGTGATCTCGATCGCCTACAACTTGTCAGGGGTCACCAAGCTCCAGCTTGATGGAACAACCCTGGCGAACATCTTCCTCGGCCACATCACCAAGTGGAACGACCCGGCTCTCGTAGCCCTCAACTCGGGCGTGACCCTGCCGAGTTCTTCGATCACGGTGGTGCACCGGTCAGACGGCAGCGGCACAACCTTCCACTTCACCGACTACCTGAGCAAGATTTCGAGCGAGTGGAAGACCAAGGTAGGCAACGCGAAGTCCGTCAGCTGGCCGGTAGGGATCGGCGGCAGCGGCAACCAGGCCGTCGCGCAGGCGATCACCCAGACCGCCGGCGCCGTCGGATACGTGGAGCTCGCCTACGTGGTCCAGACCGGCATGCAGCAGGCATACCTGCAGAATGCCAACGGCAAGTTCGTCCAGGCAAGCCAGGCGGGCGCTACAGCGGCCGCGTCGCAGAACACCAGCGTGAGCCCTACCAACTTTTCCATCACCAATGAGCCCGGCGACACCGCTTACCCGATCGCCGGATTCAGCTGGGTCATCCTACGCAGCTCTTACAGCGATTCGGCAAAGGGCAAAGCAGTCGTCTATCTGTTCCAGTGGTTGGTGAGCAACGCCGGCCAGTCGGAGGGTAATGCCCTGCAGTACGCGCCGTTGCCGGCCGCCGTCGCGAACCTCGCGCTGACCAACCTCAAACTGGTCAAGGCGGGAGGCGCGGCCGTCCTCGGCTAGAGCTTCGAGTTCACCGCGATCGACGGCGCGGGTACGCGCCCGCGCCGTTTCTCTTTACAGAGGTTTGCGCGCGGGGACCCCTGGCCGCCGCGGGTAAGCAGGCGGCGTCGATCTCACCTTGTCGACTATGACCACCGTCCCCGCTGTTCGGGCCGCCGACGGCGCTGCCACGACTCGGTTCAGCGCGCCGCCGACAGTGTCGATCGCGCGAAGTGCGCCATCCACGTCTTCGCTTCCCGTCTTCTGTGCCAGCATGCGCCCGCCGACTTTGACCAACGGAAGGCAAAGCTCGGCCAGCGCCGGCATCGGCGCGAGGGCCCTCGCCACGGCGACGTCGAACGACTCGCGGTAACGCGGATCCTGTCCCACCTCCTCGGCGCGCCTGGCGAGCACCTCGACGTCCTGCAGTCCAAGCACGGCGCACGCGCGGACCAGGAAGGCTGCCTTGGCTTGGTCGGCTTCGACCAGGGTCAGCCTCAGTCCCGGGCGGGCGATCTTCAGTGGCAGCCCAGGAAGTCCCCCACCGGAACCGACGTCCACCACGCTGCCGTCTTCACCGAGGTGCTCCAGCAGGACCAGAGAGTCGTCAATCAGCTCGGCCGCCGGCCGCGAGACCAGCCCGGGCCATTCCGAGATCAATCGCGCGAGCTCCTGCAGTTTAGAATCAATCACGACATGCCCATCTACGAGTATCGCTGCGAGAGTTGCTCCGAGAAGTTCGACCTCCTGACCAGGTTCGCCGAGCGGGACACCGCCCAGGCGTGCCCGGCATGCGAATCGACGAGAACCAGGGTGCTGGTCTCGAGCTTCGCCGTCGCGGGCGGCGAGCCATCCGAGTCGCTCGACTTCGGGAGCGTGGAGGGTGGTGGCGGCTGCTGCGGAGGCGGTTGCGGCTCCTGCGGCACCTCCCCGAACTGATCTGATCCCCTAAGTTGCTGTTCCCGGTCACGTACCGGGTCAACGCCGCCGGGCACATGGACGTGGGCGGCTGCGACCTGGTCGAACTGGCTCGCGCGCATGGCACGCCGCTCTACGTCTACGACGAGGCAACCGTCCGCCAGCGCGCATCGGAGTACATGGCCGCGATGGGGTCGGCCGGCCAGGTTCTTTACTCGGCCAAGGCGTTCGCGTCGCCTCAGTTTCTGCGCGTGGTGGCGGAGGAGGGCCTGGGGCTCGACGTCGTTTCCGCGGGGGAGCTCCACGTCGCGATGAAATCGGGCTTCCCGCAAGACCGCATTCACTTTCTCGGCAATAACAAGAGCCGGCAGGACCTGGCAGCCGCGTACCAGGCCGGAGCCACGATCGTGATCGACGGCGAGTATGAGTTCGAGCTGCTGCGCGAGGTTATCCCGGAGGGCAAGCGAACTCCGGTGATGCTTCGGTTGTCGCCGGGCGTCAAACCGGACACGCACGATCACATCTCGACCGGTCAGCTCGATTCGAAGTTCGGGTTCTCCATCGAGTCAGGCGCGGCCCGCCGCGCGGTTGAGCAGGCTTTGCGCCATCCGCGACTCGAGCTGGTAGGTCTGCACTCGCACATCGGGTCGCAGATCTTCGGCCTCGGCGCATACGAGCACGCGATGGGCATCATGCTCGACCTGCTAGTCGAGCTGCGGGATGAGTTGGGCTTCGAGCCACGCAGGCTGGGCGCCGGCGGCGGGCTGGGCATCGCCTACACGCGAAACGACGATCCGCCCACGCCGCGCCATTTCGTGCAGGTTATTCTTCGCGCGCTCGTCTCCGGCTGCGCCCAGCGCGGCCTCAAGGTGCCGCAGCTGGTGGTCGAGCCTGGGCGCTCGATCGCCGGACCCGCCGGCATGGCGCTGTACACGGTGGGTTCGATCAAGGACATCCCGGGTGTCCGCCGCTACGTCGCGGTCGACGGCGGCATGGGCGATAACATCCGGCCCAAGCTTTATGGCGCCCGGTACGAGGCGTACCTCGCATCCGACCCCGATCGTGCCCCTGACAGCAAGGTCACCATCGCGGGCAAATACTGCGAATCGACCGACATCCTCATCACCGACATCGAGATGCCGGCGCTGCAACCAGGCGACATCATCGCGTTGCCTGCGGCCGGCGCCTACTGCCTGGCGATGGCAAGCAACTACAACGGCATGCCGCGACCCGAGGTGCTGATGGTTCGAGATGGTCAGGCTCGCGTCATGCGGCGCCGGGAGACTCTCGAGGACCTTGTCGCCGCCGAAGTGTTCTGACTACGTTCCCACGGGCACCGGTATAGAGGTGTAGCACGGACCGCTCACGTCGTTGCACGCCACGACGTAGGCGTTCAGAGCCGGCTGTATTCCCGGAGGCGTGTGGACTGTGGCTCGAAAATCGCTCGAAATAACGCTTACGTTTCCAGCGGAATGGGACACGCTGCCCTGAAAGACGACCAGTCTTGCAGGGGTGCCAACGGTGAAGTTCTGGAGCCTGACAATGAAGCTTCCGGTGGCCGAAATCGACACCAGAGTGACGACTGAGGTCGTTCGCGCACTCGGGCTTGGCGAACTGGTCGGGAGAGGACTCGCCGCCGGCGAGGGACTGACAAGCGCGGTCGCCGCCAGGACGTGGAGAATCGCAGACGCGTGGCATGAAGAGGCCCAACAGATCTCGACGATGTGATCGCCGACGCCGCTGATCTGAGGAATCGTGATCTGCGCATTGACGTTGCCGCTCGAGTCGGCGCGGAAAGGAAAGATGTAGACGGCGCTGTGCAGCCGGATCTCTCCGCTCTGGTTGGCGGGCACGTGAGTGGCGGTCACCAGCACCGTGTCGCCCGCTGTCACAGTGGACGGCGACAGGGAAATTGCCAGAGTGGAATGCGTCGCGATGTATCCGACAGTTCCCGCGACCACAATGAGAATGATGGCTACGGCGACTAGAGCGGCGACAAGGCCCCTGCGTGATTTCGGCTTCGCCGCAGGCGGCGGAGGCGACGGGTAGGCGACGTCTGTGGCGGTCGCGTCTTCGTCGCCGTATTCGGGTGCGATCTCCGTTGCCTCCGCCGGCGCGCCGAGCGGCATCGTCGAGGCAATGCCGGGCGTCATGATGACCGTCTTCGCCAGAGGTGGCGCGCTCCGTCTGGCCAGGGCCACAGCGAGAGCGTCAACGAACGCAGTGCAGCTGTCCCATCGATCCGCCGGATTCTTGGCCAGGCCGCGCATGATCACCGCATCGACCCTGGGGGTCAGCGTTCTATTTCGTGCGCTGGGCGGCGTCGGCTCGCGGTGCACCTGCGAGTAGAGGATCTCCATCAAGCCTTCGCCCTCGAACGGGATCACGCCGGTCAACATCTCGTAAGCGATCGTCGCCAACGAATAGCGATCCGCCGCTGGGCCGACCTGGCTGCCTGTCACCTGCTCGGGAGAGATGTAGGCCGGGGTTCCCGTTGTCACCCCGGTCATCGACTTCAGCGATGACCCTTGCAGCAGCTTGGCCAGGCCGAAGTCGGCGAGCACGGGCGTGTCGTCTTTCTCGAGCAGAACGTTGGCCGGCTTGACGTCCCTGTGGACAATGCCCAATTGGTGCGCGTGGTCGAGACCGGCGGCAATGCCACGGAGGTATTTGATCGCCACTGCCTGGTCGAGGAGCCCTTGACTCAGCCGATCGGCCAGACTCCCGCCCGGGACATACTCGACGATCATGTAGGGCGTTCCCTGGTGCTCGCCGAAGTCGTAGACGTTCAGGATGTTGGGGTGGCGCATCTGGGCGATCGCCTGGGCCTCGTGCCGGAACCGAGCCGTCGCGTCAGCGTTGGGGGCGATTCCCTGGAGAACCTTGACTGCGCCTGTACGCTCGAGCTGCGCATGGTAGGCGCGATAGACGAGACCCATGGCCCCCTGGCCTATGAAGTCCTGGACCTCGTACTGCCCCAGCTTGGTTCCGGGAGCGATCGACACGGCCCCAGATTATGAGGTTCGGTTGCGGGACGCCATCTTGATTAACCACCGGGCGGTGACCCGAGCGGCCTTCAGGCCCCTGCCGTCGTTGACTCTTGCTTCCAGCCGCCGCGACCCCGCCGCCTGACCGCGACGACTCCCGCAAGGATTGACAGGGCGATCTCGCTGGGCGTGACCGCTCCCAGGTCGAGGCCGACGGGGCTCTGTATGCGCTCGATCACCTCTTCGCTCACGCCCTTGGCACGCAGCGCCTCGAGGTGGTGGCCCGTATGACGCCGGCTGCCGACAAGGCCGATGAACCGCGGCTCCTTGGCCAGAATGCTCTCGAGGGCCGGCACGAGATCCTCGGCGTCGTGGTCCGTATGAACCGCATAGACCTCCGGGCCGAGCTCGCCAGGCAGATCGCCAAGCGAGGTGAATGCGTCCGGCCAGCGCGCGCCTGCCAGCCGCTCGAGCCGCGTCTCCACGAAGAGGATTCGAAATCCGAGCTCGGGTGCCCATCGCAGGAGGGCCGCGGCGACGGGAGTCGCGGCGAAGACGACCAGCGTGGGCGCCGCAGCATATGGCTCCAGGTAGACCTCGATCGAGCCGAGGTCATGACGGTAAGTTCGCAGCGTCGGAGTGCTCGCGTCTGCGATCGGACCGGCGTCGGCCAGCGCGGCGGCGTCGAACTCGCTGCAGCCGAGCGTGCCTGCAAGCGCGGCCGTGCGCGAGAGCAGGATCTTTGCTCCTGGATGAGACGGTGGCTCGCCATCGACCTTGATCACCGTCGCGAGGACGACCTCTTCTCCTCGCGCCACCCGGCCGGCAAGCTCCTGTTCAAGAGATGTCCGGCCGGGCGTACCGGCCGGTTGGCTAGGCACGGGCAGGCGCGCGTGCAAGCGCCGAGCGGATGATCGCGCCCGCGCGAGAGATCTCGTCGTCTGTCGTGGCGTAGCCGGTCGTCAGCCGCAGGCTGCCCAGCGCCTGCTCCAGGCTGAGGCCCACGGCGAGGAGGACGTGCGACGGATCAAGCGAGCCGGACGCACACGCAGATCCGCTTGAAGCTGCAACTCCGGCCAGGTCGAGCGCGAGCAGCAGGTCCTCTCCCCGGCGGTGCGCGAACGCACAGGTCGCGAAATTGGGCAGGCGAGAGTCCGCGCCGGTGAGCACTCCGCCCATCTCGACCATGAGCGCGCGCAACGTGGCTGCCTGTCTCGCGGCCACGCCGGCACGGGACGCTCGGTCCCGAATGCACGTGGACAGCGCAACCGCGACCGCGGTGGCGGCCTCGACATCCTCCCGGCCACCACGGCGACCCCACTCCTGGGGACCTCCGTAGAGAAGGGGATCGATCCGCACTCCGTCCCGGACGTACAGGATGCCGCCCCGCCCGCCGCCGAGCTTGTGGCCGCTGAGGGAAACGAGGTCCGCACCGTCGGGGATCGGGATCCATCGCGGACCAGCACACGCATCGACGTGCACGAGGGCGCCGACCTCGTGCGCCCTTGCGATGATCGCGGCCACGGGCTGGATGGTGCCAAGCTCGTTGTTGGCGAGCCCGATCGAAACCAGCGCGGCGGTAGCCGGGATGTCATCTGCGTCCGCTTGACCATGACCGTCGACCTTTGCCATTTCGAGCGCGTGGCCTTCCGACTGGAGGCGTCTCACCGCGCCCAGCACTGACTGATGCTCGGCGGCCCAAGTCACCACAAGCCCGCGTTTCGAAAGGCGGCGCGCCGCGCCGAAGAGCGCAAGGTTGACCGCCTCCGTGCCAGAGCCGGTGAACGAAATCTCTGTGCGGTCGGCGCCCAGGGCTTGGGCAGCCATATCACGCGCGCGGTCGAGCACGGCTCTAGCGGTGCGTCCCTCGACGTGCGGGCTCGATGGATTGCCGTCAGGGACATCGCGAAGGGCTTCGCGAACCTGTGGTAGCACAGGCGCAGATCCGGCGTCGTCGAGATAGATGCGGCTTACCGCCCGGCGCTCCGAACGATCAGCCGCGGCTGTGGTCCGGCTGGTGGATGAGCTCTGTCAGAGTGCCTTGGAAGTTCTTGAGATAAAGGTGAAGGTCGATGATCTCGTCGACGGTGATCGGCTCCGCCGCCACGATCGGCTCCAACTCCGTCTCGGGAATGGCTTTGTCGACTTCGTCGACTGCGCCACCCGCGATGGCCAGTACGACGATGAACGTGACCTGGCACTGCGCGCACGTGACCTGCAGGTGGAAACGCTCCTCTTCGTGGCTGAGGACCTGGACGTCGCAGCCTTTGAGGCTGCGTCCGCAGACCGGGCAGTTGTAAAACCGGGCTCGGTCGCGGATGAACTCGATGATGCCCATCGCGTGGACATATTACGCCGCGAGAATCAGCGTCTGCCCTCGATGCACGCGCAACCATCCGGTCCAACCACCGCCGAATGAATCGTGCCCGCGGGCAGCACCATCCGGTCTGTTGCCTTCAGCTCGATCCGCCGACCGTCGGCCTCCAGCCCGAACGTGATCGACCCATCCACGCAGTACAGGACTTTCTCGTACGCATGGCTGTGTGCCGGGTAGCGATCGCCGGGCCCGTTCGACCACGAGTAGCAGTCGCTCGCCTCGCCACGCAGCCGGGTCATCAGGTCTTCGTGAGTACCCACGCACCCGATTCTAAGATTGCATAGGTGAAGCCCAGGTTCCTCGCCGACTGCAACGTTGGGCGGCTCGCGCGCTGGCTGCGTGCGCTTGGATACGACGCGTCCTATCACTCCCGCATCGGCGACGCGGAGCTCGTCCGCGAAGCGGCCGCGGAGAGCCGGGTGCTGCTCACCCGCGATCGCGACCTGACCAAGCGCCGCGTCATCCAGACCGGCGTCGTGCACGCCATTCTCATCCGAGACGACGAAGTGACCAAGCAGCTTCGCCAGGTCTTGGCGGAGCTGGAACTGGAGCCCAAGGAGGCCCTCACCCGCTGCATCGAGTGCAACACCCAGTTGCAGTCACGCGCCCCGGCGACTGTGGCTGAACGCGTGCCGCCATACGTGCGCCGCACGCAGTCCCGCTATTCAGAGTGCGCGGAATGCGGGCGCATCTACTGGGCCGGAACCCACTGGCAGCATATGCGCGAGGTCCTCGCCGCCCTGTGAGGAACGTGTTGCGCCGGCTGCTCGCGGGGGAGCTCACCGAGGAGGAGGCGATCACCGAGCTGCGCCGGCTTCAGCTCGATGAACTCGGCGGGAGGGCCAAGCTCGACCTTGGCCGCTTCCTGCGACGCGGAATCCCTGAGGTCGTACTTGCAACGGGCAAGACTCCGGCCGACGCCACGCGCCTGGCCGTCGCCATGGCCGAGCGCCAGGGACAGGGCCTGATCAGCCGAATGAGCGCCTCGCAACAGATCGCGCTCCACGACATGGCCTCCTCCGCCGGGATGCAGGTGATCGGCTATGCAGCTTCAGCACGCGTGCTTCGTCAGGGATTCGTGCCGGAGGCGATCGACGGCAAGGTCGGCATTCTCACCGCGGGGACCTCCGACCTCCCGGCGGCCGAGGAAGCGCAGATGGTCGTGGAAGCATGCGGCCTGGAGGTCAGGCTCGATGCCGACCTGGGTGTCGCAGGCTTGCATCGATTCGTGGGCCCGCTCGCTTCAACACTCGAATGGGGCGCCGATGTTCTCATCGTCGCCGCCGGCATGGATGGGGTGCTGCCGGGCCTGGTCGCAGGCCTGATCGACGCGCCGGTCATCGGCCTGCCTGTCTCGACCGGCTACGGCCGCGGGGGCGCGGGTGAGGCCGCGCTCACGACGATGCTCCAGTCGTGCTCGACCGGACTGGTCGTCGTGAACATCGACAACGGCGTAGGCGCCGGTGCCGCGGCGGTGCTCGTGGCCGCCCGTGCCGCGTCGGCGCGCGTCCGTGCACGTCGCCCGGACGGTACGTCCGCGACCAGCCCTCGATAGTCAGATGCGAGAGGCGGCGAGAACCGCGACTTGGCGCTCACGGTGATGGATCCGATCATCTCGGTGCACGACCTCCATCGGAGCTATGGGCAGGTCCACGCCTTGCGAGGAGTCACCTTCGACGTTAAGCGCGGCGAAGTCTTCGGCCTCCTCGGACCCAACGGTGCCGGCAAGACCACGACACTGGAAACGATCGAAGGTCTCCGCGTGGTGCAGCGCGGCAAGGTCGTGGTCGATGGAATCGATGTCGCGAAGGATCCGTATGCGGTGCGCCGCAGGGTTGGCATCCAGCTGCAGGACGCGAACTTCTTCGAATCCCTCAACCTGATCGAGCTTCTTGGCCTCTTCGCCGAGCTGTATGAAAAAGAGTCGCATCCCCGTGCGCTGCTCGAGCTGGTCGGCCTCGAAGGCAAAGCGCGATCGCGAGCAAAGGCGCTCTCCGGCGGGCAGCGCAAGCGCTTCTCGATCGCGCTCGCCCTGGTGAACGACCCGGTGGCCGTCTTCCTCGACGAGCCCACGAGCGGGCTCGATCCGCAAGCCCGCCGGCGTCTGTGGGGCCTTGTAGACACCTTGCGTGAGCGCTCGCTGACTGTCGTGCTCACGACCCATTACATCGAAGAGGCAGAAGCCCTGTGCGACCGCGTCGGGATCATGGACGAAGGCCGTCTACTGGTCCTGGACACGCCGCGCGCCCTCGTGCAGGCGCTGCTGGATCGTGGCTTCCACCGCGACGTCGAGGTCGTTCCGGCGACGCTGGAAGACGTCTTCCTCGACCTGACCGGCCGTGAGATCCGGGACGCAGCGGATTGAGACCTCGCTGGCGGCCGTGGCGGGGTCTCTTCAGGGCCAATCTCATCACATACCTTCGCAATCCGCTGCCCTCCTCAGGCCTGGCGATCGTCCTGATCCTGTTTCTCGGCGGAATCCGCCTGCTGCAGAACCTGGGCGTGCAGCACGTCAACGTCGCGGTCGTGGACCAGGCCGCCAACCCTGCCTCAGCCCAAGTCGTCGCGGACCTGGGGCAATACCCGACGCTGACCGTCAACGTCACCGATCTGGCGACCGCCGCCCGGCGACTTGCATCCGGGGCCGCGGACATCGAGGTGGTGATCCCGCCCGGCCTGGGTGCGGTGGATGCAGGCGGGCACCTGGTCCCGGCGCAGGTGGCAGTGAGCTATCACTCGGGCACGTCAGCCGAATCGGGCGCCGACCTGGTCGCGGCCGCGGTCGACAAGGCCGATCGTCAGGCTCAGGCAGCTCCGCCGGTGTTCACGGTCGATCGCCGTCCGGTGAACGGAGCTTCGGGACTCCTGGTGCTTTTCCTTCCAAGCCTCTTGGTGTTCAACGTGATCAACGCCGGCCTGATCTTTGCGGCCGGCATTTTTGCCGGCTACCGGTCGAGTGGAACGCTTCGCCGCATCCAGGCCACCGGCATCAGTCCGGCGGACATGGTGCTGGCGCACGCGACGTCGAACGTCCTGCTTGCCACTGTCCAGGTGCTGGCGATGCTTGCGGTCGCGATGGCTCTGTTCGCGGAGTCGATTCCCTTCGGGCCGATGGTCGCCGTGGCGATGCTCAGCTACCTGGTCTTTCTCGCCATCGGTCTTGCCGTCAGCGGTTGGGTGCGGGATCCACAGCGTGCCACGGTCGTGGCAACCTCGGTGGCCTTTCCGCTGATCTTCATCGCCCTCATACCCAACATCGGCGCAGGCGGTTTGGCGGGAGCGGCGCTGGGCGCGCTGCCCGTAACGCTGGCGACGCATGCCATGCGACAGATCGTCAGCGGCGCCGACGTCACGAGCTACGCCTGGGACCTTGCGGGCCTGGGCGCGTGGGCCGCGATCGCGCTGGCCGCGGCAGGCCGTGTCTTTCGCTGGGACGAGTAGCGGCAAAAGTTCGAAAGGGTTTGCGCCGGTCCTAACCCGGCAGTCAGCGGCGCCGAGGTCGAAGCCAGGCGGCGATCGCCACGACCAGCGCCGCCACGATGAGCGCACCGGTGACGATCGGGAACACCGTGCGCGACACGTCAGGACCGCCGACCAGGCGGAAGGTGAGCGCCCCCAGCAAGACTCCGACGGCCACCCAGGCCAGGAGCCATGGAAAGCCACGCCGCTGACGGCCGTAGAACATCAGCCACAGTGGACCTGGTCGCTTCTTCGGCGCGCTCACAGCAGCTGTGCGACCTCGCTGAGCGATGCGATCGTGGGGACACCTTCGGGCGGCGGTTCCTCTGCATGGGCCGTGCAGATCACGGCTCGCATGCCAAGCGCGCGTGGGCCCTCGTAGTCCTCACGCATCCGGTCGCCGACGAATAGGGCGTGCCGAGCTTCTACCGCGATGGCGTCAAGCGCCGCTCGGTACAGCTCGGGAGCGGGCTTGCGTCGCCCGACCTCACTCGAAAAGACCACCGCATCGAGCACCTCGCCGATGCCGTTCGTTTCCACCTGGCGGCGCATCATCGCAGGCGGGAACGGGGCGTTGGAGCAGACCGCGCGCTTGATCCCCTGGGCGCCAAGCCAGGACAGCAACCGCAGCGCATCGGGGTCGAGGCGGACGGCGCGGTCCCAGCACATCTGCTCGGCATCGAGGATGTCGTACAGGAGTCCGTCAGGGAGCTTCATCCCGGCTCTCGCCCAGGTCTCGCGGTAGACGTCCATGTACTCCACCTCGTCCTCGCTCATGCTCGAGATGTACTTCTCGAGCGGCATGAGAACGCTTTCCAGGATGGCCTCCGCCTCGGGCGCAGGCACTCCAAGGGCCGCCTCGATGCGGGGCCGGAAATCACGCATGACCTCGAGCAGGTCCTCGGTCGGGTATTCGAACGTGACCAATGTCCGTCCATAGTCGAAGAGGACACCTTGAGTGCCGGGCATCCGCATATCCTGAACGCGTGCCAAAGCCGAAATCTCTGACCCACCTCGATGAGCGGGGCGCGGCGCGGATGGTTGACGTCGCGAGCAAGGCTTCGACCCAACGCGAGGCGCTGGCCGAGTGCGTGGTCCGGATGTCCCCCGCCACGTTGCGCGCCGTGAGGAAAGGTACGGCCAAGGGAGACGCGATCCAGGTCGCGCGCGTGGCAGGCATCATGGCGGCCAAGCGGACACCGGAGCTGATCCCGCTGTGCCACCCGCTGCCGCTGAGCAGCGTCAGTGTCGACTTTGAGTTCGTCACCGGCGGGGTGCGCGTGCTGGCTCGAGCGCGCGTCACGGGGCAGACCGGTGTCGAGATGGAGGCGCTCACCGCGGTCTCGGTGGCAGGGCTCACCCTGATCGACATGACCAAGGGAATCGAAAAGGGCGTCTATCTCGAGGCGGTCCGTCTGCTGGAGAAATCGGGCGGCCGGTCAGGGACCTGGAAGCGGGCAACGAACCCCAAAAGGTCCCCGGGCGCGCGCAGGGCGCCTTAACGGGCCAGTGTCCAAAGCGCACGTCGTCACTGTCAGCGACCGGGTCTCGGCGGACAAGATGCCGGACGAAAGCGGTCCGGCCCTCGTGCGGCTCTTGAAGCAGGCTCATTTCGAGGTCTCCGGACCGGAGGTCGTCCCCGACAGCAAGCAGCGGATCACCGCCGCAGTCGTCGCTGCCGCCGCCAAGGGAGCTGATGTTGTGGTCACCACGGGCGGCACGGGCCTCGGTCCTCGCGACGTGACGCCGCAAGCCACATCCGAAGTCATCGACTTCGAGGTGCCCGGCATCGGAGAAGCGATGAGGCGCGCCGGGGTCGCGAGTACGCCGATGGCGGCGCTGTCTCGCGCGATGGCCGGAGTACGCGGACAAACCCTGATCATCAACGTGCCTGGAAGCGTCAAGGGCGCCACCGAATCGCTGGAGGCGGTGATGCCCATCCTGGGCCATGCGATCCAGCTGCTGCACGGCAACACGTCACATCACGAGTGAACCTGAATGCGGACCTCGGAGAAGGCGCGAGTGAGGACGAGGCGATCCTTGCGCAGATCGACAGCGCGTGCGTCGGCTGCGGCGTTCACGCCGGCTCGGTCTCGATCAGCGTTGCGACCGTGTCGCTGTGCCGCGGCCTGGGCGTCGAGGTGGGCGCGCACCCCGGGTATGACGACCGTGCCAACTTCGGCCGCGTCGATCTGCCCTTGTCCGTTGAGGAGATCGAAGCTCTCGTCGCGTTTCAGGTCGCGGGCCTGGCAGCGATCGGTCCCATCGCCTTCGTCAAGCCGCACGGGGCGCTGTACCGCCGCTGCCAGAACGATCGCGCCGCCGCCGATGCACTGGCCAGAGTGGCGAAGCAACACGGCGTCGGGTTGGTAGGCCAGCCCGGTCTCGAGATCATTGCCGCCGCGGGGCGTGCAGGAATCCCGGGCTATCGCGAAGGGTTCGCCGACCGCTTGGTGCTGCCCGATGGCAGCCTCGCGCCGCGCGACCAGCCGGGTGCCGTCCTCGATCAGAAGCTGGCGGTCCAGCAGGCGGTCCACATGGCCGAGAGCGGGCGCTACGACACGATCTGCATTCACGGGGATACGGAAGGCGCGGGGCAGGTGGCGACCCGCGTGCGAGAGGCGTGGCGTGCGGCCGCGATCACCACGGGTCCATTGGCCCGATCGAGTTGAGCTCCGCGACCGTCTCTATCGCAGAGCTGACAGAGCTCGAAGACCTGCGTGAGCTGGCGGAGCTCCTCGCCGTGGTCTGGGGGCGCCCCGGCGAACCTCCCATCAGCTCGGACATCCTGAAGGCGTTCGTGCATTCCGGAAACTACGTGTCCGGCGCTCACGTTGACAAGAGGTTGGTCGGGGGCCTGGTCGGTTGGTTCGGCGGCGTACCTCCGCACGAGCTGCATCTGCACTCGCACATCCTGGGAGTGGTCGGCGGCAACGATGCGCATGGAGTTGGGTTTGAGCTAAAGCAGCACCAGCGTCGCTGGTGCCTCGCGCGCGGCATCAAGGTCATTGAGTGGACGACCGATCCGCTCGTGCGGCGCAACGCTTACTTCAACCTGATCAAGCTGGGCGCGCAGGCGCAGGAGTACCTCATCAATGTCTACGGCGAGATGACGGACGGGATCAACGCCGGCGAAGAGTCGGATCGCCTGCTCATAAGCTGGCGGCTCGACTCTCCATCCGCCGAGGCCGCAGCCGCCGGACGCGCTCCCGAGCCACACCTGGACATGCTTCTGCGCGATGGGGCTGCCCCGGTGCTCTCGGTCGGTGATGCGGGCGACCCGGTGCAGACCAGGTCATCGTCGCGCGTCCTTCTATGCCAGGTGCCGGAAGACATCGTCGCGATAAGACGCTCCAACCCCACTCTCGCGCGCTCCTGGCGCCTGGCGCTGCGCAAGACGCTGTCCGATGCGATGGCCGCCGGCTACGAGGTGATCGGGGCCACGCGATCGGGTTGGTACGTGCTGGAAACCGGAGCTAACTAGACTTTTCCCGTGCTGCAGGTTGGGGACAAGGCGCCTGAGTTCAAGCTCCCGACGACGGGAGGTTCCGAGCTCACACTTGCGGAGGCTCTGCAGAAGCACAAGGCGCTCGTCTTTCTCTTCTACGTGTTGGATTTCACGGGTGGTTGAAGGATGGAGTTGACCGAGTTTCGGTCAAGGCACGAGGCGGCCGTAGCGGACGGCATCGGCATTTACGCCATCAGCGTGGACTCCGTGTTCTCGCACCAGGCATTCGCCAAGGAGCTTGGCGGCCTGCCGTACGAGCTGATCGCGGATTTCGAACGCAAGATGGTCACCGACTATGGCGTGCGTCGCGATGACGTTGAGGGGTACTCCGGAATACCGCGCCGGACTGCATTCGTGATGGACGGCGCCGGGATCATCCGGTGGACCTGGACCACCTCGCGTGAGAAGCCGCAGCCCGACTACGACCTCGTGCTCGAAGAGGCGCGCAAGGCGGCGGGAACGTCGGGGTCGGGCTCATGACCCGCGACGACGCGCTGCTCGAGCGGGTCGACACGTCATGGAATGAGCTCTCGGAGCTGGTGGCGAAGCTCGGGCCGGACGGCCTGGCGCGCACTGGGCCGGACGGATGGGCGGTCAAGGACCACCTCGCGCATGTTGCGGCCTGGGAGCATTCGCTGCTGGCGCTGATTGAGGGCCGGGACCGGCTCTCGGCGATGGGTATATACGAACCGTCGGAAGAAGTGGACGCGATCAACGGCGCGATATTGAAGCTGCACCAGGACGAAACTCCTCAAGAAGCCCTCAAGTACTTCTGGGAAACCCACGCGCAGCTGATGGCAGCCCTGGGGAACCTCAGCGAAGATGACCTGCAAAAGCCGTACAGCCACTACCAGCCGAGCGATCCAGATGAAAAGCGGCCGATGATTCTGTGGGTCGCGGGCAACACATACGAGCACTACGCGGAGCACATCGGCTGGATAAATCAGCTGATCAACGAGTCGAGCGCCGCTCGCTGAGCGGCGCGCATGCGGCGGGCGGCTTCAAGGCTGACCTCCGCGAAGCTCACCTCGTCGCCCGGCAGCAACTGAGCGGCGACCGGCATCGCGGCGCTGGCCACGGTGGCGACGACGGGATAACCTCCGGCGGTCTGGTGATCGGCCATGAGAAGGATCGGCTGCCCGCTCGACGGTACCTGGACAGCGCCCGCCGCAAGCCCGAACGAGAGCAGCTCGTCTCCTGCGGCATCGAGCAGGGGACCTTCAAGCCGGTAACCCATGCGGTCGGCGTCACGGCTGACCGTGAACCCCGCGCCGAACAATGCTTTGCGGCCCTCGGGGCCCAGCCGGTTGATGTGCGGACCCACGATCGCAGCCAGCGAGTGGGCGGCGTAGTCAGGTCGGAGGTGGTGTCCCAGTTGGCGGCCTGAGATCGCCGGCGCCGACGCCTGGCCCTCGACGGCGATCACGTCTCCCGCCTTCAGCAGACGCCCATGCATGCCGCCTCGCGCGGCGAGCATGTTGGTCGAAAGCGAGCCAAGCCATCGATCTCCCGCAACCCCACCCGCTACCGCGATGTAGGCGCGAGCTCCCGAACGCCTGCCTGCGAAGGTGAGCTCGTCACCCTGGCTGAGGAAGATGCCGGTCCATGCCGGCACTGGTCGGCCGTTGACATGAGGATCGAAATCGGCGCCGGCAATCGCAACCAGGCATGACCGCAGGGCGACCAGCTCAGGCCCGCTGAGCGTGCATTCGAGCGTGGCTGCGATCTCGTTATTCCCGGCCAGCAGGTTTGCTGCTCTGTGCGCGAATCGATCCATGGCGCCGCCCGGGGGAACACCGGCCGCGATCGCGTTGGGACGTCCGAGGTCCTGCACGGTCGAGAAGAGACCCGGTTTCTCGACGCGAAGTACGTGACTCACGCGCGTGCGGCAAAGAACTTGACCCGGTCGCCGGCCCGGAAGAGGCACGGCGGATCGGAGTCTGGGAGGAAGAGCTTGACCGACGTCCGCCCGATGAGATGCCAGCCACCTGGCGTCGCCAGCGGATAGATTCCGGTCTGGCGCCCGGCAATGGCCACGGAGCCGGCGGGCACTTTTGTCCGCGGCACATGGCGCCGAGGCAGCTCGAGCTCCTCCGGAAGCGGCCCGAGGTAACCCCATCCGGGCACGAACCCGATCAGAAAGACGCGGTAGATCGGCCGCGCGTGGTTCTCGGCGACGGTGGCCGCCGCCAGACCCAGCTGCTCTGCGACGGCTTCGAGGTCAGGCCCGTCGTAGGTGACAGGTATCCGGTGAAGGCGGCCTGGTTCGGCCATCGGGGGACGCTTCGAGGCGAGCCTCTTGATCGCGGCGGCAAGAGCGTCATGCGTTGTCCGGTCTGGATCGAAATGGACTGTCACGCTCGCGTAGCCGGCGACTGCCTGCCGCACGTCGCGCCGCTTCTTCAGCGCAGAGGCGAGGGCGATGGCTCGCGTGTTGAGGGCGGTATCAAGGCGCGTTCCCAGCTCCGCGAGGAGCGCGGCGTCACCGAGCGGGTGAGTTTGCACCCCTGTCGTGGAGAGCGGCGCTGGCATGTGCACTCACAAGAATGGCGTAGAAGACGCCCGGCACGAGGCCGACGCAGAGGAGGCCGACGCACGCCAACCCGATGGCCCACCCGGTGACGATGGCGGCGGCTGCAACATTCCAGGTGGCGAAGTCGCGTCTCACGCCCCTGATCGCTGCAGGAAGATCGAAGAGGTCCCTGGCCTTGTGCGAGTGCGCGAATTCAGCCGTTGCGTGAGGCATGTGAATCAGCAGCAGAAGTCCCCAGGGCAACGCGAGGATGAACGCGGCCCCGACGTGGGCGTAGAAGTGCGAAAGCGGCACGTCGGCCAGATGCCACAGATGTGCGTCGAAGAGCAGCCCCGCAAACGGGTTGAGCAACAGCAAGAACGGCGCGGTCAACACCACCAGGGCCGTCGACGTCCAGAAGCCGTCGGACACGAGCCCGCTCGAGACGGCCCATTTTGGAGGCCCTGGCGCGTCATCGATCTCCGCCGCGCGGGTGGCCGCGATCGCGTAGCCGAGGAGCGGGATGAAAGCGATCGGCACCAGAAGCACGGTCAAGAGGCCGGGCAACCACCTCGATTTCCAGTCCCCCCGAAAGGGCCAGGAGAAGGATTCGGCGACCACCCTGAAGCGCGGCCTGGCCATGGCCGCAACCTTAAGGTGCTAGACCGCTGCGCCCACCTTCGATCGGATGAAGGAATCGATGCGCTCGGCCACCTTCTCCCAGCCCGGCTCGAGCATGAGGTCGTGCGCGCCCGGGAAGGTGGCGAGCTGCGCGCCGTAGGTCTTCGCCGTCGTGGCGACCTCGGCCGGACTGATCGTCGAGTCTGCGTCGGCACCGATCACGAGCAGGGGCGTACGCCGCACGCCTTCGATATCCGGGCGCTCAAAGAACAGCAGGTCGAGATAGGCGAGGTACGCATCGTCGGTCATCTTCGATTGGTACCTGGCGACCTCGTCGCCGCTGAGCTCGCTGCCGAAGAACATCTCGCGCGCTCGCTCCGGGGTCTTGACGAGCCCGTACAGGCTCCACGTGAGATTGGCGGCCAGGAGGCGCAGAGGGTGGCGCGCCCCAGTTCGCAGCGTCGCTCCAAGGATCCCGGAGGGGGGGATGGAGGCGATCAGAACGCCGGCGGGAGCCTGGTGGGTACCGAGGTACTTCTGGGTGACGAAGCCACCCATCGAGTGACCGACCACCACGGGTGGCGACGACATCTTCGCCGCAGCATTGGCGACGTCCTCGACGTACTCCTTGATCCGGGTCGTGCGCAGCCCCGGAGCGTGGCGTTGATTGTGCCGTCGGAGAGTGATCGCTTGGGCTTCATATCCGCGCTCGCGGAACCAGGGCACGAAGTGTTCTTCCCAGCACCACGCCCCGTGCCAAAGGCCGTGCACAAACAAAACGGGTCCGCGCGAGCTCACGGCGAAGCCTCCGAGTTCGTGTGAATTTTCGTGGGATTGAAAACGGATGTCATTCCGAACCGGACTATAGGCCGAGAGCGGCTAGAGGAGCGACTCGATGGCTTCGACGAGCTTCGGGTCCTCTGGGACGACCTTCGACCGGAAGCGCCGAGCGACGCGACCGTCGCGCCCGACCAGAAACTTCTCGAAGTTCCATTTCACGTTGCCGGCCTTCCCCGAGTCATCCGGAGCCTCGCTGAGGATTCCATAGAGCGGGTGCTGCTGGCTGCCCTTGACGTCGAGCTTGGCAAACAGAGGGAACGTGACGCCGTAGTTCACGCTGCAGAACTCCTGGATCTTCTCCGCCGTGCCAGGCTCCTGGTTGAAAAACTGATTGCATGGAAAGCCGAGCACGATGAAGCCGCGTTCCGAGTACCGCTCGTTCAGCGCCTGGAGACCCGCGTATTGCGGAGTGAACCCGCAGCGGGATGCGACATTGACTGCAAGCACGACCTTGCCCGCGTATTCGGACAGCTGGGCTGGTTTGCCGTCGAGTTGCGGCAGCTCGATCTCGTGGATCGATCGCGCTTGAGACTGAACCACATCCAACAGAAGCCGACCAGCGCGGACGCTATTCCCTGATTGGTACGCCTAGGCCTTTTTGAGCTGGACCTCGAATCCGTCGTCTGTGGGGTTGACCTCCACATCGCCCGCCTTCAAGCGAATGCCTTCGTCGACGCGGGTCGCGATGATCGAGCCTTCGAAGACGAGCTCTTCAAAGCGCCAATCCTTGCCGTGCTTGCGCATCCGCACCACGACACCTCCGGGACTGCGCCAGACGCCTTCACCGGCTGGTCTGAAGCCTCTGGTCACGAGCTCTCCAAGCCGATCGGGAATCGCTTCGGGCGGTGGCTTGGCAGTGGGCCATACGACCGGCTTATCCGAGACCTCAGGTCGTGGCGCTTCCGCACGTTGGGGCTTGCGGAACTTCGCCTGCTCCAGCGAGAGCCTGAGCAGCTCAGAGCCTTCGTCCTGAGCGAAGAAAGCGCCCGAGATCCTGCCCTGATCCTGTGAGCGCCTTATGCAATTCGAGCAGTCGGCCTCCGCCTCGACAGCCGAGAAGGTGCCTGCGGCCAACGCCTGGCCGCAAAGAGTCGTGACCGCACCGCTGCGTGGAACCCTAGGGGTGAGATGGATGCGCCCACCGGTCTTGCGCCTGACCGACTCAAGCCTGACCTGTTGAACGCCCATCGCGTCAATGATGGGCGTCTCGCCGAATCTGGGCTAGCTCCTGGCTACGAGGTCTTCCGGCTGGCGGCCTGAAGTCTCAGGTTCGGCAGCGGTGTGAGGTTCGCCTCCACTTGGGAGCGAAGGTGCTCGAAGGCCGGTGGCAGCGACAACCGTTCGCCGAGGTGCTCCTTCGGCTCGTCCGATGTGAACCCCGGGCCCTTCGTGGCGATCTCGAACAGGACGCCGCTCGGCTCCCTGAAATAGATCGAACGGAAGTAAAAGCGATCGATCACAGGGGTGGGGTTCCCGCCAGCGGCGATCACGCGTCCGCGCCAGCTTTCGTGGTCGGTCATGGTCGAAGACCATGCAATGTGGTGGACGGTGCCCGAGCCGCCAAGGCCGCGTTCCTCGGGCGCATCGTCATAGGCGTAGTAGGAGCCGCGCACATCACCACGCGACTCGTATGAGCTCGCCTCCGAGATGCTGAAGCCGAGGGTTTCGGAGAGGAAGTCCCGGCTGGCTTCGGGCCGGCGCGAGTATGCACGCACGCCGGCAAACCCCTGGAGGGCGAACTGTTTGGGAATCTCAGGGTGGTCCGCCACCAGCGGGTGGTCGGGTGTGGGCTCCGCGGTGAGCTCCAGGCCCAGGCCCTCGGGGTCTTCAAAGCGGAGCCGATCGTCCTCGAGTGTTGATTCGATGCCGGCCGCGGCAAGCCTGCGCGCCCAGAACTCCAGCGAATCGTGCGAGCCGACCCGCATGGCGATCCGGTGGATCATCCCCGCGCCGGCTCTCCCCCGGACCAGGCCCGGATACTCGAAGAAGGTCAGGTCGGCGCCCGGGCTGCCGTCCTCGTCCGCATAGAAAAGGTGGTAGACGGCGGGGTTGTCCTGGTTGACCGTCTTCTTGACGAGCCGCAGGCCCATCACCCCTTCGTAGAAGAGGAGGTTGTGGGTCGCGTCGGCCGTGATGGCGCTGATGTGGTGGATTCCGTCGAGCTTGTTCATGTCTACCTGTTCCTACCCAAAAGCCAGGGACTTTTGTTCCGCTCGTAACAGATCGGCCGCTTTATGCGTAGAACCGTTACGGACGGTGGGCGAGGACCACGCGGATCGCATCGAACGGGCGACGGCCGGTGATGGCCGCGCTTTCGACGAGATGCTCGCGCCCGTGCTGGATCCGGCCTTCAGGCTCGCGATGACCATGCTGAAAGATCGAACCGCGGCGGAGGATGCTGTCCAGGATGGGGCGCTCAAGGCGTGGCGGAAGCTTGGGCGATTCCGACCCGGAGCTGAATGGCGGTCTTGGTTCCTGGCGATCGTCGCCAATGAGTGCCGGACGGCGCGTCGGGGGCGGTGGTGGGGCGTCATGCGATTTGCGGAGTTGGGCCGGCTGGGAGTCGCAGTCGCCTCTGACCGCGGCTGGGCGGAGCGACTCGACCTCGATGCCGCCCTCGACCAGCTGCCGCAGCAGCACCTGCTCGCTTTGACGCTTTACTACCACCTGGACCTCCCGATCGAGGAAGTCGCTCGCGTGCTCGGCTGCTCGGCCGGCGCCGCCCGACAGCGCGTGCACCGCGCGCTTGCGGCGCTGCGTCCTGCGATGGCGATGGAGGTCGACGGATGACACCCGACGAGCGCGAGCTTCGCCGAGCGCTAGCGGCGCGCAGCGGAGACGTTTCGCCGGAGTTTCGGGCGCACTTGACCGGCGCCCTGCAAGGAGGACGGCCCTCAGCCACTGCGATGCCGGCCATAGCGGTCGCCGTGGTGATCGTCCTCTCAGTCGCGTCGATCGGGATCCTGCTCATGGCGCGCGGCGCGGGTCGCGTGTTGCAGGGCGGGCCGGCCAGCGGAGCGAGACTTACGTCGCCAACGCCGACCGGCAAAGGACCCGCGATTTACCTGCCAAGTACCGCCCAGCTCAGCGCGCCTTCTGGCAACGTTGTCTGGGCCTTCATTGCCGACAGCCTTCTCTTTCGTTCTACTGACGGGGGCAACAACTGGGATCAGCGTTCGTTGCCCGTGAGCCAACCCGCAGTTTGGCCAGAGATCTCGTTTGTCGATGCACAACAAGGCTGGTATTCGGAGAGCGGGTCACCGGAAACCCAATGCAACGCAGATGGAGCCGCGATCTGGCACACAACCGATGGCGGCGCGGCATGGCAGCAGGTCGCCCTCGTGACTTCGCCGCCGACGGGATCCAGTGGCATCTCCGACTCTCAATGCAAAGAGGGCTTGTCCTTTATCGATCCAAATCACGGCTTTCTTGATGCTTGGGACGACAACCATCGACCGATCATTTACCGCACTTCCGACGGAGGTCGAACCTGGAAGGGAAGCACCTTGCCGGATCCGCCGGGTTTTGTTACTCAAGATGGAGGCTTCAGTCTCCGAGCCGGGTTGGTGCGTGCCTTTGGCACGACGTTGCTTGTGTCGGCGTCGGGCATGAATGGAGGGACGCAGCAGCCGGAGATGTACGTATTCAAGTCCACCGATGGCGGAGCCACTTGGTATAGCGTGGCGAAGGCTCCAAACGCGGCGAACAACATCGCTTTGGGCACTGCCTCGCGCTGGCTGCAGTTGATCGAACCGGATCAATCATCCGAGACAACGGACTCAGGTAAGACCTGGCATTCGTATCTAACCGATTACGCGCAGGCAGCGCCGATAGCCCCCGATATCGTGTTCGGAGACCAACTCATCGGCTACGCCACGGTGCGAGGGAGCATTCAGCGGACCACTGACGGCGGGTTGCACTGGGCGCTCATCGAGACGCCGGGGGTCTTCTGGCCCGGATAATCCCCCACATGCCGATCACGGTCGTGGGGTTCGACGGCGACGACACACTGTGGCACAACGAGACCCGCTTCATCCTCACCCAGACCGAGCTGCGCGAGCTGCTGCTCAGGCACGTCCCCGACGCCGACGTCGACGCGCACCTCGCCGACGTAGAGATGAAGAACCTTGGCCTGTACGGCTACGGCATCAAGGCGTTCACGCTGTCGATGATCGAGACCGCGATCCAGGTCACCGAAGGACGGATTCCCGCCGCCGACCTCGAGGTGATCCTTGGTTGGGGCAAGCGGATGCTCATGGAGCCGACCGAGCTCCTCGACGGGGTCGAGGACGCGCTGCGCGAGCTGCACGCGCGCTACGACCTGCTCCTGATCACCAAGGGAGACCTCTTCGACCAGGAGAGCAAGCTCGCGCGGTCGGGACTGGCCGACCTCTTCTTGGGCGTCGACATCCTGAGTGAGAAGAACGTCGCCGCATATCGCGCTGTCCTCGCGCGGCGAGGCATCAAGACGGAGGAGTTCGTCATGGTCGGGAACTCGCTGCGCTCCGATATCGTCCCGGTTCTCGAGCTGGGGGCGCAGGCGGTCCACATCCCGTACCACGTGACGTGGCACCACGAGCATGTGCCGGAGGAATCCCTGCCGCGGTCCGGTTGGCACCGCATCGCCGGCATCTCCGAGCTGAGCCGGCTCCTGGCTGAGCTCTAAGTGGCCTCTGAGCGCTTTTCCGAGCCACCGCCGGCCATCAATAGGCCCAGGCGTTCTTCGGGGGTGTCCGCGGGCTCGATACTCACGATCTGTCCCTCGTAGATGACGGCGATCCGATCCGACAGGGAGCGGATCTCGTCCAGCTCCGCCGAGATGAGCAGCACGGCGGTGCCTTCGTCACGCTGGGCCACGAGCCGGCGGTGGATGAACTCGATCGCTCCGATGTCGACGCCTCGGGTCGGCTGAGCGGCCAGCAGCACCCGCGGCCGGCTGGCCATCTCCCGGGCGATGATGATCTTCTGCTGGTTGCCTCCGGACAGGTTGCGCGCCGCCGTTTCGATGCTTGGCGTGCGGATGTCGAACTCCTTGACCAGCCGCCTTGCCCAATCCCTGATCGCCGCCAGCCGCAGCACCAGTTCGTGCCAGGAAAAGGCCGGGGCACGCTGGCGGCCGAGGATCAGGTTGTCGGCGACCGAATAGTTGAGCACGAGGCCCGCGCCGCGTCGGTCCTCCGGAATGTAGTCGATGCCGGCGTCGCGCTCGGTGCGTGCGTCGAAGGTCGTGACGTCCTTGTCGCCGAGCAGGACGCGTCCGCCGGTGGCGCGCCGCGTCCCCGCCAGCACCTCCACGAGCTCGCTCTGCCCGTTGCCCTCGACCCCGGCGATGCCCAGGATCTCGCCCTGGTGAAGCTCGAATGACACCCCCTTGAGCGCTGGCACACCGCGGTCAGAGCTCGCGGTCAGGTTCTCGACTTTGAACGTGACCGGGCCGGGCTCGGCGGGCTTCTTGTCCACGCGCAAGAGGACCTCGCGGCCGACCATCATGGTTGCGATCTCCTGTTGGTTCGTTTCCCTGGTCACCAGGTGGCCGACCACCTTGCCGCGCCGCATCACAGTGATGCGATCGGAGACCTCGAGCACCTCGCGGAGCTTGTGGCTGATGAAGATGATCGTTTTGCCGGTCTTGACCAGGTCGCGCAGGACGCCGAAGAGCTCCTTGGTTTCCTGTGGCGTCAGCACGCCGGTCGGCTCGTCCAGGACGAGGATGTTCGCGCCGCGGTAAAGGACCTTCACGATCTCCGCCCTCTGCTGCAGGCCCACGGGAAGGTCAGCCATCCGTGCGTCGGGATCCAGCGCGAGCCCGTACTTGCGGGTCATGCTGGCGATCTCTTCCCGAGCCTTGGTGTGGTTGTAGAGATCAGGCCCGCTCACGGGCTCGCGGCCCAGCATCACGTTCTCGCCGACCGTGAAGACCGGGATGAGCATGAAGTGCTGGTGCACCATGCCGATACCCTGTGTGATGGCGTCGCGAGGCCCGCCGATGCGGGCGGGCTTGCCATGGATCAGGATCTCGCCCGCGTCCAGATGGACCAATCCGTAGAGGACGTTCATCAGGGTCGTCTTGCCGGCCCCGTTCTCGCCGACCAGCGCATGGATCTCGCCACTGCGGACCGCGAAATCGACCTTGTCGTTGGCGACGACGCCGGGAAAGGCCTTGGTGATGCCGCGCATCTCGACCGCGTAGGTGGCAGCTGTGGCGTTCATTCGCTTCCCGGCACGTAGGGAATGCCATCCGCGGCCGGGGGGCTGCTCCGGCCGACGACGCCGGCCAGCACGATCAGCGTGAGGAGATACGGCAGCATGCTCAGCAGGTATGCCGAGACGTGGATGATCGAGTTGTTCGCGTAGATCGCCTCGCCGAGGCCGAAGATGATGCAAGCGACGAAGGCTCCGAACGGAGTCCACTTGCCGAAGATCATGGCCGCCAGCGCGATATATCCACGGCCGTCGGTCATGTTCGGCACGAACGTGTTGGATACCCCGATCGCCAGGAAGGCGCCAGCCAGCCCCGATAGCAGCCCGCTCGTGATCACGGCACCGTAGCGGATGAGGTAGACGTTGATGCCGGCCGTGTCAGCCGCCTGGGGGTGCTCGCCCACGGCGCGGACTCGCAATCCGAGACGAGTCCTGAAGAGGACGATATGGACCAGCACCAGGAGCACCAGGGCCACGTACACGATCACGTTTTGCTGGAAGAAGACGTGGCCGATGAAAGGGATCTGGTTGAGGCCGGGAATGTCGAGGTTAGGCAGCAGATCCGATGCGCCGATATGACCGACGTCCTGGATTCCATAGATCCGGCGCAGCAAGAAGACGGTCAGGCCGGCAGCAAAGATGTTGATGGCGATCCCGCTCACGATCTGGTCGGCGCGAAAACGGATCGAGACCACCGCATGGATCAGCGCGATGAGGCCGCCGGCGGTCATGGCCACCACCGTGGCGAGCCACGGGTTATGCCATGCCAGGTCGGCGACGACCGCGAAAAAGGCGCCTGTCAGCATCATCCCTTCCATCGCGATGTTCACCACCCCGCTGCGCTCGGAGATCACGCCGCCAAGCGCCGGAAGCAGCAACAGGACGGCAGCGGCCAGCGCCTGGTTCCACAGGGATGACGTGATCAGCAGGTGCCCGATCTCGGAGACGAAGTTCATGTGATGGTCATGCCATCGTCCGGTTGCGTTGCCGCCGCCTCCGTCATCATTGCCGCCGCGGGGTTATCCGGAGGTCGAGCCCTCGGCGCGCGACCAAATCCCGGCAGGCGAAGCTTGATGGCGCTCAGAAAGTTGGCGGCGATGCTGAACAGGATCAGGGCCTGCAGCACGCCGACCAGGCTGCTGGAGATACCCGCGTCCGCCTGCATCACCGACCCGCCGGCGTGGAGGGCTCCGAACAGGCCCGCCGCGAGGATGATGCCGATTCCGCTGCCGAGGCCCAGCAACGCGACCGCGATGGCGTCGAACCCTGTCGAGTCGCTGAAGTACTTGTCCGTCAGGTTGTGATCGACGCCTGCGATCTGGACGGCCCCCGAGAGACCGGCGAAAGCGCCGGCGATGAGCATGGTCACGATGATCGTCCGCTGCACGCTGACGCCCGCGTAGCGTGCCGCTTTCTGGCTCTGCCCGACAGCGCGGATCTCGTAGCCGAGCGGTGTCCTCCACAGGAGGAAGGCGAAGATTCCGAGAGCGGCGAGCGCGATCAGCAGGCCGGCGTGGACCCGGTAGACGCTCGAGGGCAGGCCGAAGACGAGGCCGTTGCTTTGCGGGAGGAGCGTGGGCAGCTGGGCGCCGAGCCCGATGGGCGAGGAGACGGAGTAGCCGCCTCGCAGCTGGAGCGGCCCTCCGATGATTAGGTAGCGCACCAGCCACTGCGCGACGTAGTTGAGCATGATGGTGGTCACCACCTCGTGGGCGCCGATGGTGGCTTTGAGCACGCCGGCGATACCGGCCCACAGCGCGCCGGCGGCGGCTCCGCCAAGCAAGACCATGGGCAGGAGGATGGGCGCCGGCCAGCTGTTGAACCGGACGCCGATTGCAACGCATGCCACGGAGCCGACCAGCAGCTGGCCCTCGGCGCCGATGTTGAACAGGCCTGCCCGGAACGGGAGGGCCACAGCAACTCCCGTCATCAATAGAGGCGTGGTGAACACGATGGTGTTTGAGATCTGGAGCGCTGGGTTCTCGCCCTGTGTGCAGAAAGCTCCGAATCCACCGCACACCAGCCCCTGGTAGGCAGCGAGAGGATTGCCGCCCGTCGCAAGGACGATCAGACCGCCGACGACGAATGCGAACAGGACCGAGCCGGCCGGGAGCGCAAGGCCCTGGGCCATCTCCCTGACGGCTTTGGGAATGCGCGGCGACTGGCGCCCGGAGAAGGCGGCTGATGATGCTGCCACAGGCGTCTATCGGCTCAGACGGCCGAGGTCATGTTGCGGGCTTGGGGGGCGGGCAAGCGCGCCCGCCCCCAATTCCTTTACGCCGGGATGTCGGCCGGTGGCGTGAGCGCGCCCGACTTGATCTTGGCCTGAACGTTGTCCAGTTCGGTCTGGATGTCGGCCGGAAGCGTGAGGTTGTCCAGGGCGTACCCGGCGCCGCCGTTCGCGATGTTGAACGTCAACGCGCCGCCCGCGAACGTGCCGTTAACCACGTCCTTGATCGCGGTGTATGTGGCGACGTCCACCTTCTTGAGGGCGCTCGCTATGACTGACGGGTCAGCACCCTTCTGGTCGGCGTCGACGCCGATGCTGTAGACCTTGGCTTGGCCCGCCGCCTGCAGCACCCCGAGGCCGCAGCCGCCGGCGACCTGGAACAGGATGTCCGCCTTCGAGGCGATCTGACTTGTGGCGACGCTCTTGCACTTGGCCGGGTCGGTGAAGTCGTTGGAGTAACCGACCAAGACCTTGATCGACGGATCTTCCATCGTCGCTGCCCACTTGTAGCCGGCGATGTAGTGGTTGACGGGCGGAATGCTGATGCCGCCGACGGCGCCGATGACATGGTTGTTGTTGGGCGCCTTGCCGCTCTTCTCGAGCATCCCAGCGATGACGCCCACCATGGCGCCCGCGTCTTGCTCACTGAAATAGAGGGACACGACGTTGGTGTGCTTGAGGTCATTGCCATTCGCATCGGTTCCGGCGCCGTCGATGATCGCGAAGTGGGTGTTCGGGAACTGTCCCGACACCGTGCCGACCGCCTGCGCCATAAGGAAGCCGACGCCGATCACCAGGTCGTAGTTCTTGGAGGCGAAGTTGGTCAGGTTGGGGACGTAGTCGTCGCCGGTCTTGGACTCGGTGACGTCGCCCTGGACCTTGAAGTCCGTGATGGCCTTCTGCAGGCCGAGGTATGCCAGGTGGTTGAAGCTCTGGTCGTTCAAGCCGCCGATGTCCGTGACGAGACCGATCTTGTAGGTCTTGGTCGCGGTGCCGGTTGATGAGCCGCCACAGGCCGCGACCAGCATCAGCGTCGCAGCTACCACACCGAGGAACTTAAGCCGCGTCTGCCCCATCCTAATCTGCTCCCTTTAAACAAAACCTGGTGACAGCCGGGCGTATATCGCTCGGTCGGGGCGGATTGTAGCACTCGCCTGTCGAGTTCCAGGCGACTGACGGGGGTCCCCTCGGACCCAAAGCACCGCCTCCGAGTCCGTGGGGATTTCGAGTGTGGAAGGATTGCCGGCGATGGTTCCCCTCGAGGTCATCGGCGGCAAGCGCGACGGTCGTGAGCATTCGGCCGAAGAGATCGACTTCCTGATCTCGGGTTACCTGCGCGGCGACATTCCCGACTACCAGATGGCTGCGTGGCTTATGGCGGTGTGCATTCGCGGCATGACCCGCTCGGAGACGCTGGCGTTGACGCGGGCCATGGTCTCGAGCGGCGAGGTGCTCGACCTGAGCGGTATAGCGGGCATCAAGGTCGACAAGCACTCGACGGGGGGAGTCGGCGACAAGGTCACGCTCATCGCGGCACCGCTGGCTGCGGCCTGCGGAGTCAAGGTGCCGAAGCTCAGCGGCCGCGCGCTCGCGCACACCGGCGGGACGCTGGACAAGCTCGAGTCAGTGCCAGGGTTGACGGTCGACCTCGACCCCGAGCGCTTCATCCGCCAGGTCCGACAGATCGGCATCGCGATCTCCGCCCAATCGCCGCACATGGTTCCGGCGGACAAGCTCCTTTACGCCTTGCGCGACGTGACCGCGACGGTGCCTTCGGTGCCACTGATTGCTTCCAGCGTGATGTCGAAGAAGATCGCCGCCGGCGCGGACGCGATCGTGCTCGATGTGAAGTTCGGTCGCGGGGCATTCATGCCCGACGTCGCGGCCGCCGTCGAGCTGGCTTCTGAGATGGTTCAGCTCGGCGAGGGGGCGGGCCGCCGCACCGTCGCGCTGGTCACGGCGATGGACAATCCGCTCGGCCGATCAGTCGGCAACGCCCTCGAGGTCGAGGAGGCGCTGCGAGCGCTCGAGGGCGAGGGCGATGAAGAGCTGCTCGAGGTTTCCCTGCGGGTGGCCGGTGAGATGTGCAGGCTCGCCGGCGTGACAGCGGACGCGGGGCGCGTGCTTCGCTCCGGCGCGGGCCGGGAGACCTTCGTCCGAATGCTGGCCGCCCAGGGAGGCAGGCTTGAGGAGGGGCTTCCGGTGGCTCCTGTCCAGATGCCCATCACGGCGCCGGCTGCCGGCTATGTCGAATCGATCGATGCGCTCGCGGTGGGACTCTCGGCGCTCGAGCTCGGCGCCGGAAGGTCCCGCAAAGAGGACAAGGTTGATCATGCCGCCGGCCTGGTCATCCAAGCGCCCGTCGGCGCGCATGTGCGCGCGGGCGAGCCGCTGGTCACGGTGCATGCGCGCTCCAGGGAGCTGGTCGACCGTGTCGTGCCGCGGCTGGAGAAGGCCTGGCGGCTGATCGCAACCGAAGTTCGCCGCCCACCCCACGTGCTCGCCCGAGTCGACAAAGACGGCGTTACCAACTTATAAAGGGCCCCGCGAAGAAGCCACGCGAACTCAGAGGAAACGCCATAAGTTCGCGGGGACCCCTCACGGCGAAGGCGCCGAGTTCGTGGGGTTAAAGGGCGGATAGTATTCGGCGGAGTGGCAGCGACAGGCGAGAAGAAGTACCACGTCGGGCTCGCCAAGGGCGAAGTGGGCGAGTACGTGCTGGTGCCAGGCGACCCAGGCCGGACGCCGATGATCGCCAAGTACCTGGATGACGCCCGTGAGGTCGCGTTCAGCCGCGAGTACCGCACGTTCACAGGCAAGCTCGGCGGCGTGCCCGTGTCGACGATGTCGACCGGCATGGGCGGCCCATCGGTCGCCATCGGGGTCGAGGAGCTGAGCGAACTTGGCGTCCACACATTCGTGCGCGTCGGGACCTGTGGCGCGGCGCAGCCTGAGATCAAGATGGGCGACCTCGTGATCGCCTTCGGCGCCGTCCGCAGCGAGGGCACCCCGAACGGCTACGTGCCGCCCGAATACCCGGCAGTCGCCTCCCTCGACGTCGTCAACGCGCTCGTCGACGCCGCGAAGGCTTCAGGCGCGCAGTATCACGTTGGCATCATCCGCAGCGTCGACGCGCTCTACTCGGACCTGATGCCCGACCAGATGCCACGGCCGCATCTTCGCGATGAGCTCGAGATGTGGTCGCGCGCGGGCGTGCTGAGCAATGACATGGAATCCTCGACGCTGTTTGTGGTGGCGCGCCTGCGGAAGCATCGCGCGGGCACGATCAACCTCTGCGTGGACGAGCTCGGCGCGGGAGAGATCCACCACCTCGACCCCTCCTACATGGACCGGATGCTGAAGGTCGCCGTGGACGCCGTCCGGCGGTTGATCGAGCGCGACCGTGCCGCTGAACGTAAGTAGCCACCCGCTCGTCGCCGACAGCTTGCGCGGATTGCGCGACCTTTCGACTCAACCGGACGAGTTCAGGGTGCTCGCTCGCAAGTTGATCACCCTCCTGCTGTACGAGGCCACAGCGGACCTTCCCGTGCGGCACGGCAAGGTGCAGACCCCGCTGACGGAAGCTGCCGCGACCTGGATCGCTCGCGACGTGGTCGCCATCCCGGTCCTTCGCGCAGGGCTTGGCCTGCTCGGCCCGGCGCTCGAGCTGCTGCCCCGCGTCAGCGTCGGCTACATAGGACTCGAGCGTGATGAGGAGACCGCCGTCGCACGCATCTACTACCAGAAGCTGCCCAAGCTGAAGGGAAAGGTGCCGCTGCTGCTCGATCCGATGCTCGCCACGGGCGGGTCCGCCGCGCAGGCATTGGACCTCATCAAGGAGGCGGGCGGTCGCGACACGCGCATGGTCTGCATCGTGGCCGCGCCGGAGGGCGTCAAGGTGCTGCAGGAGCGCCATCCGGAGGTGGAAATCTACACCGCGGCGGTGGACGAGCGGCTCAACGATCGGGCGTACATCGTGCCGGGGTTGGGAGACTTCGGCGATCGCCTCTTCGGCACAGGCGACTAGCCGAACTTCGCCTCATAACCGACCGCGTTGCACTGCCGCAGCTCGTCGTCGCTGAGTCCCATCGCGGCGGCCAACTCGAACTCATGGCTCAGGGTCGTGTCGGCGACCGTTCGTGAGTCGGTGCTGATGGTGCAACGAACGCCGGCCCGCACCAGGCGCGGTAGGGGGTGCTCTGCGAGACTCGGCACCGCCTTGCATTTCCAGTTCGCCGTCGGGCACAGGTCGAGCACCACGCCTTCGGACCTGATGCGCTCGACGATGCGTGGCTCCCGGGCTCCGATCACGCCATGCGCGATCCGTTCCACCCCAAGGCCGAGCGCCTCCTCGACGCTGGACGGGTCGCCGGCCTCACCGGCGTGGCACGTGAGCCTCAAGCCCGAAGCCTGCGCCGCCTCGAACGCCGGACGCTGCGGCGCCGCCGGGTAGCGCACCTCGTCGCCGGCAAGATCGAAGCCGACCACTCCGCGGCCGGCGAAGCGACCGGCCTCGCGCGCGAGCGCGACATTCTCTTCTGGCGCGTCCTGCCGCATCGCGCACACGATCGCGACGGCGTGGAGCGGAGCCGCTGCCAGCCCGGCGAGTACCGCGTTGATCACCTGGATCAGGGTGAGGCCCCCGCGCATGTGCAGCCTGGGCGCCCAGCGGACCTCCAGGTAGTCGATGTTCTCGGCGGCCGAATCGATGCCGCATTCGAGCGCCGCTCGCTCGAGCGCAGACTCGGTTTGCAGCACCGCGATCGCGTTGTCGAAGTAGGCGATGTACGCGGCTTGCGAAGGGCAGTCGGCCGGTGCCACCATCCGCAGAGGCCGCTTCAAGTCGAGGTCGAGCTCGCGCGCGAGCTCGTCGGCGGTCGATGGCCGCACAGCGCCGTCGAGATGGCAATGAAGCTCGGCCTTGGGCCACGCGAAGTACGGCGAAGCGGCCGTGTTTTTAGGTCAGCGAGTAGATGTGTGGCAGTTCGCGGTACAGGCCGGCGTAGTCAAGGCCGTAACCGATCACGAACCGGTCGGGGATGACGAAACCGCAGAAATCGATCTTGACCTCGACCACGCGCCGCGCCGGCCGGTCGAGCAGTGCGGCGATCCGCAGCGTTGCCGGACCGAGGCGGCGGATGCGCCTGGCGATGGCGTTCACGGTGAGGCCGGAGTCGACGATGTCCTCGACCAGCAGGACGTGGCGGCCGACCAGCGGTCCGTCGACCATGTGGGCCAGCTGCAGGCGGCCGCTGCTCGAGGTGCCTCCGTGGTAGCTGGACGCGCGCACGAACTCGAGCTCGGCAGGGATGCTGAGGCTGCGCAGCAGGTCGGCGGCGAACACGGTCGCCCCTTTGAGAATGACGACCATCACCAGCGGAGTTTCGATGTCGGCGTAGACCTTGGAGATCTGGCGTCCGAGCTGGTGGACGCGCCGAGCGATTCGAGTTGAGCTGATCAGCGGCTTTCCGCTGCCGGGTCCCTCCGCGCTCGCACCCAAACTCTTGACCGGGATCGGCTTGCTCTCTAGGGGCCCCCGCGAAGTCTCGGTGGAGCCTCCGACTTCGTGGGGAGCAAGCACCTCTGCCATCTATCTACAAGTTTAAACCGGGTTGGGCGGTACACCGCGGCACCGTCAGACGCCGATCGGATGCCACACGGTCTTCATCTCCATGAAGGCCGTGATCAGGTAGGGGCTCGCCTCGTCCGGAGTCCCCTTGATGACTCGCTTCACGTTGTCAGCCGCCGCAGCCTCGGTCGCCTTGACCTCATCGGCGGTGCAGCCGGCAACGTCGATCGCGTTGACGTCCATGTGGGCGGCGAGCCATGGCAAGAGCTCGCGGTGCTGCCCGCTGAGCACGTTGACGACGCCCGCCGGAAAGTCACTCGTCGCGAAGACCTCGGCGAGCGTCAGCGCCGGAAGGGGTCGCGACTCGGGCGCCAGCGCTACGACGACGTTGCCTCCGCACAAGGCGGGAGCGAGGCGGCGCACCAGGCCGGCCAGGGACGGCTCCTCGGGGGCGACGATGCCGACCACCCCGGTCGGCTCGGGGATCGTGAAGTTGAAGTACGGCCCCGCGACCGGGTTGACGGTGCCGGCCACCTGCGGCAGCTTGTCCGTCCAGCCCGCGTACCAGACGAGCGTCTCCACGGCCTGGTCGAGCTCCCGGCGCGCCTTCGCGCTTCCGCCCAGCAGCTCAGCGAACTGCGCGGCGCGGCTGTCCAGCATCTCCGCCGCGCGGTACAAGATCTGGCCGCGGTTCATCGCCGTTCGGGAGGCCCATGCCGGGAAGGCCGTGCGTGCGGCGCGCACCGCATCGCGGAGGTCCTTGCGAGAACCGCGAGGAACGTTGACGTTTCCATCCGGACGGTAGGCGCGACCTGATTCGGAGCGAACGAACTCGCCGTTGACGAAGAGCTTGTAGGTCTTCCGTACGTCCATCAGTCCATGTCCAGGTAGGGCGCGAGGCCGTGCACGCCGCCCTCGCGTCCGAAACCCGACTCCTTGTAGCCGCCGAATGGAGAGGTGGGGTCGAAGCGGTTGAACGTGTTCGCCCAGACCACTCCTGCGCGCAGGCGTTGGGCCATCCACAGGATCCGAGAGCCTTTGTCCGTCCACACGCCGGCCGACAATCCATATGGCGTGTTGTTGGCTTTCTCGACGGCTTCGGCGGGCGTCCGGAAGGTCAGCACGGACAGCACCGGCCCGAAAATCTCCTCGCGGGCGATGCGGTACGACTGCGACACGTTCGTGAACAACGTGGGTGGAAACCAGAAACCTCGCCCCGGCAGCCGGCACTCCGGCTGATAGAGCTCAGCGCCCTCTTCCACCCCGGACTCGACGAGCTCCTGGATCTTCTCGAGCTGCGCCCGCGAGTTGATGGCGCCGATGTCCGTGTTCTTGTCGAGCGGATCGCCCAATCGCAGAGTCGACAGCCGGCGCTTCAGCTTCTCCATCAGAGGCTCCGCGATCGACTCCTGGACCAAAAGCCGGCTCCCCGCGCAGCAGACGTGGCCCTGGTTGAAGTAGATCCCGTTGACGATGCCTTCGACCGCCTGATCGAGAGGGGCATCCTCGAACACGATGTTGGCCGCCTTGCCGCCGAGCTCGAGGGTGAGCTTCTTGCCGCTGCCCGCGAGCGAGCGCTGGATCAGCTTTCCGACCTCCGTCGAGCCGGTGAACGCGACCTTCCTGACGCCTGGATGCGCGACGACCAGCGAACCCGTCTTGCCTGCGCCGGTGACGATGTTGACGACCCCCGGAGGCAGCTCTGCCTGCATGCAGATCTCAGCGAAGACCATGGCCGAGAGCGGCGTTGTCTCGGCCGGCTTCAACACAACTGTGTTGCCGGCGGCCAGCGCCGGGGCGATCTTCCACGCCAGCATCAACAAGGGGAAGTTCCACGGAATGATCTGGCCCGCGACGCCCAGCGGCCGCGGCCGCCGGTTGGGAAAGGCCCACTCGAGCTTGTCCGCCCAGCCCGCGTAATAGAAGAAGTGCGCGGCGCTGAGCGGGATGTCTACGTCGCGCGACTCCTTGATCGGTTTGCCGCCATCCATCGTCTCGACGACCGCCAGCTCTCGGGCCCGTTCCTGGATGAGGCGGGAGATGCGGAACATGTATCGGGCGCGGCGCGATGGCGATAGGCGCGACCACGAGTCGAACGCTCGTCCGGCGGCCTTGACCGCTCGGTCGACGTCGACCGCGTCGGCCTCCGACACTTCGGCAAGCTTCTTCTCGGTCGCAGGATTGATGGTTGGGAAGCGCTTCTTGCTGTGAGGCTCAACCATGTGGCCGCCAATGAAGAGTCCGTAGCGCGGCTGGATGCGGAAGTGGTCGATTGCCTCCGGAGCAGGCGCGTACTCGAACACCTGCTTGGCGAGCTCTGCGCTCCTCTTCTTGGTAATCGCCATCAGTCGATCGTGAAGTAGTCGCCCGACTGGTATGCGCCGGTGCGCTCCTTGTCGATCTGCATGAGCACGTCATTGAGCAGCGTCGACGCGCCCAGGCGGAAGCGCTCGGGGGTCATCCAGTCGGACCCGAGGGTTTCATTGAGCACGACAAGGTACGCGATCGCCTGCTTGGAGGTGCGGATGCCGCCGGCGGCTTTGAAGCCCACAGGCCGGCCGGTCTCGCGGACGAAATCGCGGATCGCCTCCATCATCACCAGGCTCACGGGCAGGGTCGCCGCAGGCTGCACCTTGCCGGTCGACGTCTTGATGAAGTCGGCGCCGGCGGCCATGGCCAGGATGCTGGCGCGTCGCACGGCGTCGTAGGAGCCCAACTCGCCGGTTTCGAGAATGACTTTCAGGTGCGTGCTCCCGCACGCCTCCTTGATAGCCACGACCTCGTCATAGACGCGCTGGTAATCGCCCGACAGAAAGGCACCGCGGTCGATCACCATGTCGATCTCGTCCGCGCCGGCGCGGACAGCCTCTTCGGTCTCGGCGATCTTGATCGACGTGAAGCTCTGCCCGGATGGGAAGGCGGTCGCCACAGACGCCACCCGGACATCGCTTCCACGCAGGTGCGCGACGGCATCCGCGACACGGGCCGGGTAGACACAGATGGCAGCCACCGACGGGATTGTCGGATCGCCCGGCTTGGGCCTGATCCCCTTCGCGCATAGCGCAGTCACCTTCCCCGGCGTGTCCGATCCTTCGAGCGTCGTCAGGTCTATGCACCGAACCGCCAGGTCGAGCGCCCAGAGCTTCGACGCTTTCTTGATCGAACGCTTGGCGAGCGAGGCGGCGCGCTCGTCAGCGCCGACCTCGTCCACGCTTCGCACGCCGCGCATCAACGAACCCAGGTGGGTGAGAGAGAGCGCCGTAGCCACCAGTGGGATTATGCGCCGGGCTCGGTCGGTGCTTTGCGACCGCTCCTATCCTCTATATACGGGCACTGAATTGAGGGCGCTCATGGAGATCTACGAGGATGCGATCGCGACATTTCGCTCCGGCGCGACCTACCGCGCGGACGACTTCGCCGCTCGTGTCAAACGGAGCGAGAGATGGCCGCTGGTCGGGGGGCGCGAGTGGCGGCGACGCAGAGCAACGCTAGCAGCACAGCCGACGGACCGAGACGAATCGCTCTCCGGCGGTTGGGGAAGCGAAGTTGGCCAGAGCGCTGAGGGTCATGCCCACCACCAGCACCCAGGTGCCCCATCGAAAGATGGCGGCCGGCAATCGCGACCGCCAATACCCGACACGCCCGAGGACGATCAGAGCGGCGACTCGTAGCACCACCGCGGATACCGCACTGGCCACCCGTAGCGCTGGAGTCAGCGTCGCGCCACCCCAAGCCGCGCCGCTGAACGCTATCCCGAGGGCTAGCAGCACCTGATACCCGGCTACAAGCACAAAGCCGACCGCCGCCACGGCACCCGCGATCCTGGGCAGGCTGGTGGTCGACAGATCTGCCATGAGATTCAGCAATCGTAGCGACCGGCTTGAGGCGTCTTGGCGGCGGCTACCGCCAGGTGTTACAGCGGCCGAGACTCAACTCAGCGCAGCTCATCGTGGCTTGACCTTGGCGGGCCTGTCGTCGCCAACGACCCACTCCATTGCCTCAGGTACCGTGGCGAAGGTCCGCGTAAAGAAAGGTCCAGCGCTCCCAGTCTGACCGAGTATCTCCTCGCTCGCAATCTTGGCCAGCCCGTGACGCGCCAGCACAAGAGCTAAGCGCCTGAGGCCGGCTGCCACCAACAGCGGAACGAAGGTGTCACGAATCCACAGTTGATCTGGGCTGGTGACGCCCTCCAGCCGGCGGTTGTCGATGACCAACAAAGCGGCGTGCCTGTCTCGGACCGCCTCGACGATCTTCAGGTTGCTTGCTCGAAATTCGGCGCTGTTGGCGAAGCTTATCCATTCCGCGTGAACGCACCTGCGGTCGGGTTCCCAGCGTATGGATAGCCACGGTGCATCCTCGTTGACATCGCCTAATCGTGAACTGCTCAAGTGGTCTCTCCTTTAAGAAATCGCATGGCTTCCTCCACCGTCGCGAAGTAGCCGAAGGTAAGCCGGGTGTCGTCCTGAATCATGGCCAACATAGCGTCGGAGTTCATCGTGGCCAGCGCACTTGTCGGGATGGACCACGGCCGCGGGCCGCAGACGCACGTCAGCGTGAGATGCGCCTCCCTGAAAGACCCGATTGACCATCAATGAGTCAGCGAAACTTCTGAGGCCCACCTCATGGCCGGTGCCAGCGAGTCGAAGGAACGCGACAGCAGCCCATCGTGATCGACCAAGCCGACGACATCTTCAACCGTCAGCGTTCCCAACCCGCTGGCCGCAGTCACGACCCCGATTCGCTTGAGGCCCGCCTCAAGAGCCAAAGGCAGCCAGGTGTCCTCGATCCACTTCTGATCATCGTGGACGACCACCTTGACCTTTCTGGTGTCGGTTACATAAGCGACCGCCCGTTGGTCCTTGATCGCCTGGATACCCTTCAACAGGCCGGCGCGGAGCCCTGCGCTATTGGCGAAGGCGCTCCATTCCGAGTGGACGAGCCGACGGGCGCTGTCCCAGCGCATCAACAGCCAGGGCTCATCGACGTACACCCTGTCGGTCGGCGGAGTCGTCAAGACAGACCCAGCCATGATTACGGTATACGGGCAACCAGCTACCGAGGCTACCTCAAAATGGCCGGTCTGGCCCCCAGCCGAAAGCATGGGTGGGCGGCCGGCCCGACGAGGCCGCGCAGGGTTTCACGCAAGGTCGCAGCGGGTCCCAGAGAGTCACAGACGGCCCCGGCTAAGCTGTCAGGCACTGCTAACGTGTGCGCCCTTTTCCCGCACCGGCAGCAGTGGATGTATGGCGCTGACGCGAAGGGAGCATGTGGTGGCAGACGAGAACCAAACGGATGTCGGGTTGTGGGCCATGGCCGACCTCGCCACGCCGATGGCGGTGCGCGTGGCGGCCACCCTGCGGATCGCCGACCACATCACCCGGGGCCTACTGACCGCGCCGGAGCTGGCCAAGGCGGCGAACGCCGACGCTGACACACTCGAGCGCGTGCTCCGGCATCTCGCCCAGGCGGGATTGCTGAACCGTGACGAGTCAGGCCGGTACTCGCTGACCGCGCGAGGGGAAGCGTTGAGAGATGATCACCCGGCGCGTACGCGCGCCATGCTGGACATCGAGACTGCGATCGGCCGGGCCGACTTGTCCTTCGTCCAGCTGCTGCACACCGTGCGCACCGGCGAGCCCGCCTTCCCCTCGCAATTCGGCCGCTCCTTCTGGGACGACCTGTCAGCGGACCCCGTTCGCTCTGCGTCCTACGACGCGCAGATGGGCTCCGACGTCGCGGCCGACGCACCCGACATCGTGTCGGCGTACGACTGGGGATCGCTCAGACATGTGGTCGACGTCGGAGGCGGCAACGGTGCACTTCTGATCGCCATGCTGCGCACGCACCCTGCTTTGCGGGGCACGGTCTTCGATCTGCCAGATACGGCGGAGGCGGCGCTGAAGGCATTGGCGGCTGCCGGCTTGGCCGGCCGGAGCGATGTCGTGCGGGGCAGCTTCTTCGATCCTCTGCCGCCAGGCGCGGGAGGCTACGTGCTGTCGGCGATTCTCCACGACTGGGACGACAAAGCGGCCCGTGCGATCCTGCGGCGCTGTGCGGAAGCGGCAGGGACGACGGCCCCCGTGATCGTGGTAGAGAAGATCGGCGCCGACGGCGAGTCGTTGCGCACCGAGATGGACCTGAGGATGCTCGTCTACTTTGGAGGCCGGGAACGCGGCGTTGCCGCGCTCAGCATCCTCGCAGCAAGCAGCGGGCTGAGGGTCGCCGCTGTGCATCCCGCGGGCAACCTGGCAGTCGTCGAGCTGCGCTGCCAGCGGGAGCGTTGAACAGTAGGCATGACCAGATGGGTGCTCGGGCGCAGCTACTCATTTCGTGACCAGGAGGTTCGTTACACCGTGATTGGCGAGGGACCGCCCGTTGTCCTCGTCCACGGGACTCCTTTTTCTTCTTACGTCTGGCATCGTATCGCTCCGTTTCTCGCGGAGCGCCGCCAGGTCTTCATGTTCGATCTGCTCGGCTACGGACAATCCGAAAAGCGAGAAGGGCAGGATGTCTCCCTAGGTGTGCAGAACGAAGTCTTCGCCGAACTTTTAGTTCACTGGCGACTTGAGCAGCCCGATGTGGTGGCGCACGATTTCGGTGGCACCACCGCCCTGCGCACTCACCTGCTGGACCGCCGCGACTTCAAGCGCCTCATCCTGATCGATCCGGTCGTGCTGGCCCCGTGGGGCATCGGGTTCGACCGCCACGTTCGCCAGTACGAGGCGGCCTTTCATGACATGCCCGGGGACATCCATCAGGCCATCGTCTCGGCCTACATTCGAGGCGCGACGGCACGAACGCTGTCCGCTGACGAGCTGGATCCTTACATGCAGCCCTGGCTGGGACCTGAGGGGCAGGCGGCGTTCTATCGCCAGATCTCGCAATTTGACCAGCGCTTCACCGACGAACTCGCGCCACGCTACCGCGATGTGCGATGTCCGACGTTGATCCTCTGGGGCGAAGAGGACCGCTGGTTGCCAATCGAACATGGTCGTCGCCTCAGCACCCTTATCCCATCGGCTCAGTTTCGGCCGGTCTCTGGCTCAGGCCACCTGATGCAGGAGGATGCTCCCCAAGCGTTGATTGCAGCGATCGAGAGCTTCCTACTGCTTGGCTCAGCCGATCTACCGTGATGCCCGCTTCCGATTGACCTCCGTACGTATGTCCTCTTTGACGTCGCGGACGGTGCGTTTGACGTTCCCCACCTGTTGCCGCGCCTTGCCCTTCAACTCCTCGGGGCGGTCGCCCGTGAGCTTGCCCTTGATTTCCTCCGCTTTGCCACGAACCTGGTCCTTCATGAAGACCTCCTTTGATTAGTTCTGTTTGGTGCGCATCGTCGAACGCGTCATCGCAATCCTGCCATCGACCCAAATGCGGCGAGGAGGAGGAGAAGTGACACTCCCACGAGCACGGGACTCATCGTCGTTATGAAGTGCTGAAGGAAGGCGAGGCGGCGGCGCCGGTGCAACGACCTGAGCCTCAACTCCAGGCTTGGTGACGGGAGACTCGCGGCGCCGTCGGAAATTCGGGCTCCCCTAAACGCATGGATCATGACAGCAGGTTGACGCGCGACTCGCTCCATGGACAGAGCCGACGGTCCCTGATGTGATGGGACCATAAGCACGCTGGCTGGCCTCGACCGGCAACGGCGGGCGCTCATCACAGACGGCCGTCGATTCGAGTGTAATCCGCCGGCGTGAGGGACTCGAAGCGCAGGACTAAATGGGACTGCAGACCCGGTCATGCGAGGGCTTGTGGCCCGTGCATGGCGGTGAGTTCGAGGCGACGATTTGTCGGTAATGCGTTGGTGGTTTCAAGAAGGACTCATCGGATGGCTCGGGTCCTGCCTGCCGAAGTGCTTCGCCAACGCCATGTTGACCGTAAGCACCAGGAGGTGAACCAAAATGATCCACATGCTCATCGTCGCCGCGGTCATCCTTTTCGTGCTCTGGCTGCTGTTCCACGCGACGGGCGCGCTGGTCAACCTGCTCTGGATTGCCATCGTCGTATTGGCCGTCATCTGGCTCGTTGGCCTGCTGCGCGGCCGCCGGACTACTACCTAGCGCAGGGACCAATCGAATAGAGGAGCCCGGAGTCCGTTGGGGCGCCGGGCTCTTCGCGTTCCGGGGAGGTCAACCCTCAGGCCAGATCCTGTCGCGAGCGCTCGCTCCTAGCTGGTGACGTCCCTTGTGCGACTGAACCAGGCGGTGATCGCGGTGAAGGCGGCGACGTAGACCGCGAGCATCACCAAGGCATGGGTCGCATCCGCGAACGGCTTAGCGCCGGATCCTGCGCCCCGGATCGACACTATTCCGAACGACTGCACGAGGTAGGTGGTGTTGGCAATGGGGAACCACTGCTGGATCTCGTTGATCGTGTTGCCGCCCACGCCAGCGAGAAGACCGAAAACGAGGCGCTCCACGACAAGTCCATACGCGAGGCCCAGCCCAATCGCCATGGCGGACTGGCGGAACAGCGTTGCCAAGCAGATGCCGAGGAGAGCCCAGAAGCCATAGATGAGGAAGCAGGCACCGATGCCCTTGGCGATCACGTCGGCGGCGGGAAAGGCGGTGTCGCGCCCGTCGATGGTCGCGACGAACAGACTGGCGGCCGCGTCAACAGCAAAAAGCGCGACCACCATGACCAGCACGATGACGGCCAATGCCGCTAGCTTGCCGAACAGCATCACCAGCCGGCCCGAGCGCTGCGTGTAGAGCGTCTTGATGGTGCCCCAGCCGAACTCGCTGCCCTGAAAGAGCACCCCGAGGATGAGCGCGAACACTCCGCCGAGATCGCCCCACATGCCGAGCGTTTCCTTCACCAGGTTGGCGGGATACAGGGCCACCTTGTTGTCCGACAAACTGGTCCCCGGCGGAAGGCCCTGACTGCTGCCAGCCGGCGGGTGCGTGAAAACGAACCACAACAGCGCGTAGCCGATTAGCAGCGCCAGCAGGAGGAGCATGCCGATGCTCACCCAGACGGCCGGCCTGCGGACGACCTTGAACATCTCGCCGCGGAAGGCCGCCAACATCACAGCCCGCCTTCCGTGCCGGTCAATTCGATGAAGATGTCTTCGAGGGACCGTTCGTTCGCGTGAAGCTCGGTGACCGCCACACCTGCTTCCACCAGCTGCCGGTTGATCTCGGCTGTGTGCCGGAGGTCAACCTTGAGGCTGAAGGATCCATCGGCGATGACCTTGACGTTCTCAGCGCCGGAGCCCTTTTCGAGGACCTCACGCGCCTTGTCAGCCGGAGCAGCCCGCACGGTCAGCGTGGCGGCGCCGCGGAGCTCGTCGATGGTCCCTTCGGCCACCAGCTTGCCCTTTCGGATCACTCCGATTCGGGTGCACATCTGCTCGACCTCGCCCAGCAGGTGACTCGAGACGAGCACTGTCCGGTTGCCCTTGCCGAGCGAGATGATCAGGTTCCGGACGTCCGCCATGCCCTGGGGATCGAGTCCATTGGTGGGCTCATCCAGGATCAGCAGTTCAGGCTCCTTGAGCAGCGCGGCCGCCACGCCCAGCCGCTGCTTCATGCCCATCGAGTACGTCGAGAACTTGTGTCGCGCGCGGGGGGTGAGCTCGACCTCCTCGAGGGTGCTGTCGACCCGCTTGAGGGGCACTCCGCAGTAGATGGCCAGAAGTCGCAGGTTGTCGTAACCGGTCAGGTACGGATAGAAGGCCGGCGTCTCCACGATCGCGCCCACTTTCATCAGAGACGCCGGCGACCCGGGCTCCGCGCCTACGACCCTCGCGGTGCCTGCAGTCGGCCGGATGAGCCCCAGTAGCATCCGCAGAGTTGTCGTCTTGCCGGCCCCGTTGGGGCCGAGGAAGCCGTACACCTCGCCCCGGTTGACATTCAGCTCGAGCCCGTCGACCGCGACGATGGTTTTGCCATAGTGCTTTGTGAGGCCGCGCGTCTCGACCACTCGTTCTTGGACGGTTGCCGGCGCGGCCCGCGGAACCTGCGTGCCAGTTATTGAGTCGGACACCCGAACAATATTGCCTAGTGGCGAGCGAGCACGTCAGGATCCTGCCCAGCCATTGCACGTCGAGAAGAACCCGCACGTCGAGAAGAACCCTCACGTCCGCTACGCGCGTTCCACTACCTCGGTTGCCGATGTATAGTGCCAATCCATGGCCGGGAGCCTCGTAGCTCAGCTCAAGAAGGGCAGCACCGCCGCGCTGCTGTTGGGTCTCCTTCGGGAGCGGGAAATGTACGGCTATGAGATCGCGGCCCAGTTGCGCGAGCGGGGCGGTGACAGCCTATCTCTGTCCGAGGGCAGCCTGTACCCCGCCCTCCATCGGCTTGAGGCGGGCGGCCTGGTCAAAGCGCGCTGGCAGCCCGCGGGACCCAACCGGACGCGACGCTACTACAGCTTGACCGCCAAGGGCCGGCGCCAGGCGGATACGAGCGTCGCAGAGCTGCAAAGTTTCGCCCGGTTGATGATTCGTGTGACCAGCGGGGCGCCTGGATGAGAGAGACGGCGCGGCGCTATCTGGACATGGTGGGCGAGTGCCTGGACCTTGGACCGGAGTCCACGCATGAGGTGATGTCCGAGCTCGACAACCATTTCATCGAGGAGGCCGCCCACAGCCCTGGTGATCCCCAAGACGTCGCGGAGCAGCGTGTGATCTCAAGGCTCGGCTCCCCGCGCCGACTCGCGGCCCGGCTCAACCGGAGCCCGCGTGAGCTCAAGCGCGGTGATCCCATCTTCATCTCATTCCCGCTTGCGTTCGGCCTCTTCCGGCGCTGGCGTCAGGCCATGGCCTTCATCGCCGGGTCTGCTCTCCCGGTGCTTTTGATCCTGACGGGTTTGGCCCTTGTGACCCTTCTACGACTGCCGTTCTACTACTTGCCGTTCATGTCCAGCCTGGTGATGTTCTCCTATGCGGTCCGCTGGTTGATCCTCTGGGTCTTTGACCACTTAACGCGTGACGAAGTTGAGCGCGTTACGACGGCAGTGGGTTGCGTGGCGGTCGCCGGGTACATCGTGGACGGCGTCATCCTGATCCGCCCGCTGTGGGATGTGGACGCGCGGCTATCTGTAGGCGTGATCGTTGTTGTGCCCCTCATCGCGGCGTTGCTGGCTTTCCGCCTGGCGAACGCGATGCGCTGGCGGTCAAAGCCCTGGGCAGGGCCCGATTCAAGACCTAAGGTGATCGGCTCGCCATCCCAAGCACCTATTTCGATGGATCGATAGGACCATATCGGCTGGCGTACAAGCACGTGAGTTTCCCGCCCGCCTGAGTTAGGAGGTCGGATCAGCTCCAGCGGGCCGCAAACTGGACGGCGTGGTACCGCTGCGGCTAGTTCCGATTGGGTTCAACAGCGGCACCGTCGACTATCTACCCGCAAGCTAGACTCTGTTCGAGGTCCGAAATGAGCAGGGCGCTCTGCTGTGGAGCCACTTCGTTACGACTAGCGATTCGCTCGGGCCCGGTTCGCCTCCGCCAGGATGAGGCGCGGCTCCGGTCTCCGGATCCAATCCGCCTGGCGTCTGACGATGAAGAAGAAGTTGAGATCGGATCAGTAGCTAGCGGCATCGAGCGGCCGGATTTCGTCGATGGTCGCCGCGCGCTTCCGAGACTCGGAACGGCAGTTGTGGACTTACGGGCGCCTTTCCTTCGCCACCGGCTTCAGATCGCCCTTCAGCGCATCCTCATACGCGGCCCACAGCACCCCATACGCCGCCACCAGGCCTTCGGGGCGGGGCTGGCTCAGTGCCATCTCAAAACGCCTCGTATATGCATGGTCGCCCAGCTCATCTCGCAGCAAGGCCTGAGTCTGCGCCTCCCATTTCGACGCCGACGCGAGGTCCTTGCGTTTCTCAATCATCAGCCGGCCCCGGTTCATCATTTCCTCAAGGCGCGCGATGAAACCGTGCCGGTCGAATCCCTTCGGCGCTCGGGCCGGGCCCTCACGGCTCACCGTCTTCCATTGGACCGGGCGACCGTATGACGGGACCGAGGCGGATGGGCGCCAGCCAACGGCTGCCCGTTGTCGGTCGTAGGCCGCGCGTTTGGTGCTGTTGGTCAGAACATCGTGCGCCAAGTTGATCAACTTCGCGTGCTCGAGCGCGTCCGGATGGTTGCCGCGGTCAGGGTGCCAGTACTTGAGTTGCCGACGCCAGGCGGCGTGCAACTCCGTCTCCGTTGCGTCAGGCGGGACGCCGAGCACGAAGTAGTAGTCGGCTAACGGACGGCGGTCGTAAGGCGAGACCGCACCTCCTTCGTCTCACACGTAGAACTGGGCTGTCGAAAGAGCAGTCTCGCACGGCGGCCAGGGCTTGTGGCAAGCCCCCTGGCCGGTGGGATAATGGTTGTCGAGGCAGCCGTTTTTCGCAACGCTTTGCGCGACTTTGGCCACAGCCTTGTACATCTGCTCCGTCGCGCTTAACTCCCTCATGCGCGGGAGCGTGGCAAATCAGCCGAAGTAGGTGTGACGCATCAACCGAAGGTGTGTAACCCATCAGCCGAAGGCCTTTTGTGACCTATCAGCCGAACTTGCACAAACATATTGGTGCTCGTATAGACCTTCGGGTGACATGTCGCGGAGCTACTTCGGGTGATGTGTCGCACTTCCACTGAATCTATCTCCTCCGGGGCGCCGTGCCGTCGGCATGCAGCTTGCGGACATTCCCCTTGCTGGTCCGAACCACGGTCTTGA
>DATBZP010000114.1:0-4392 GCA_036513135.1 Candidatus Dormiibacterota bacterium | reverse complement strand
GAGCGGGTATGCCTCGCGATAGGAGACCCCCATCGCATCCCACGGGTACCACCAGGGGAGATTGGGAAAGGTGGTTGCAACCCAATCCATCAAATGCAGGTGGAAAGGTGCCTCTGAGCCGGCCATGCCACCCCATAGGATTTGCCAGCTCAGCACGTAAGCCACGGCGAAAAGGAACGCTGCCGCCACCACCAGGCGCACAGCGCCCAGGAACAGGGTCAGACCGTTCTTCACGTCGCTCGAATGCAGGTGAAGTGACCGCAACCGCCGGGGAGGGCGCGTAGAAGCCTCGCTTCAGTCCACGCCACGCATGCCACCGATTCCGCGGCCAGCCTCATCGCAGCGCCCCCGACACCGCCGCGCGACACCGCCATGTCCTCCACGGAGCCACTCACGGGGCCGCGCCAATCCAGCCATGAGAAATAGAGGAGGTCGGCGACCTGAAGGACGAAGTGATAGCTCCACCGCCTTCGCTCAACTCGAAGCCCAGCGGCCGACGCCACAGCTTCGAACCGATCCGCCGAGAAGATCTGGATATGCCCGCCGTGCCGGACCTTGGCTGTCCACCGAGTCCCGCAGCCCACCACTCGGTAGAGGGTCCACGGCTGGCCTTCGAGCGGCAGAACGATGTGAAATTCGCCACCGGGGCGGAGCACCCGCGCCACCTCGGCCAGAACCTTCTCCGGTGAGTCCACGTGCTCGAGCACGTCGAAGATCCACACAAAATCGAATTCGGCATCCGCGAACGGCAGACGCTCCGCGGTGCCGAGGCGGAACTCAACCCCACCAGGCTCAGCGGTTGCGGCAGACAGGGCCGACTGGCTCAAATCACATCCGAACACCTCGAGGTTCGGTCGCTCGCGCTTCACAGCCTTCGCGACGGAGCCGGCTCCGCATCCGACGTCGAGCACGCGAGCAGGCCCTGGCGGGAGATCGGCCAGCAGATACCGGAGTTTGAGGCCGTTCATGTACCACGGGCGTGCCCGCAGAGGAGCCGCTCCCCATCGCTTCGCCTCGTAATCGAACGACGGTGTGGGAACTAGTGGCCCGATATTCGTGACGCCTCCTCGCACGAGGCCGGCGTCGGATGTGGCGCCGAGACGCCATAGATGAGCCACTGTGTCTCGCCCATCGTCCCAAGCTGCGTGAACCAATCCGGGTTGAGCTCGCGCATCAGCGCGTAGTTCGCATTGTTCGCAGGCATCGCCATGAGCCGCGTGTCCGTCTTGGCCAGCCAGCACTGGACCAGCGTGCTCACAACCTGCTGATGGTCCTGGTAGGTGTAGCCGCTGGGCAGATAGTAGAAGGGGTCGTACATCTCGCTGACAAGATGCTTGCCCTCGACGCCGCCGAAGCGAGCGAGGCCATAGGTGACATCCGGTCGGTCAGGCGGCACGGCAAGCTGGTGACCTACGAAGGGCGGCTGGTTGTACCACGAGCCAAGCTGGCGGCTCGCCGCAAGCGTCGAGTGCCAGTTCGCCTCGGTGGGCCCGAAAACCTGGTCGATGGGAATCCACGCAAGCTGCGCCACCAAAAGGCATGCAACGAGCGCTGCCCAGCCGAACACAACCGCGCGCCTGCCATACCTTCTCGGTGCCCACCAAAGCAGAACCACCGCGACGAGCACGCCGGCGAAAACGTACGGGAATGCGAAGACGCGCGTGATCGGCATCCACCAAACCCAGCTCGCGAGGTACGACGTGAAGCCGAGCATGCCGGCCACGAACACCCAATAGCCGAATCCGAAAGTCAGCAGCATGTATGACGCCGGCCGTTTCCATAGACTCCACGCCAGGCCGGCGAGCGCGACAACGAGGAGGCCGCCCAGTACAGGCCGGACCGTCGCCTGATCGGATGTGATCGCTGTGTACTCCCATTTGCCAACCGCGTTGGCGAAGAAGTTCCACCACAGTGGGTAGACGGCGTTGCCCGTCTGGTCGAGCAACATCTTCATGTAGAGGAGCATCACCACCACGAACGTCGCAACGAGTGGCACACGCTGAGGAGCCCGTTTGCGAAGCAGAGCCGCGACGACCAAGCCCAGGCCGAATATCCACGCTTCCGCGCGAGCCATCGTGGCAAGTCCCAGGGCCAGGCCGGACCAGAAGCCGCTCGGTTTCTGCCACGCCCAGATCCCGACGAGGCAGAGCGCGACGCCCAGCGGCTCGACCATCCCAGAGGCGTCGTTCATGACGCTTGTCGGGAGCACGCCGGCCACCATCGCAGCGCCGATCGCAGCCTGAACCCCCCAGTGACGTCGGCAGATGTGGAAGAGGAGGACGACCACCGCGACGCCAAAGACGAGACTGACCAGACGGTTCAGAACAATGTCGATCGACCCCGTCACGTCGAAGACGGCGACCATCAGGATTGGGTGCAGAACGCCCCAGAAGTAGTCGAGACCCTTCAGATCCCACAGCCTCGGACCGCCCGGCGCGGAAAGTCCGATCTCCTTGGTCAGATACGCGATCTGCCAGTGATGCCAGACGTCGTTGTAAGCACCCAGGCCCGGGTTCTCCGGGTCTGTGAATATGAACAGGTAAAGGAGACGCGGGATCGCGGCAACTGCGGCTACAGCGGCGGTCCAGCCCCAGTGGAGGTGCTGAGGCTTCGTTTGGGCTTGCGCCACTTCGTCTGCCTGCTCGAGACTAAGCTCCTCCTCTTCTTCGTTCGGGAGGATTCTGGGCAGCAGCTTCAAGCCGTGGCCGCCTCCGCCGCGATCTGCTCGTGGCTGCGAGCGACCTCGAGCACGGCTCTTTCCAGCGTGTCGATGTGCCTCTCCCAGTCAAATCGCCGCGCCCACTCGAACGCACGCCCACCGGTCGCCTGGTTTTCGGCCGGGTTGTCGAGCAACACCGAAATGCCGGCTGCGAAATCGCTCACCACGAGCGGCTCCGCGAGGTGCCCCGTTCCCGGCCCGATCGTCACCGTCGGTCCCGCCTGATTCCACGCGACGACGGGCACTCCCTTGGCCATCGACTCGATGACGCCCATGCCGAAGTCTTCTTCCGGCGCCGGGTACACGTACACGGCGGCTCCTTCGTAGAGCTTCTGCAGCTCATCCTCCGCAATCGCCCCCAGAAAGAGGACCGCGTCCGAAAGTCCCAACTCCGTCACCAGCGCCTTCAGCGACGCTGTGTGGGCCGTTGCAGGACCGGGTATCACCAGCTGCGCGCGCGGATGGCGCTTACGCACCTCGGCCATGGCCCTGATGGTGAGATCGAAACGCTTCTGGGGGTAGTGGCGGTTGGTCAGCAGCACGTACGGCCGCCGGATCGGATACCCGTTGATGGTCAGTCCACCTGAGAAACGCGCTTCGGTCGGCAGCGGAAAGCCTGATGACGCGACATGGCAGCCGGCCGGACAGTCGATCGCTTCGCGTCCATACGTGCGCCTGATGATGTCGCCGATGTAATCGCCGTTCACGAGCAGCTGGTCCGCCTCCTGCACGGAACGCCGGTCGGCCCAGGCGACAAAGCGCGTCGCGCGCAGCACGATCGCCGCGAGAAGACGGTAGTCCGCATTGGCCACCCAACCGGTCTCTCGGTCGATGTTGCGTGGGTACACCAGGCGGTTCGGCTGATTCAGGTAGACGACATACGGCACGTCCATCAATCTCGCGGCCCACCACGCGATCCATGCGCTCGGCTGGTTGCAGCCCACAATGGCGTCGACTCCGCGAAAACGCCACGCATAAGCAGGCATCAAAAGCGATGTGGCTGCCATCTGCGCGGCTTCGCGGAACGGGAACCAGCGCGGTAGCTGCGGAAGGAAAGTACGGACTCGGACGTCGCCGATCAAGTCCGGGTAGCAGCGCGTTTGGTCGACGGTGGGCGCATAGCACTCGACCTCATAACCACGTCGCCGTAGCCCAAGGACCTCCTCGATGACGATCCGCTCACCGCCGCCGGAATAGGTGAACCCGCAGTGGAACACGGCGATGCGGCGCGGCCCTCCCGCGCGAACACGTCGGCGCCCTCCGACGAGGAAGAAGCTCAGGAGGCCAAGCACCAAGGCATTTCCGGCCGTGATCGCGTGATAGAGCACGATCGCTCCTCCGGCCACGGCCGTACTGAGACCAAGGCCCCCATGCAAAACCAGCGAACCAGCGACCTCCAGGTTGCCGAGATATCCGGGGCCGGCCGGGACGGCGAAGCTCAACAGCAAAGCGGGATACGCGGCCATCGCCTTGAGCGTCGGCACCGAGACCCCTACCGCCGCGAAGAGCAAGGTGAAGTTGAAGGCATCGATCCCCAACGCGAGAATGGTCAGCAGGGCCAGCCGGACCGCGAGTGCCGGCGTCCACAGTCCGCGAGCACCGGCTCGGAATGCGAATGCCTGCCCGGCGATGGCGGCTGCCAAGCGCGCCGGCAGCAACCGCTGCGCGAGGCA
>DATBZP010000113.1:0-4061 GCA_036513135.1 Candidatus Dormiibacterota bacterium | reverse complement strand
TGATTAAGAGTCTGAAGCCCAGCAACGCGAGGTGACTAGAAGACAAAGTTGCGGCTGGGTGAAACCCAGCCGCCCCTGCCAAGCTGGCATAAGAAAGAGCGGCCGGGCGCTAGTTGTTGATGATGTCCCGCAGCGGTTGCTTCGGACCGAACCGCGGCGCGCCGATCCCGGAGACCGTCAGCAGGCGGATGACGCGAGCGCGCTGTCCCCGATACGGGCTGAGCAGCTCCAACATGCGCTCGTCGCTCGATCGCGGCGTGCCCTCCAGCGCGAAGCCGACCGTGTGAGGCAGGTGGTAGTCACCAACGGGAACGGCGTCCGGGTCGCCCAGGGCGACCAGCGCGACGTGCGCCGCCGTCCAAGGGCCGACTCCGGCAAAAGCGTCGAGCCGGCGGTATGCGCTCACGAGGTCCATGGTGGTGATCTCCTCGAGACGGTTGGCGCTCCTGGCGGCCCGGATGATCACCTCGGCACGCCGTCGCTCGACACCGAAGCCGTGAAACGCCCAGTAAGGGGTCCGCGCCAGGACCTTCGATGACGGCGGGATCTTCAGGCGTACCGGCCCCGGAGCGGCCTCTCCGAGCGTCTCGACCAGCGCTCTATATCCCGCTCGAGCCTCAATCGTGGTGACTTTCTGTTCCAGCACCGCCGGCACCAGAGCCTCGAACACGGCCAGCGTTCTTGGAAGCCGCAATCCAGGGTGGCGCCGGTGCAGGTCCGCGATGAGCCGGTGTTCCGGCCGGAAACCGCTGGCGTCGTCCTGCTCGCCGCACAGCGAGGCGGCTTGCGCAGACGCCCACTCCGCACCGGGCCCCCAGGCCTCCACCTCAACTGTCCCGGCGTCTTGCCGCAAATGGATCGTGGCAGGACCGTCCGGCGTGCGGGTGGCCCGCCACACATCGCCGCCTTCAATCCAAAGCGAAGGACCGAGCCCGATTGGGACCAGGGTTGAGAAGAGGTCGAGGGGCCTACCGGTTTCAAATGCCGACCGCACGTGCGGCTCCACGGCGAAGAGCCTAATGCTTGAGCGGAATCGCCACGACGAAAGTGCTGCCGGTTCCCAGGGCCGACTCGACCGTCAGGTCCCCGTCGTGCATCCGGGTGATCTCTCTCGAAAGCCACAGCCCAAGGCCGGTGCCTTGCACGTGCTGCGTCGACTGGACGCGACCGAATCGAGTGAATAGGTTGGCCTGGTCTTGCAGGCTGATGCCCACGCCCTGGTCGATGACGGCGACGGTGGCCATGCCGTCTTTGCGCCGAATGCGAACGGTGATGTTCGAACCGGCCGGCGAGTACTTGGCCGCGTTGGTCAGCAGATTTCTGACCACCATCTGAAAGCGGTCCGCGTCGAGATCGGCTTCCACCGGCTTCGCCGGCTCATCGACCTTCAGGTCGTGGCTCTGCAACAGCGTCCGCACCCCATCGATCGCCCGGTGTGTCATTTCGACGAGGTCGGCGAGCTGCTTGTTGAGCTCCAGCCGTCCTTCTTCGAGACGCGACGCTTCGAGCATCTGCTCGAGCATCCAGTCGATCTCGTCGCACTTGGAGATGAGCAGCGGGAGCACCGACTGTGCCTTGGGCGACAGCTCACCCAGGGAACCGGCCTCGAACATGGTCAGGTAACCCTTGATAATCGTCATCGGACCTCGCAGCTCGTGCGACGCGATGTTCAGGAAATCGCTCTTCGCCTTTTCAAGCGCGTGGATCCGTGAGTTCAGCAATACCCGGTCAAGGCCGGCCGCGACGCTGTCTGCGTACTGGACCAGCCGGCTGAGCTCGTCTTCACCAGAGATCGCTGTCCGGCGTCCCGTGACAATGACGATTGCTCCCCGGCCCGTCTCGAAGTCCAGGGGGATTATCAGCATGTCGTCCTTGCGCCAGTGCAGATCTCGCCGGCTTGCCGTCGGTGGCAGGTCGTTGCGCGCCACGATCTTCGCCACTTCGTCCTCCGCCATTCCCAGCGCGGCGAGGATGGACCCGTCCGAATCGATGACAAAGCCGCTCTCGCCGCGGACCATGCGGTGGGCCCAACCCAGCGCCCGGTGCGCGAGCGTCTGGCGGTCAGGGCTGTAGACGAGCAGGTCGTGGAGTGCGCTGCGAAACTGGGCTTCCTCCGGCTGAAGCTGTGTCACCCGCCCGAGAATAGCTCAAGTGACGATATTTCAACGACAAGGAGTTAAGTGTCCCGCTCCCGAAGTTCCTTGGATCTTTCGCGGCCTAGACGGGCGGGCGTTCGGCGCTCAAGCCTGCGTCAAGGGGCCCGGCGCCGCGTCGTCACGCATCTGGCGATGCGCTCCTAGCTGCGCCACCCTTTCCTTGGCTCCGCCCGTCGATGCCGCGAAATATCCGGCGGACCTCGGGAGTGGGACACTTTTGCGATGAAGTGGATAACCCGAAAGAACGCCAGCGTCGACCGGATCGCGTGCCCCTGGCTGGTCAAACGCTTCATCGATCCCGAGGCTGAGTTCCTGTATGTGCCGGCCCAGGAGGTGACGAGCGTGGCCGAGCGCGAGGGTGCGATCCCCTACGACGTCGGTGGCGTCGAGCTCGGGCACGTCGACGGTCGTTGCAGCTTTGAGTCGATCATCCTCAAGTACGGGCTGCACGACCCTGCGCTCGACCGGCTGGCTCAGATCGTGCATGGAGCCGACGTCAGCGCCGACATCGACAAGACCTCGGAGGCGGCTGGCCTGAAAGCCGTCGCGCACGGATTCGCCATGATCCACGGTGAGAACGACCATTTGAAGATCGCCCTCGAGACTCCGCTCTACGACGCGCTGTATGCATGGTGTCAGCACGAGGTTGGGAAAGCTAGGCCGCGGGAGTGACCTCGATGCCATTCGGATCCGTGAGCGCCCGGTCGACACGCCTGACCTCGAACCTCTGAAGGCCTCGCACGCCGGCTTCAACCGGCGCGGCGCCGTGGCCCTCGAGCAAATTGATGCCGAGGTGATGGTGGTAGCCATCCCAGCTCATAAAGCGCATGACCCGACCTGCCTCCGCCATAAGCTCCATGCCGATCGACTCATAGAACCCTTGTGAGCTGTCCAGGTCGGAGACGTTGAGGTGCATGTGACCGAGCACCGTGCCGCTCGAGAATTTCTTCTCCGGCTTGTCCGCGATTCTCAGAAGCCGTTCGAAATCAAGCTGATCGGTGCCGATGTTCAGGCGGCCATTTGGGTACTGCCACTCGGCTCGCGGGCGGTCGGCGTAGACCTCGATGCCGTTGCCCTCCGGGTCGTCGAAATATAGGGCCTGGCTGACGAAGTGGTCCGCCGTGCCGGTCAGCGGCAGCCGCTCTTCGAGCGAGCGCCGCAGGAAACCGCCGAGCTCCTCTTCGCGCGGCAGCAGGACCGCGAAGTGATACAGGCCGGCGGTGCGTCGCGGGCGATCCCGTCCGCCGTGAAGCGCCCTGAGGCGAAGTAGGGGTGAACCGCCGGCGCCCAGCGTGATGGTGTCGGGGCCGTCAGGGATCCGAGTGAGCCCGAAACGTTCGTAGAAAGCGATTTCCCGCTCGAGGTCGAGGACTTTCAGCTCGACAGAACCGAGCGGCCAATCAGAACCCATAACCACTTCAATCTACCCCGGGCGACGCCGATTCCTAACGCACAAGGCCGTCAGGAGCACGACTGACCCTCGGTGGTGGCTGGGGAGGAAGGATTCGAACCTTCAACCTTCTGATCCAGAGTCAGCTGCGCTACCGTTGCGCCACTCCCCAAGTTTCGCGTCTGCTTCATTGTTCCAGCTACCGCCGGGCGTTTGGAGCCGCCCTCCCGGCCGGGACGTCAACGAGCCTCAGGAGGCAGTTGCTGGTCGACTATCCGCCGACGCTTTCCCCTGCGCCGTAGCTGCGCACATGCGCCCTGGCTGCGGGCCGCGCGTTGTTGCTGATTTTGTTACGTCCAAATTGGGACCATTGTTTCCGTCGACCCTCTGAGGCCCCGCGGTTTTTACCCCCCGTGGGGCTTCTTCATTTCCTCCCGGCAACAAAGTTGCGGTTGGCCACTACTCCCGGGTGATGACGACGTCGGGCCTTTTCGACGAACCCTCCGAACGCACGG
>DATBZP010000112.1:0-21998 GCA_036513135.1 Candidatus Dormiibacterota bacterium | reverse complement strand
GACGACAGATCTCGACAACCTGATCCTTCTCTGTCACCGGCATCACTGGATGGTGCACGAGGGCAACTGGCAATTGGTCCGAGGCGACGACGGCCGGATGCTGACCATCCCGCCGACGGTTACCTTCGGTCCTTCGCCGCGAGGACCGGACTAGGGCTGTTCCTCATAGCCGAGGATCGGTCGGAGCCAGCGCTCTGCTTCGGTGACCGGCATGCCCTTGCGGCGCGCGTAGTCCTCGACCTGGTCGCGGCCGATCTTGCCGACCATGAAGTACCGCGCCTGCGGATGAGCAAAGTAAAGGCCCGCGACCGCCGCGGTCGGCGTCATCGCGCCGGACTCGGTGAGGTCCATGCCGATCGAGCGCGCGCCGAGCAGGTCGAAGAGCTTGTGCTTCTCCGAATGGTCCGGGCACGCCGGGTAGCCGAACGCCGGTCGGATGCCGCGGTACTTCTCACCGATCAGCTCCTCGCTTGAGAGCTTGGGTCCCTTCTCGTACCACTCCCGGCGCGCGACCTCGTGCAGGAATTCGGCGAAGGCCTCGGCGAGCCGGTCGGCCAACGCCTTGACCATGATCGCGCGGTAGTCGTCGTGCTCCTTCTGGAAGCGCTCCGCGAGCTCATCCACGCCCAGGCCCGCGGTGACGGCGAAGGCGCCCAGGTGGTCGGCGAATTCTTCAGATGCGCCTTGCGTGCCCCCGGCGTGGGCGATGAAATCGGCGAGCGAGAAGTACGGCTTGTCGTCGCCGTGGTCGACCTGCTGCCGGAGCATGGGAAACCGCACCCCGTTTGCCAGGACGATGTCGTCCCCTTCAGACCGCGCGGGCCAGAAGCCGTAGACGCCCCTCATCTGCAGCCAGCCCTTGGCCTGGATCTCGTCCAGCATCTCCTCGGCGTGGCTGAACAGCTCTCGTGCCACAGCGCCATGTGACGGGCTCTCGAGGATGGCCGGAAACTTTCCCTTCAGCTCCCACGCGTGAAAGAAGAAGGTCCAGTCGATGTACTGGCGCAGCACCGAGATCTTCGGTTCGATGACCTTGGTGCCGGCGAACGGGGGCCTTGGCAGGTCATCGAAGGCGAGCCGCTGCCGCTTCGAGCGAGCATCGTCGAGCGTGAGCAGCGCGCGTCGCGAGGTCGAGTGCTGCACGCGGAGCTTCTCCTGCAGGACGCGGTTGTCGCGGTCGAATGGCCCGCGACGATCGTCGTCGAGCAGGTCCGAAACGACGCCGATCACGCGCGAAGCGTCGAGCACGTGCACCGTCGAGCCGGAGTAGGCGGGCGCGATGCGCACCGCGGTGTGCTGCTTGGAGGTGGTGGCGCCTCCGATCAGCAGCGGGATCTTGAACTCGCGCCGCGTCATCTCTTTGGCGACCACGACCATCTCATCGAGCGACGGCGTGATGAGCCCGGAGAGGCCGACCACGTCGGCGCCCAGCTCGATGGCTGTGTCGAGAATCTTGTCGACCGGCACCATGACCCCGAGGTCGACGACCTCGTAGTTGTTGCACGCGAGCACGACGCCGACGATGTTCTTGCCGATGTCATGCACGTCGCCCTTGACCGTCGCGAGCACGAGCTTGCCCCGCATGCGCTGGCTTCCAGAGGCCTCCTTCTCCGCCTGCATGAACGGCTCGAGGTAGGCGACCGCCCGCTTCATCGCGCGCGCGCTCTTGACCACCTGCGGCAGGAACATCTTGCCGGCGCCGAACAGGTCGCCGACCACCTTCATGCCGTCCATCAGAGGCCCTTCGATGACGAGCAGACCCTTCTTGTACTTCTGGCGGGCCTCTTCGGCATCGGCCTCGATGAACTCCACCTCACCGTGCAGCACGGCGTAGGCGAGGCGCTCCTCCACCGAGCCTTCGCGCCACGTGAGGTCCTTCTCCCGCTTGGTGCCGGCGCCCGTGACCGACTTGGCGAAGTCGACGAGCCTCTCGGTGGCGTCGGGCCGCCGGTCGAAGATGATGTCCTCGACCAGCTCGAGGAGGTCTTTGGGGATGTCCTCGTAGACGACGAGCTGCCCCGCGTTGACGATGCCCATGTCCAGGCCGGCGCGGATCGCGTGGTAGAGGAAGGCCGAGTGAATGGCCTCGCGCACGCGGTCATTGCCTCGGAACGAGAAGGAGAGGTTCGACACTCCGCCCGAAACACGCACGCCTGGGAACCGACGCTTGATCTCCCCCGTCGCATCGATGAACGCCTTCGCGTAGCCGGCGTGCTCCTCGATGCCGGTCGCGATCGGCAGGATGTTGGGGTCGAAGATGATGTCCTCGGGCCAGAAGCCGGCCTTCTCGGTGAGGAGCTTGTAGGCGCGGCTGCAGATTGACACCTTGCGCTCGAAGGTATCTGCCTGCCCGGTCTCGTCAAAGGCCATCACCACCGCGGCGGCCCCGTACTCGCGCACGAGCCGTGCCTGCTCGAGGAAGGGCTCCTCGCCCGCCTTCAGGCTGATCGAGTTGCAGACGCCCTTGCCCTGCACGCACTTCAGGCCCGCTTCGAGCACCGTCCACTTGGAGCTGTCGACCATGATCGGAACGCGAGCGATCTCGGGCTCGGTCGCGATCAGGTTGAGAAAGCGGACCATCGCCGCCTCGGAGTCGAGGAGGTCCGCGTCCATGTTGACGTCGAGCAGGTTGGCGCCGCCCCGGACCTGCTCGAGGGCCACCTGAACGGCGCCGGTGAAGTCTCCGCCCTCGATGAGGCGCCGGAAGCGGATCGACCCGGTGACGTTGGTGCGCTCGCCGACGACGACGAAGCCCGAGTCCGGTCCGATCTCGAACGGCTCGAGGCCGCTGAAGCTCGTCCGCGCTACGCGCATGGGAACATCGCGCGCCGGGATGTTCTCGAGCGCCTCGCGAATCTGGCGGATGTGCTCGGGCCCGGTGCCACAGCACCCGCCCGCGGCGTTGAGATAACCGGCCCCGGCGAACTCTTTCAAGAGCCGGCTGGTGGTTGGCGGTTCCTCGTCGTAGCCGCCGAACGCGTTGGGCAGCCCTGCGTTGGGGTAGCAGAAGACGTAGACAGGCGCGACGCGCGACATGGCCGCGATGTACGGCCGCATCTCCGTTGCGCCCAAGGAGCAGTTGATGCCGGCGGCGAACGGCTTGGCGTGCTCGACCGACGTCCAGAACGCCTCGACGGTCTGGCCCGAGAGGTTGCGCCCGCTGCGGTCGACGACCGTCATAGAGACGAAAAGTGGGAGCTCCGGCGCGACCTCCTTCACCGCGGCGATCGCCGCCTTTCCGTTGAGCGTGTCGAAGACGGTCTCGATCAGAAGAAAGTCGACGCCGCCCTCGCGCAGCGCGCGCGCCGCCTCCGCGTAGCCCTCCCGCAGCTCATCAAATGTGACATCGCGGTAGGACGGGTCGTCAACCTTGGGCGAGAGGGACAGGGTGACGTTGGTCGGGCCCAGTGAGCCTGCGACAAAGCGGTTTTCGTAGGCGTCAGCGGCCTTGCGCGCAAGACGCGCGCCCTCGAGGTTCATCTCGTAGGCGAGGTCCCCAAGGCCGTAGTCGGCCTGCGACACCCGTGTGGCGGTGAAGGTGTTGGTCGTGATGATGTCGGCGCCGGCCTCCAGGTACTCGCGGTGGACCTGCGTCACCAGCCCCGGCTGGGTCAGGCACAGGACGTCGCTGTTGTTGCGAAGCGGTTTTGGATGGTGGCGAAAACGCTCGCCGCGGAAGTCCTCATCGCTGAGCCCTTTGCGCTGCAGCATCACGCCCATGGACCCGTCGAAGATCACGATCCTCTGCTTGAACAGCTGATCGAGACGCTCCCGGGTTGAAGTTGCAACTGACATGGAATTCACAGGATACGAAAGGGCACCCCCCCACCCGGCGCCTTCCCCACCCGGCGGCTTCCCCACCCGGCGGCTTCGCCGCCGACCTCCCCAGCGAGTGGGGAGGTAGCTGTTCCCATCGGGAAGACCGCTGACCTCCCCAGCGAGTGGGGATGTGAGCTAGGCTCCGACGGGGCTCCACACCTGGAATGTCCCGTCGTCGAAAAGCAGGCGCCGGCCGCTGTTCGGGAGCTGGTCGATCGCAGCCTGCCGCTGGACCGGACCGTTCGAATCGGTGGGGTTCACGAACTGGGCATAGGCGCCGCGCTGGATCACCACGTAGCACGTGCCGTCGAGCTTGTCCGGGAAGTCGTTGATCGTGTGCCTGTTCGCCAACCACACCGCCAACCCGTTGTCCGACGAAACGGGCGCATCGGCAGGGATCATCGCCGTGGCGGTCTGCAGCTCGGCGACGAGGTTGGGCCGGGAGTACAGGCTTTGATTGGCGCCGAGGGCGGGCGGAAACCGGCCCGTGCCCCAGGCGAGCAGCAGAGGCGGCACAAGCACGAGCAACGCGACAGCGGGCCGGATCGACCGCAGCTCGAGGAACCGGCGCGCGCCGACGCCTCCCGCAACGATGAGAGGGAACAGCAGCAGCATCACGTAATGGAGATACAGGACGTTTTGAGGGTCGTGGCCGCTGAGCACGTTGGCAAGGTAGGGCGGGATGACCAGCAGCAGCCAGCGCGGCGCGAGCACCGGGAGCGCGAACATGCCCGCGATGATGGCGGCGACTGACAACAGCGCACGAGGACTGAAGATCGCTTCGAGGACGGTGGCGAACGAAACCGTCAGCGAGGGATCCAGTCCGATCAGCCAGCGGTAGTACACGAAATCGGTGTAGCCGCCGCTGCGAAAGTGCTGCTGCACGATGCCCGTGCCGATGAGGAACCAAGCGCCCGCGAGGTACACGATGAACCGCCAGTGCTTGCGGATCTCTGGCGCTCCATAGGCGGCCATCAGGATCCCGATGACGCCGACCGTGTAGACCTGGTCCTCCTTGCACGTGAGGACGAGCACGCACAGGACCCACATCGCCACGCGATGGCCGCGAATTCCAGCCCACGCGGCCAGCAGCGCGAGCGCCAACGCCATGTTCTCAGGGTGGAAGAAGTCGCGTGCGGTCTCCTGGATCGCGGCCCAGAACGGGATCGGAGCCGACAGCGCGACCGCGACCCAGGGGGATTCGGGGCGGTGGTCCGGCAGGAGGGAACGGAAAAAGAGATATGCGGCCGGCGCGGTGGCGGCAAGGCCGGCGGAAGAGAAGATCAGCAGCACCGCCGGGTTGGCCCACAGCTTTTCGACCGCGGCGAGCACCACGAAGATGAGCTCGAAGTGGATGCCGAGGAAGTTGGCGCGCGCGAAGCTCGAGTAGAAGCCCTGCCCGGCCGAGATGTTCCAGATGACCTGCTGGTCGTAGGCGAGGTCCCACGCCGAGCCGGTCAGGCCGTACAGGCGCATGAGCTCGCCTTGCAGGGTCCACGCAAAGGCGATCGCCGCAGCCACTAAAGGCACGGTGGGAAAGATCCACCAGGCCACCGGCCGAGACTCGGCGCCCTCCTTCTCACTCACAGGCCCCAGCCTACAATCGAGTGGATGGCCACGCGGACACGGCATGCCGCCACCGTCGCACCGCGACTGTCCGTGATCGTGCTCGTGTACAACGAGGTGGAGAGCATCGCGCCGCTCCACGAAGAGTTGATGGGCGTGCTCGAGTCGATCGACGTTTCGTACGAGGTCCTGTACATCGACGACGGCAGTCGCGACGGCAGCAGCCAGCGGCTGGGGCAGCTGGCCACACGCGACGCGCACGTGCGGGTCGTGAGCTTCCGGCGGAACTTCGGCCAGACGGCCGCCATTCAGGCAGGGATCGACCACAGCCGCGGCGACATCCTGGTCTTCATGGATGGCGACATGCAGAACGACCCTCATGACATACCGCGCCTGCTGGAGAAGATCGACGAGGGGTATGACGTCGTCAGTGGGTGGCGTAAGGACCGGCAGGACGACGCCGTGAGGGTCCTGCCGTCGAGGATCGCCAACTGGGTCATCGCGCGGGTCACCGGCGTCCCCTTACGCGACTTCGGCTGCACCCTCAAGGCCTACAACCGCGAGGTGATCCAGGACGTGAAGCTGTACGGGGAGATGCACCGCTTCATCCCTGTGTACGCGTCGTGGGTGGGGGCGCGGATCACCGAGCTGACGGTCAATCACCGGCCGCGAACGTTCGGCTCCTCCAAGTACTCGCTTTCGCGAACGTCGCGCGTGCTGCTCGACCTGATGACGGTCAAGCTGCTGGGCAGCTATTCCACCAAGCCGATCTACTTCTTCGGGTTCGCCGCTTTCGGGCTGTGGGCGATCGCACTCGTCTTCGCCGCGATCGTGATCATCCAGAAGCTCCTTCCACCCTACTCGTACGCGCACAACAACCCGCTGCTCCTGCTCGCCGTCTTTCTCGCCATCGTCGGCGTGCAGTTCCTCCTGATGGGACTCCTGGCCGAGCTTTCCATCCGGACGTACCACGAGTCGCAGGCGAAGGCGACCTACGTCGTGCGGGAGATCATCGAGCGCTCGCACCGCGGGCATACAGGCTTAAGCCCCTCACCCCAACCCTCACCCCGAGGGGGAGAGGGAGAACGTGACGGGAGGCCGTCAGTCCATCACTGATGCTTTTGGTTGCCACCCCCACCCTTCCCTCCCCCCGGAGGGGGAGGGAACCTGATGCCTTCCCCCTAGAGGGGGAGGGGAAAGATGTGCGGCATATGCGGAGTCGCCGGCGGGGACCCGGCCGGCGCCCGCGAGCTGGTCGAGCGGATGTGCTCGGCCCTTGTGCATCGCGGGCCGGACGACCAGGGGACGGCCCAGCTCGATCACGTAACGCTCGGCATGCGCCGGCTGTCGATCATCGACCTCGAGGGCGGGCATCAACCGATGCACAACGAGGACTCGACCGTCTGGGTCGTCCAGAACGGCGAGATCTACAACCATCTCGAGCTGCGCGACCTGCTGACCGCTGAGGGCCACTCCTTTAATACGCAGTCCGATACCGAGGTCCTGGTCCACGGCTACGAGGAATGGGGCGAGGAGATGGTCGAGCGGCTGAACGGGATGTTCGCCTTCGCCGTGCTCGACCGCCGGCGGGCCACCGTCCTTCTGGCTCGAGACCGGATGGGCATCAAGCCTCTCCACTACGCGATCGATGGCAGGCGTCTTGTGTTCGCGTCGGAGCTCAAGGCCCTGCTCCGCGACCCCGCGCTGCGGCGTGAGATCGACCCGGTCGCCCTCGACCAGTACCTGGCCTATGAGTTCGTTCCGTCGCCGGGATGCATCGTGCGCGGCATCAACAAGCTGCAGCCCGCGCATACGCTCACGTGGTCCGTGACGGACGGCACGCACCGGCTCAGGCGCTACTGGGCGCCGGAATTGAGCCCGGACGGCGCGTCGCCGCAGCGAAGCCTGGATGACGAGTGTGAGCAGCTGCGAGCCGTGCTCCGCGAGTCAGTCCGCAAGGAGCTGATCAGTGACGTTCCGTTGGGTGTCTTTTTGTCCGGCGGCATCGACTCGAGCGCGGTGACGGCGATGATGACTCAGCTCGGCGGCGACGTGAAGAGCTTCTCGGTCGGCTTTGCCGACCGGTCGTTCGACGAGTCCGCTTACGCGCGCCAGGTCGCGCGCCACCTTGGCACCGAGCACCGCGAGCTCACCCTGGAGCCGGACATGCTGCTCGGTCTGATCCCGCAGCTGCCGAGTCTGCTCGACGAGCCGCTGGGCGACGCCTCCATCATCCCGACCTTCCTGCTCTCGGCTTTCACCAGGCGTCACGTCAAGGTCGCGCTGGGGGGCGACGGCGGCGATGAGCTGTTCGCCGGCTATCCGACCCTGCAGGCGCACCGGCTCGCCGCGTATTACCTGAGGGCGCCGCGCCTGCTGCGCGAGGGCCTGGTCGAGCCGGTCGTGCGCCGTCTGCCGGTGTCTCGAAGCAACCTGAGCTTCGACTTTCGTGCCAAGCGGTTCGTCGGCGGCGCCGGATACCCGACCGCCGAGCGCCACCAGAGGTGGATGGGGTCCTTCGTCGCGGAGGAGCGGACCGCCCTGCTGTCCGAGGACGTGCGGCACCAGCTTTCCGCCGGCGGGCGCCGCGAGCTGGACTTCGGGCACGCGGCCAACGCGGACCCGCTGAACCAGGTGCTGCTGATGGACATGCGGCTCTACCTGGAGAACGACATCCTGGTCAAGCTGGACCGCGCCTCGATGATGGCCTCGCTCGAAGGGCGCGTGCCGCTGCTCAACAACGACTTTGTCGAGTACGCGACGCATCTGCCGCTGAACATGAAGCTGCGCGGGTTTCGGTCCAAGTTCCTGCTCAAGCGCGCTCTGCGGGGCCTATTGCCGGACGCGATCCTCAACCGACGCAAGAAGGGGTTCGGCATCCCGGTCGCGCACTGGTTTCGCGGACCGCTCAAGGAGCAGATGCTTTCGGTCCTGTCGCCGGAGCGGATCGCGCGCAAGGGGTTCTTCAATCCTGCGGCGGTGTCGCGGCTGATCGAGGATCACCTCGACGGGCGGCGGGACAACCGCAAGCAGCTCTGGACGCTTTTCGCGTTCGAGCTGTGGCACGACGGTTACCTCAAGGGGGAGGAAGCTGCCACCAGACCTTGACCCCGCCGTCGTCCACCGGCGCCTCGCCTTCGATCTCCGTCAGAAAGCCGACGATCGCGCCCTCCCCGGGGGATGGGCCCGCCACGATGGCCGTGACGCCTAAGGCCTTCAGGTCGGCGAGCGCCAGGTTGCGCACGTCCGGAGTCACCGTCACCGTGAGCCCGGCATCCAGAGCGTCGAAGGTCGATTCGAGGAATGACGGATGCGGGCCGAGATACGGCCCGGGCGTGAAGGCGTCACCTTCGGGCATTCGGAACCGGTAGTCCGCCACCGCCTGCCAGTACATCGCGTCCGCGGACTGGTGGCTGGAGAAAGGGGTCACCAGCACGACCGACCCCGGTGCGATCCTGCCGACATCACCGCCTGTCGTGAAGAACGCCGGCGCGGCGGCAGGCACGCTTGGGTACGGCAGCGAAGGGACAATCGCCACCAGGCCAGCGAGCAGCACAACGGCGGTCGCTGTCCGCCACGGCCGAGCGGCGACCATTGCGCGGGCGCAAGACTCAGCAACAACAATGCCGATGCCCAGAAACCCGATCGCCATCAGACGTGCCGGCAGCGCGCTTCCCATAAGCGGCAGCGAAGCCACCGCCGCCCACGGCAAAACAACCTGGGTGACGTTTCCGTTGACGTGGAGGTGCGGGCCGAGGGACAGCACCGCCACGACCAGCGCCATCAGTCCGATCCACCGGATGGACGCCTTGCGCCACCCGATCACCAGGCCCGCGCCAAAGAGCACCAGCAGCGGTAGGCCGACGTACGCGCCGTTCTCGGTGGGGTTGCCGGTGAAATGGATGAAGTTCGACGGAACGACGAACGCGAGCAGGTCGCTGACGTAGATGTCGGGCTGCTGCACGTTGCCGAACACACGCTGCGGTCCGAGGAACTGGAAGCCGAGCGGGTACGCGGCGAGCAAAGCGAAGACTCCAAGCGCCGCGCCGGCGGCCTTCGCCGCGTAGGGCAGCGCCGCTCGGACCTCATCGCGATGGACCAGCGCCAGCAGCGCGACACCGGCGGCGGCGATCACCAGAGTCGCGGCGAGCAGCTCCTCTCCGGTCAGGAGCTGAAGCGCGGTCGCCACGCCGGCGAGCGCCCCGGCCGCCGCGGGATGCATGTGGCGGCGCACGAGGATCTCGTGTCCGAGAATGAGAGCGATCGGCGGGAAGAGCGACACCGTCACATGGGGATGGCCCAGCGCCTGCGCGACGAGTGCGGGACTGAACCCGTAGACGAGCCCCGCCACGAAGCACGCGGCCGGGCGATCGACGAAGCGTCGCGCCGCCAGGAAGCCAAACCACGCGGAGAGCGCGAGGCTGGCCGTGATGAGAACGTTGTAGGCGACCACCGGGCCGAAGAGCGCGGTGACCGGCCAGAACAGAAGAGCCGGGAAGATCATCGACGTGTTCCACATCAGGTTCACACCGAGCGGATACGACAGGTGGTCGGTGAACAGCGGGTTGTGCCCCAGCGAGAGCTGGTGCGGGATCCAGCCGAGGTACCAGATGAAGAGCCCGGGGTCCTTGGGGCTCCCGATCCACCTCGCGGCCGGATCGACCCAGGTGCTCGAGAAGAGCGCGACCGCCACCAGTGAGTAGATGAGAAGCGCGACCCACGCGGAAGGGAGGCGCCGCCAGGTCATCTGACTGATTCTCGGCGGTTGTGGGCCGGCACGATCCCGGCGCCACTGCCAGAAGGCCCCCTGCGCAAGGGCCGTCTGGCTGTTGGGCAAGGGGCCCCTCGCTGGCACTGTGGATGAGAGGGAATGAACCGTTTCGTCACGCTGGACGGCAACGAGGCCGCGGCGCGCGTCGCGCACCGGCTCAGCGAGGTGATCGCGATCTATCCGATCACGCCCTCGACGACGATGGGCGAGCTCGCGGACGCTTGGTCGGCCGCCGGCCAGCCGAACCTATGGGGCACGGTTCCAGAGGTCATGGAGATGCAGAGCGAGGGAGGAGCCGCCGGCGCGTTGCACGGGGCGCTCATGGCCGGAGCGCTGTGCACGACCTTCACCGCGTCGCAGGGCCTGCTGCTGATGCTGCCCAACATGTTCAAGATCGCCGGCGAGCTGAGCCCGACCGTCTTTCACGTTGCGGCGCGGACGGTCGCTACTCACGCCCTCTCGATCTTCGGCGACCACAGCGATGTGATGGCGGTTCGACCTTCTGGGTTCGCGATGCTGTCCTCGTCATCGGTGCAGGAGGCGCAGGACCTTGCGCTCATCGCCCACCGAGCGACGCTTGAGTCCCGGATTCCCTTCCTGCACTTCTTCGACGGCTTTCGCACGTCGCACGAGGTCAACAAGATCGTGCCGCTCGCGGACGAGGACCTTCGCTCTATGGTGCCCGACGAGCTGGTCACCGCGCACCGGAAGAGGGCGCTCTCGCCCGACCACCCCGTCCTGCGTGGTTCAGCCCAGAACCCGGACGTGTTCTTCCAGGCTCGCGAAGCAGCTAACCCGTACTACGCCGCAGTGCCGGGAATCGTCGCGGCCGCAATGGACAGGTTCGCGGAGCTGACGGGCAGGCGCTACCGGATCTTCGAGTACAGCGGCCACCCGGAGGCGGACCGGGTCGTCATCCTGATGGGCTCAGGCGCCGGCGCGGCGCAGGAAGCGCTGGACGCGCTGCTGGCGCGCGGCGAGCGGGTCGGGCTTTTGAAGGTGCACCTGTACCGGCCGTTCGACGCCGGCGCATTCGTCGCGGCGGTGCCGCCGACCGCGCGCCGGATCGCGGTGCTGGACCGCACCAAGGAGCCGGGGGCGATGGGTGAGCCCCTGTTCCAGGACGCCGTCGTCGCCTTCGCCTCGCGGCCCGAACCGCCCCTTGTCATCGGCGGCCGCTATGGCCTTGCGTCGAAGGAGTTCACGCCCGCCATGGCCGCCGCGGTGTTCGCGGAACTGACCGCCGCCAGCCCGCGGCGGGAGTTCACGGTGGGCATCGTCGACGACGTCACCAAGCTGAGCCTCGAGGTCGACGCCAGCTTCTCCACCGAGCCCGCAGACGTCGCCACCGCGGTCTTCTACGGTCTCGGTTCAGACGGAACCGTCGGCGCCACCCGCAACACGGTCAAGATCATCGGCGAAGAGACCGAGCTCTTCGCTCAGGGCTATTTCGTCCTCGACTCGAAGAAGTCGGGTTCCGTGACCGTCTCGCACCTCCGATTCGGCCCCCGGCCGATCCAGTCCACCTACCTGGTGCAGCGGGCGGGTTTCGTCGCCTGCCACCAGTTCGGCTTCCTCGAAAAGATGGACGTGCTCGGGCTCGCGGCTGACGGCGGGACCTTCCTTCTCAACAGCCCGTTCGGACCAGACGAGGTCTGGAGCCGGATCCCAGTCGAGGTGCAGCGCCAGATCATCGCCAAGCGCCTGCGCTTCCACGTGGTCGATGCCAGCCGGGTCGCGCGCGACGCGGGCCTGCCGGGTCGCGTCAACACCGTGCTCCAGGCCTGCTACTTCGCTCTCGCCGGAGTTCTCCCTCAGGAGCAGGCGATCGCGGCGATCAAGGCCGCCATCCAGCGCACGTATGCGAAGCGGGGCGCGGCGGTGCTGGAGCGGAATTACGCGGCGGTCGACCTCGCGCTGGCCGAGCTCCACGAGGTGAAGGTGCCCAGCACCGAGCACGGCAGCCTGCACGTCCGCCCCACGGTTCCATCGGAGGCGCCGCCCTTCGTGCAGTACGTCACGGCCGAGATGATCGCGGGCCGCGGAGACCTGCTTCCGGTCTCGGCACTGCCCGTGGACGGCGCATTCCCCATGGGCACGTCGCGCTGGGAGAGGCGTGATATCGCCGAGGAACTCCCTCAGTGGGATCCGACCATCTGCATCGACTGCGCCAAGTGCACCCTCGTCTGCCCGCACGCCGCGATCCGGATGAAGGTCTTTTCACCCGAGCTCCTTGCGAACGCGCCGGCGGGCTTCTTGTCCAAGGAATGGAAGTCGAAAGAGCAGCCCGGGATGATGATGACCATCCAGATCGCGCCCGACGACTGCAACGGCTGCGGCACCTGCGCGGACTACTGTCCAGCACACAGCAAGCAGGTCGCCAAGCACAAGTCCATCGACATGGCGGCCAAGGATGACCGGCTGGAGCAGGAGCGCGTCAGCTGGGAGTTCTTCAAGTCGATCCCCGAGTTCGACCGCACCCAGGTGAAGGTCGCGACGATCAAGGGATCGCAGATGCTCGAGCCGCTGTTCGAGTTCTCCGGCGCCTGCAAGGGCTGCGGCGAAACGCCTTACCTGAAGCTCCTGACGCAGATGTACGGCGACCGCATCCTGATCGCCAACGCCACCGGCTGCTCGTCCATCTTCGGAGGCAACCTGCCGACGACGCCGTGGGCCGCCAACCGAGAGGGGCGCGGTCCGGCGTGGGCGAACTCCCTGTTCGAGGACAACGCCGAGTTCGGGCTTGGGATGCGCCTGGCGCTGGACAACTTTGCGGCGACCGCGAAGCGGTTGCTCGGCGAGCTCGCGCCCGAAATCGGCGGCGACCTGCCCGCGGCGATTGTCGCCGCCGACCAGTCGTCCGAGGCGGGAATCGCGGCCCAGCGCCAGCGCGTGGAGTCACTGCGTGCCCGCCTCGCAGGGATGAAATCACCCGTGGCGTCGCGCCTTGCCGATCTGGCCGATCACCTGGTGCGGAAGAGCGTGTGGATCGTCGGCGGAGACGGCTGGGCCTACGACATCGGGTTCGGCGGCCTGGACCACGTCCTCGCGTCCGGCCGAGACGTCAAGATCCTGGTCCTCGACACCGAGGTCTACTCGAACACGGGCGGGCAGGCCTCGAAAGCGACGCCGCGTGGAGCCATCGCCAAGTTCGCCGCCGCGGGCAAGCGGACGGGCAAGAAGGACCTCGGCCTGATCGCCAGCGCCTACGGCAACGTGTACGTGGCGCAGATCGCTCTCGGCGCCGACAACGCCCAGACCGTGAAGGCCTTCGCCGAGGCGCAGGCCCACACCGGGCCGTCGCTCATCATCGCGTACTCGACCTGCATCGCCCATGGCATCGACATGGCAACGGGCATGTCGCATATGAAAGAGGCAGTGGACAGCGGCTACTGGCCTCTCTACCGCTTCGACCCACGAAGCGAGGCCGAGGGCAATCACCCGTTCGTCCTCGACTCGAAGGCACCGACGATCCCGCTGCGCGAGTTCGCCGCCAAGGAAGGCCGCTACTCCCTGCTCGCGCGCTCCAAGCCTGAGGTGGCCGAGCGCCTGATGACGCTCGCGCAGGCGGACGTCGACGAGCGGCGGCATCTGTACGAGCAGATGGCGGGTGTCGAGCGCCACGCGCCGAACGACTCCATCACCGTGGACGGACACGTGGACGCCGCTCGTGTCGGATCTCAAGAAAAGGACACGGAGGAGGAGTTGCCATGAGCGCGGACCTGCGGACCAGCTACATGGGAATTGAGCTGGCCAGCCCGTTGGTCGCCGGTGCTTCGCCGCTGTCGGGAACGATGGATGGTCTGCTCGCCCTCGAAGAGGCGGGTGCGTCGGCGATCGTGCTGCAGTCACTGTTCGAGGAGCAGATCGAGCACCACGAGCTCAGCGTGAACTCGATCCTGGAGACTGGCACCGACAGCTTCCCGGAAGCTCACAACTTCTTCCCCGGCCTCGACGACTACAACACGGGGCCCGAGTCCTACCTGCAGCTCGTGGAGCAGGCCAAGGCACGGCTCGGCGTGCCCGTGATCGCCAGCCTCAACGGCGTCTCGCGCGGGGGCTGGATCCGCTACGCGCGCCTGCTCGAGGAGGCCGGCGCGGACGCGCTTGAGCTGAACATCTACTTCGTCGCCGCAGACCCGAGGGTCACCTCATCCGAGGTCGAGGCCCGCTACGTCGACCTGGTGGGTGAGGTCGCGAGCTCCATCTCCATTCCGCTGGCGGTCAAGGTGGGGCCGTACTTCTCCGCGATGGCGAACATGGCCCAGCGCCTCGCGATCGCCGGCGCCAGCGGGTTGGTCCTGTTCAACCGCTTTCTGTACCCCAACATCTCACTGTCCGGCATGAAAGTGGTGCCGACGCTCAGCCTCAGCTCGTCGTACGAGTCGCTGATGCCGCTGCGCTGGATCGCGATCATCAGCAGCCAGGTGAAGATCTCCTTGGCGGCGAGCACCGGCGTCCACACAGCCCAGGACGTGATCAAGCTGCTGATGGCCGGCGCGGACGTGACGATGATGGCGTCGGCGCTGTTGCGCCGGGGACCGGGGCACCTGCAGCTCGTGATGCGTGCTGTGGGCGCCTGGCTCGACGAGCACGAGTACGAGTCGGTGGCGCAGCTGAAGGGCAGCATGAGCCAGTCGTCGTCGCCCGACCCTCAGGCCTTCGAGCGCGCCAACTACATGCGGACGCTGGTCGACTTCACCGTCGCCTCACCCGACCCGCGACACTTCTATGCCCGCCGCGACCCGATCCCCTGGGACTAGGGCCGGTCCGTTCGGCGCGCCCTTACTCAATCGCCGGCGCGGGTGTAGATTTGGGCAGTGAACATGGTCTCGTACGGACCCCCGTTCTGGGGATTCGGTCTGACGCAGCTGGTCGTGGTTGCGGGTATCGTCCTGCTCGTTTTTTGGTCGACTCGCCACAACCCATGGGGGACAGGGCATCACCCCGCGCCGCCACCTGAAGGGCCGCTGGACATCCTCGCGCGAAGGTTCGCCTCCGGCGAGATCACCGCTGAGGAGTACCAGCGTGGGCGCGATCTGCTCGGCGGCGGAGGCAAGACGGGCTAACCTCTCCGACCGCGCTACTTGACGGCGGGATTGGCTAGGTGTATGCACCACTGCTGGGGGTAAGGTCGCCGCGCCCGAGCACTCCGGTGGCGGCCCTTATAACAGGGGTCCCCGCGAACTCACGGCGAAGCCTCGGAGTTCGTGGGGCAATGAATAGGGGGAGCATTTGAGTACTGAGAGTCACTCGGCCGCCACCACGGATCGGTTGCAAAAAGACGCCATCGGCCTCGCACCGGTACTTTTCCAGTCGATCACCCATATGGCGCCGGCCGCCGCCGTCGCCTTCTCGATCATCTTCGCGGTGACCTATGCGGGAGGCGCCACGCCGCTGGCGGTGCTGCTGGCGTTGGTGGCCTGCCTGTTCGTCGCGATCAGCATCGGGCAGCTGGCCAAGCATCTGCCTTCGGCAGGGGGCCTGTACACGTACAACGCCCGTGGCCTGCACCCGGCCGTGGGCTATTTCGTCGCGTGGGGGTTCATGCTCGCGGAGCCCATCGTCGCCCCGCTGCTGTACCTCATCTTCGGGAACGTGATCTCCGTCTTCCTGACAAGCCACTTCAACACCCCTACCTGGTTGTGGGCGCCGTTTGCGGCGATCGCCGGGATCGGAGTCTGGGCCCTCGTCTATCGGGGAGTCCGCATCTCGACCGAGGCGGGAGTGATAATGGGCGCGTTCGAGATCGTGGTGTTCCTCGCGCTCGCGATCACGCTGATCTTCGCCGCCGGCTCGAACAACACGCTCAGCGTGTTCAACCCCAGCACCGGGAACTCGCACGGCCTTGGTTCTGTGTTCGCCGGCATGGTCTACACGGTGCTGGCGTTCATCGGCTTCGAGGCGTCGGTTCCCCTCGCCGAGGAGGCCAGGGATCCGCGGCGCACCATCCCACGCGCCGTCCTGCTGTCCTGCGTGCTGATCGGCATCTTCTATCTCGTGTGTTACTACGCGGCGATGGTGTATTTCGGTCCGAACGTGGCGGCCGACCCCGTGAAAGGGTTCTTTGCTTTCAACGGTGGCGACCCTTGGGACGGCCTCGCGTCGAAGGTCTGGGGACCGTTCTCCATCCTGGTGCTGCTCGCCATCATCAACAGCGCCTTCGCGAACTCCAATGCCGGCGCGAACGCGGCGACGAGAGTGGGCTACGCCCTAGGCAGGGTCGGCCTCCTGCCGCGAGCGCTGGCCAAGGTCCACCCGCGATTCCACACGCCGTACGTGGCGGTCCACGTCCAGGGGGTCCTGGGCCTGGCCGTCGCGCTGATCCTTGGCTTCGCGCTGGGCAGCCCGCTCAACGCGTTCGCGCTGCTTGGCACGATCGCCACGATCATCATCGTCTTCATCTACATCCTCACCAACCTGAGCAACATCGTCTTCTACAGGCGCGAGCACCGCGACGAGATGAACCCACTGCTCAACGTCGTGATCCCGGTGCTCGGGATCCTCATCTTCATCCCCGTTTTGATCGCGGCGTTCGGGATTGACTTCGGAGGTCTCGGCATCACCGGGCTCACAGCGCCCGCCAATGCGGCGCCGTGGGTCGTGCTGGTCTGGCTTGCGATCGGCGCCATCGTTTTCTTCTACATGCGCAGCCAGGCGCCAGGCCGGATCGAGGAGACGGCGACAACGTTTATCGAGGGGTAGTCATCGGGGTCGCGCGGGGTTCGCCTCGCGCGACCTGTTCGCTCCCGGCCGTGTGGCGGCCTAGTTGAGGACGAGGTGTAGGTCGACCACCGGAGCCCCGTCCTGCCTGCCGATCACGAGCAGTCCGGTTCCTTCCGCGGGCCCGATGGTCAAGGTCGTCGAGTTGTTGATGAAGTTCTGGTTGCCGCCGAGCCTGCCATGCGTGTAAGCAGGCAGAGCATCCGGCGCTTTCCCCTTCGCGCCGATAGAGGCCGCGACCGTGATGTTGCTCTCGGTAAACGGGATTCTTGCCGACAAGCCAACACCGAAGTCGGTGTTGAACAGGCTCAGCGCGATTCCCACCGTGAGCACCACGAGAAAACCGCCGCACCCGCAGCCGCATCCTCCGCGGTTCGGCCGGAACCGCCTCGACCGAGACCGCCTGTCCTCTTCCATCCGGCTCTAGTAAACCCGATTCCGGCCACGGCGGAAGGTGCCGGCGTCCTCCCGTCAGGCGGGCCCTTTGGCCCTGGATGACCGCCGGCCAGTTCCGGCGATCACTTAAGGTGCATCTCTGGCATGACACGCCGGAGTCTTCTGCTGTTCATCGCGATGAGCGTGATCTGGGGTCTCCCTTACCTGTTCATCCGGATCGCGGTGAGCGACCTTTCCCCGGTCGTGCTCGTCTTCGCGCGAACGGCGATCGGCGCTCTGATCCTGCTGCCCATCGTGATTGCGCGCGGCGAGCTGCGCGGTCTCCTGAAGAGCTGGCTTCCCCTGCTCGCTCTTGCGGCGGTCGAGATCGGTATGCCGTGGTACATGCTCGCGAGCGCCGAGCAGAGAATCTCCAGCTCGCTCGCAGGCCTGCTCGTGGCGGCCGTGCCACTGGTCGGCGTCGTGATCGCGACGGCCCTCGGCAACCGCGAGCATCTCGGGCTGGCGAGCATCTCGGGGTTGCTGCTTGGGGTGGCGGGGGTGGCGGCGATCGTTGGATTCGACCTTAGGGCGTCGGACTGGCTGGCGCTCGTCGAGATGGGGTTGGTCGTGGTCGCCTACGCGGTGGGCCCGGTCATCATCTCCCGCTACCTGAGCGATCAGCCGTCGATGGGCGTGATCGGAGTCTCGCTCGCGGCGTGCGCCATCGTCTATGCGCCCCTTGCCGCCGTGCAGTGGCCGCGGTCCATTCCACCTGTCGATACGATCGTGTCGGTGGCCGTGCTGGCATTCGTCTGCACGGCGCTGGCCTTCGTGCTTTTTTTTGCGCTGATCGCAGAGATAGGCCCCGTGCGAGCGACCGTCATCACCTACATCAACCCGGCCGTGGCGGCGGTGCTTGGGGTATTCGTGCTGCACGAGAGCTTCAGCGCGGGGATGGGCGTGGGCTTCGTGCTGGTCATCTTCGGGTCGGTGCTTGCTACGCGCCGCCCACGGGTGGCGGCGGCCGCCCTGAATCAATCAAGTGTCTAAACCCTCAACCTGATCGCCGAGTCGGGAGAGCTTGCTATTTCCCGCCGGAGACGGCCCATTGCCTCGCCGCGGCCATGGAGTCGAAGGTGCGCGAGTGCAGCCCCTCATGGTCATCGACGAGTCCCGCAACGTCCTCGATCGTCAGCCTTCCCAGCCCGGTCGGCGCCGTCACGAAGGCGAGCCGCTTGAGGCCAGCCTGGATCGCCAGGGGCATCCAGGTCTCCTTGATCCATTTCTGGTCCTCGTGGACGATCACCTTGACCTTCCTCGCGTCGCTCACATAGGCGGCCGCGCGGTGCTCCTTGATCGCGCGGATGCCTTTCAGCAGACCGGAGCGGAGCTCTGAGCTGTTGGCGAAAGCCCTCCATTCCGTGTGGACGTGCTGGTGGAGGTCGTCCCAGCGGATCGACAGATATGCCTCGTCTACGTACACGTCCTTAGAGGGATTGATGGTCAACGTATACGCCCAGCGCCGGTCCCCGTCGACCGCAGAACGGCGGGTATCGCCCCCACAAAATGCATGGGCGTGGCGTTGAGGCTGCTGGGCGAGCGCGAGATGGCAGAGGGCAAGGCGAACTCGTCGATCGCGGATAGCCGCCGCCTGTCCGAGTCTTCTGTTGAGAAGTACGTGAACTCGATCTTCTCCAAGCTCGGGCTTTCCGAGGAGCGCGTGCTGAGCCGAAGGGTCGCCGCCGTCCTCGCGTACCTGAGGGCAGCCACCGCCTGAAGGCTCTACGCCGTGCGATCCGCCGGCCCGCTACCAGGTCAACTGGCGACCTCGAATCGGATCGCAGGCAGCTCGGAAAGCAGAAGCGAGACAAGCTCTCTATCCCACTGCTGGCCCGCGCCACGCATCAAGGTCTCCATTGTTTCCTGTGAATCCCGCCGCGACCTGTAGGGCCGGTCGCTCGCCAGCGCGTCATAGGCGTCGCAGACGGACACGATCCGCGCCAAAAGAGGAATCTTGTGGCCGGGCAGGCCGTCAGGGTAACCACCGCCATCGAATCGCTCATGGTGGTGGCGGATGATGGTCAAGACGTCCGCGGCCGACGGCACCGGTTTGACCATGTTTTCGCCGATGACCGGGTGCGCACGCATCCGCCTTTCTTCCTCGGCGTTCAGTGGTCCGAGCTTGAGGAGGATTGCATCGGGCACGCCTATCTTGCCGATGTCGTGGACGAGGCCGCCCCGATACAAGGCCGACAGATCCGATTCCTGAAGTCCTAGTCGCGTGCCGAGGTGGCGGGCCGTACTTGCCACCCACCGAGCATGGCCCTCGGTGTATGCATCCTTCGCTTCCGCGGCTGCTGCCAGCGCGAAGATGACTTGTTCTGGGTCGAGGACAGCTGGCGGCGTCATGGCGCCACCATGGTTTACACCCCGGCACCTCGCCAAGTCGCCATGCGGGGGCACGGTCTCCGGCCCCTGAATTCAGAGGGTCCGAAGCCTCGAATGCAATTCAGGCGGACACCGGGAGGGTGGGGTCGGCGAGGGAGGCCAGGCTCCGTGCGGCAGGCCGAGGGTCGCCACTGTCGCAATCTAACGGCTGAGGAACGCCTGCATGTCCTCAACGGTGACTTCGACCTCGCCATGCCCGGGCTCCCCGGACGTCAAAGCCTGGTCGTGCGGGTCGTGCGGCGAACGGTCCTTGGGCTTGTCAGACCGGCTTCCTCTGATGGCTGTGAACAGGAGGGTGCCGACCAGCCGCCCGCAGATCAAGAGAATCGCGAGCACCAGGACGGCCGCGACGCCAAGCGCCGCCAAAAGGCCGAGCCGCTGCACGCCCGTGAAGAACGCTGTAAGCAGGAACAGACCCACGGCGACAAGGGCTTGAAGCCAGGGACTGTTGTCGTTGGCGAACGATGGGTTGTGCGAGAGTCGCGACCCCAGGAAGATTCCGCCGGCTGCTATGGCGAGCGTGAGCGGGACGCCGATGAGGTACGCCTTCGTCGAGGAGGCGATTTGGAACGCGCGTCCCGCAATGACCTGGGTGCGCCGCTTGAATGGTTGCTTTGCCCCGATCAAATTAACCCTCTGCGTGGTAAAGACTTTGGTGGACCTGAGGGGATTCGAACCCCTGACCTCTTGAGTGCGATTCAAGCGCGCTCCCAGCTGCGCCACAGGCCCACGTGGTTGCGCCGGACGCGCGCAGGGCGCCCTCGCGAAAGGCCAGTATACCCGGGGCCTGAACGTGGTCCCGAGCTGGGAACAGCCAGCGGCGCACTGCCGTTCCTATACTCGCCTGATGTCGTTTCTGTTCAAGGGCAAGCGGCTACCGGAAGGCGTCGATCCGGCGCGCGTTCCGCCCGGCCAGACCCTCACCGCCCCCGACCGCTGGCCTCTCCTGCACTTCGGACCGGTGCCGAAGACGGACATCGCGAAGTGGGACTTCAAGGTGTTCGGCGCGGTCGAGCACGAGCTGACGGTGGACTACGGCGAGCTCCGCGCGCTTCCTTCAAAGGACGTCGTCGCGGACATCCACTGCGTCACGGGATGGAGCCGGTTGGGCGACACGTGGACCGGCGTGCCGATCCGCGAGATCCTGGATCGCGTCAAGCCAGCACCCGAAGCGAAGTACGTCAACGCGCACTGCGAGTACGGGTACACGACGTCGGTGCCGCTGAGCGTGCTGGAGGACGAAGAAAACCTCTTGTGCTACGCGTGGAACGGGACGGACCTGACGCCGGACCATGGCTGGCCGCTGCGCCTTTTCGTGCCGGCGAAATACTTCTGGAAATCGGCCAAGTGGCTGCGCGGGCTAGAGTTCATGGAACGCAACCGGCTCGGTTTCTGGGAGCAGCGTGGGTATCACGATGAAGCAGATCCCTGGAAAGAAACACGGTACTGGTAGTCAGGGCCCGCTAGCCCGGCCGCCGCTCGTGACTTTCACCACCGATTTCGGTTCTGGTTCGCCGCTGGTGGCGGCCATGAAAGCGATGGTGCTGCAAGGCTGTCCGAACGCCGTGCTGGTCGATGTGAGCCACGAGGTTCCGCGGTTCGACGTCTCGGCCGGCGCGTTCATGCTCTTCGCCGGCACGCGCCACTTTGGCGCCGACTCGGTGCACCTCGCAGTGGTCGACCCGGGCGTCGGCGGCTCGCGTAGGCGGCTCGCGATTCGGGCGGGCGGCCGGTACTACGTCGGGCCTGACAACGGGTTGTTTGCGATCATCATCGACGAGGTCGGGCTGCAGGCTGCGGTCGAGCTCGCTCCAAGACCGCACGGCGCGCCGACTTTCGAGGGCCGGGACGTGTTCGCGCCCGCTGCCGCGGCGCTGGCTTCTGGAATTCCGCTCGAATCGCTTGGACCGCCGACAGATCCGCCGAAGATGCTGGACGATGCCTCGCCGCGGGTGCTGTGGACGGACGGTTTCGGCAACCTGGTGACGAACCTGAAGCCGCCGGCGCGCCGGATGCGCATTCACAACCACGACATTGTTTCGACGGCCACGACCTATTCAGAGGGCCGGCCGAACGAGCCGTTCGTTTACGTGGGGAGCATGGGGTATCTGGAGGTCGCCGTGCGCGACGCCCGGGCCGATAAGCTGCTTGGGGCCCGGTCGGGGATGAAGGTCGAGCTCTTCTAGGGGTTCGTTCGGGTTTCGCCCTTAACAACCAGGGTATCCCTGGCGCTGACGCTTCGGTAATTTTCGTCGCGCTGTGGTTCGAGTGGCCTGCCTTCCAGGGATCCCCG
>DATBZP010000111.1:0-35837 GCA_036513135.1 Candidatus Dormiibacterota bacterium | reverse complement strand
GAAGTCGTCTGGTTGGGAGAGCTCGTGGATGCGATGATCTGACCGACCTGGATGCCGAGCTTGCTCGTTGCCCACGTAAACAGGGTCTGGGGGGAGTTGACTCCGCTATCTAGCGGCAGAGCCGGTAAGAGGTTAAAGCTCGCCCCGGCATCGGTGCCCTTGTCGATCTCGATCGAGTCCTGGGTCTCACTCGTGGTCTGCCAGCCGAGCGGGATCGCATAGGTGAAAACCTGGTCCTTGACCACCTGGTACAGCGTCCCCTGCTGAGGTCCGTAGCATGCCCCGATTCCGGCCAGCAATGAGGTGTCGGTGGCGAACTGGCCTTGTGGTGCCCATGACGCGATCAAAGCAACCATGGAAGCTCCATAGGCGGTCGGAAACGACCGGATCTCAACGTGGGCCTGTCCGGCCAATGAGGCCCCACCTGACTGAATGCTCAGTGATGCCGCCGGCAGCTGAGCGCCCGAGCTCGTCATGGTCGACGTCATCGTCAGGCTGACCGAGGCGAGCTGCTGCTGCAATGTGGCCAGGGCAGCCTGGAAGTATGTGGCGGCGGTAAGCCCAGCTGTCATCAGTGCGGGGCGTACAGCCGCCCCTTCGGTGGACGTCGGGTCCTTCGTGACGAAGATCGTGCCGTTGAGCCTGATGAGGGCCCACCCGTCCGGTACGCCGATGTGGAAACCCTGATAGGGATCGACGGTCAGGGGCATCGTGCAGCTCGCAGTCGCGGGCGAGGTCGACCCTGTGGCGGGCGACGGTGACCCCGTTGCTGTGGACGTCGTCGAGCAGCCCTGTGCGGTCAGCAGGAGAATGGCCACTCCCACCGTATATCCGGTCCTCGTGAAGCCATCTCGTTTTATCCGAGTCGCCTTGAGCACCGACGTAGCTTAGACAACCAACCGGACTCTTACAACGGCATCGCCTTGCAGCCCGCCAGCCGAAGCTGCGGGCTACCGCAAGGTGACGCGCTGCACACCCGCTCGCGAACATGACAAAGTAACGCCTTGACTCTGATACCGAGCGGGCGCCGCCTCAAGGATTTCGTCCGCGGTCCGGCTTCAGATCGAGCATGGGCGCGTCCGTCGTTGATCGCGCTGCTCTCCACCACGCTCGTCCTCTATCTGTGGGGCCTGGACCGCAACGGTTGGGCCGACGCTTACTACTCGGCGGCGGTGCAGGCCGGCACGAAGAGCTGGACGGCCTTCTTCTTCGGGTCGCTGGACGCCTCAAGCTTCATTTCGGTCGACAAAACGCCCGCGTTCTTGTGGGTGATGGAGATCTCCGCTCGGATCTTCGGGGTGAACAGCGGGAGCATCCTTGTGCCGCAGGCGCTGGAAGGGGTCGCGACCGTCGCCCTGACCTACATGCTGGTGCGCAGGTGGTTCGGTTCAGGCGGCGCGCTGGTGGCCGGGAGCGTGGTGGCGCTGACTCCGGTCGCAGCGCTCATGTTCCGCTACAACCATCCCGACGCACTGCTCGTCCTGCTTGTCACGGCTGGCGCATACGCGACGCTCCGAGCCGTCGATAGCGGTCGGACGAGATGGCTCATCCTGGCGGCCGCACTTATCGGCACCGCATTCCTCGCCAAGATGCTGGAGGCCTTCTTGATCGTGCCGGTGCTCGCGGCCGTGTACCTGGTCGCAGGCCGGCCGCCCACTCAGCAGCGCATCAGGCAGCTGGTCATCGCCGGCATCACCCTGGTCGTGGCCTCCGGCTGGTGGGTGGCGGTGGTCGAGCTGTGGCCGAGCACCGGCCGCCCATACGTCGGCGGGTCGCAGACGAACAGCATCGTCGACGTGATCCTCGGCTACGAGGGCTTTGGCCGTCTCACCGGGGTCGGAGCCGGCGGCGTGGTCGTCTCGACTTCGGGTCCGACTGGCTGGGGCCGCATGTTCACCAGCGACTTCGGGGGCCAGGTCTCCTGGCTGATCCCGGCCGCTCTCATCTTGCTGGCGGCCGGCCTTTGGTTCACGCGCCGAGCCGAGCGCGCTGACACCGGTCGTGCGGCCCTGTTACTGCTCGGGGGATGGCTGGTTGTCAGCATCGCGGTTTTCAGCTTCGCGCAGGGCATCATCCACCCTTACTACACGATTGCGCTTGCTCCCCCGATCGGCGCCCTCACCGGCGCCGGCGCGTCGATGCTCTGGCGCCGGCGCCAGCAGCTGTCGGCGCGATACATCGCGAGCATGGCGATCGCCTCCACGACGGGATGGTCCTATGGGCTGCTTGAACGCAGCTCCGAGTGGCATCCAGAGTTGCGCGCCATCGTGCTGATAGGAGGGCTGGCAGCGGCGGTCGTGATCGTGACTGCGCCAGCAGCCTGGTCGCGAACGATTGCGGCGGCCGGGGCGGCCGGCCTTGCCCTGTCGATTGCGGGGCCGGCGGCGTACACGATCGACACCGTTTCGACCTCATACAGTGGCGCGGTCCCGTGGGCCGGCCCGCACGTGGCCTCCGCTTACAGCCGCGCTTTTCCGAACAGCGCTCCGCCTGGTTCGGAGCTCACGTCTGTTCTCCAGAAAGATGGGGGTCGCTACCAATGGGTGGCGGCGATGGTCTACAGCGACGCGGCGGCCGTGTACGAGCTGGCGACCGGCGACGCCGTGATGGCCATCGGCGGCTTCAACGGCACCGATCCCGTGCCAACCCTCGCCGACTTCCAGAAGCTCGTCAGCGAGGGCAAGATCCACTATTTCGTCGCGGGCGGCCTGGGTCCTGGGCTGGCGTCGGGGTCGCCGGCGATCGAGATCAAAACCTGGGTGAGCCAATCTTTCACAGCGATGGTGGTCGACGGCGTGCCGGTCTACGACCTCACGCAGGCAGGCTCATGAGGTGCGCTCGCCAGGTGCGACGGGGGCCTAACGCACCGCGGCTGTTCGCCCGATGACCGCCTCCTCCACCCGATGGCCGAGCGTGCTGTCCACCTTGCGCCAGTAATCGAAGACCCGGCTGAGGACAGGCTCCTCGACGCCCTGCTTGACGTGCCCGGCTATGTTCGAGACCAGCCGGTCGCGGGCGGCATCGTCGAGCACCTCCCGAACCATCGTCCCGGCCTGGCCGAAGTCGTCGTCCTCACGGTGCAGCGCTTGGGCGGCGCGCACGATGTCACCGCTGACCTCCCACGCTGGATCCTGCCCGAAGAGCTTGGGCGCAGCCGCCGGTCCTCCGAAGGAGTTCGGCGCGTAGACGGGATCGCTTGAGTTGCGGTAGCTCATGGCGCCGTCCTTGTTGTAGGAGTTGACCTTGGCGTGCTTCGGATAGTTGACCGGCAGCTGCTGTGCGTTGCTGCCCACCCGGTGCATGTGCGTGTCGTGGTAGCTGAAAAGCCGGCCGAGGAGCATGCGGTCCGGCGACGGCCCGATGCCCGGGATGAAGTTGCTCGGCTCGAACGTAGCCTGCTCGATCTCGGCGAAGTAGTTCTCCGGGTTGCGGTCGAGCACGTAACGGCCGACCTTGATGAGGGGATAGTCGCCATGCGGCCAGACCTTGGTCACGTCAAAAGAGTTGAACCGGTAGTTCGCGGCGTCTTCGAACGGCATGATCTGCACGTTGAGGGTCCACGTCGGGAAATCGCCGCCCTTGATCGATGCCCAGAGGTCGTGGATGTGAGCGTCGGGATTCTCGCCCGCGGTCGCCGCCCCCTCGCTCTGCGTCAGGAACTCAACGCCCTGGTCAGTCTTGAAGTGGTACTTCACCCAGAACTTCTTGCCGCCGGCATTGATCCACATATAGGTATGTGAGGAGTACCCGTTCATGTGCCGCCAGCTCCGCGGGATTCCACGGTCACCCATAAGGATGGTCACCTGATGCGCCGACTCGGGCGACAGCGTCCAGAAGTCCCACTGCATGTTGTTGTCGCGCAGATGGTTATCGGCGCGGCGCTTTTGCGAGTGGATGAAGTCGGAGAACTTCGAAGGGTCGCGGATGAAGAAGACGGGAGTGTTGTTGCCGACCATGTCGTAGTTGCCGTGCTCGGTATAGAACTTGAGCGCAAAGCCGCGCGGGTCACGCGCGGTGTCGGGAGAGCCCAGCTCGCCGGCGACCGTCGAGAAGCGCGCAACCGACTCGGTCCTCTTGCCCTTCTGGAAAAGGACAGCCTTGGTGAACTGCGAAACGTCTTCGGTGGCCTCGAAAAAGCCATGGGCGCCGCCGCCCTTGGCGTGCACGACGCGCTCAGGCACGCGCTCCCGGTTGAACGCCTGCATCTTCTGGATGACGTAGGCGTCCTGGAGCAGGATCGGCCCGGCCGGCCCGACGGTGAGCGAGTACTCGTCACTGGTGGCCGGCTGGCCAGAGTCGAAAGTCGTGTGGGGCCGCTTGTTGTCCGTCATGGGTTTCTCCTCTAGTTGTCGGGGTGGCGATCGGCGGGATTCATTGAGGCTTGCCGATCCCCCAATTTCATCTTAGGAGGCTCGAGCCCCGCTAGCCCTGAGCCGGCCTCTGGCGAGCGGCTGTAAGCACTGCCCGGATATTCACGACAAACGGTCCGGCGCGAGTGACCCGCGCACGCGCGCTGCCGTCCACGCTCAACTGTCGCTCGCCATCGAGGGCGATGATGCCTTCCCCGACATCAAGGGTGACCTCTTCGCCGAGAGCAAGTGGCCTCCAGCCTGCGATTGGAACCTCAACTACGAGACCTGGAGCCAGGACCGTCCTGACGCACCGCCCCAAACCCAACTCCACGTAAAGCCCCAGCGGATCGTCGTCGGTCACCGGGCGGAGCTGGCCGCCGATCGAAGAGAGCCCTACCGCCCAGGGTTCTGCCCGCGCCATCACGATGGCCGTGACCCTGCCGGGCTCCCAGACCGCGCCGGATCCTGCAAAGCGGTCTCGGCACACCGCCGCATCGACCAGCGCAAAGTCCTCGCCGTCGGCGGTGACGACTTCGACACGCTTGGTCTGGCGGCAGACCGCTGCGCCATCGACAGCGCCGGTGGCGAGGAGCCCTGCGGCCAGGCCGGCGATCGTGCCATCGATCATGGTCGGGAAGACGTTGTTGGTGCCCGTTGAGATCGGCACCAACGGCGCCTTGCCGCAGCCTTTCGCCACCGCTCGGTTGGTGCCGTCCCCACCGAGCGTGATGATGGCGGCCACCCCTGCTTCATCCAGGAGGCGGCCGGCCAGCGTCGAATCCTCAGCTGTCCCCACCGGGCGCATGGGCAGCGGCTCAGACCTGAGCGAGACCTCCGCGCTGCTGACCGCAGCCTGAGCGATGCCAGCGATATCCGGTAAGTAGAAGACGGTTTCGGCGCCACTGGCCGCCAGTCCATTGAGGACGCGGCGCAGTATCGCCACCTTTTCCTGGATGGTAACTGCGGAGGCGTGTCCGACCAGCCGGCGGATGTCAGTGCCCGCGATGGGGTTGGCGATCAGACCCACTGCCCTCATTGCCCGAGCCATTCGGCCATTGCGAAGATCATGGGCCGGACCGGATCAGCCCGCGACGGTGTCCAGGAAACGGCCTGGCGCGACAACCTCCGGCACGGGGACTTGGTCGAGTATCGCGGCCGCCAGCTGCTCCCCCGTCCAGCCGGCGAGGAGAATCCCGTTGCGATGGTGGCCGACCGCCATCCAGAGGGAGTCCACCTGAGGAACCGGGCCAATCGCGGGGATTCGGTCAGGTAGGCTCGGACGAAGGCCGGCCCAAGCTTCGGCGAATCTCGCCTCTCTTAAGGCCGGCACGACGCCGAACGCAAAATCGAGCAGTGTTGCGATCGACCCCGCGCCAACTGCGAGGTCATGACGATCGGGCATCTGCGTAGCGCCGACCAATACGCTGCCGTCAGCCTTCGGCGTCAGGTATCCGCCTGGCGCGAAGATGATCGGTCCCGCCAGACGCGCAGCCGGCACGAGTCTGACCAGCTCTCCCTTGATCGAAGTCAGCGGCAGATCCACCCCGGCGAGCCGCAACAGCGCAGCGTCGCTGCCGCTTGCCACCAGCACCGCATCGGCCATAAGCCGCTCGCCCGCGATCTGCACCCCGACTGCACGCCGGTCCTGAATCAAGATGGCGGTGGCCGGTGTGCCTTCGCGCACGTGGGCGCCCGCCGCAGAGGCCGCCCGGCTCAACGCCAGGCTGTAGCGTCGCGCGTCGACCTGCACCTCACCCGGGTAGAGCAACGCCCCTGCGAAGCCCGGACCGAGATGAGGGGCAAGCCGCGCCAGTGCGGTCGCGTCCAGGAATTCAATGCGCGGGTCGGACTGGCGCTGCCAGGCGAGCCGCGCCCGCAGGTCGCGCTCCTGCTCAGGCCGCGAGGCGAGCATGAGGACCCCACTGCGCACGAGGTCGACTCGCATCTGCGCGAGCTCCTCGACCGACTCGAGCCAGAGCTCGAAACCACGCAGAGCCGCCAGACACAAGTCCACGAAGTCGCCGGGCGTGTCACTCTCGGAGAGCGGCGCCAGCATGCCGGCCGCCGCCCCGGACGCACCCGACCCCACGGCACCGCGCTCCACCAGGATCACTTCGGCGCCGCGCCGCGCCAGGGCGAAGGCCGCCGAGCAGCCAATCACGCCACCACCGACCACGACCACACGCACCGGCTAGGGCTCGGCGGTGGAGCCAAGCAGGAGTGCCGGCTCTTCGAGCAGGCGAACGACCTCGGTCAAGAAGTCGGCCGCGGGCGCGCCGTCAACGACGCGGTGGTCGAAGGTCAGGCTCAGGACCATGAGCAGGCGCGGGACGATCGCACCATCGACCACGGCTGGCTTCCAGCGCGCCCGGCCCATACCGAGGATGGCGGTCTGGGGAGGGTTCAGCAGCGGAGTGAAGGCGTCGATCCGGTAGGCGCCGAGGTTGGTCACGCTGAGCGCGCCGCCTTCAACTTCGGCAGGCGCGAGGCCTCCTGCCCGCGCCCTGTCGGCCAGCTCGGCAATTTCGCGCCCCAAGGCGGCGAGGTCTTTGCGGTCTGCGTCCCTGACGACCGGAGCGATCAGCCCTTCCGGCAGCGCGACCGCGACGCCGATGTCGTTCCGGTCGGAGTAGGCCAGCCCAGCCTCCGTCCATCGAGCGCCCACTGCAGGATGGTTGTGAAGGGCAAGCGCGAGCCCACGGACCACCGCCTCCAGGTATGAGGCCCGGCGCTGCGAACCCTTGTTCAAGCGTTCCAGTTCGGAGGCCAGCGCCGTCACGTCTGCCTCCGCCGTGAGAGTTAGCTGGGCGGTTGAGCCCAGCCATGCTGAAAGGCGCTCGGCGATCGCGCGGCGCATCGGCGTGAGCGGCTCGATCCGATGTAGGCCCGCCCCGACGGCACCCGTTTCACCGCTCGCCGGCCGGGCAGCGGCACCCTTGACGTCAGCCTCCACGATGCGGCCGCCTGGTCCTGACCCGGTCACGCTTTTCAGGTCGACACCAAGCTCGCGCGCCAGCCGACGGGCCGATGGGGAGGCTGGTGCCGGCTCCAAACCTGCGCGCTCCCTCTCCTCGATCACCGGTGCTGCGGCCGGCATTGTTTCGCCGGGGCCCGCCGACTCCTCGCCTTCCACGATCACGGCGATCGGAGCACCCTGCCTGGCCACACCGCCAGGTGCGACCAGCAACTGCGCCACCCGACCGCTGAACGGGGAGTGCAGCTCGCTGCTCACCTTCTGGACCTGAAGCTCGGCCAGGAGGTCCCCTTCGTTGATGGAGGCGCCAGGCTCGATGAACCAGGCGACCACAACCCCCTCTTCGGCCTCCTCAGCCAGGCGGGGCATCAGGACCTCGCGACGCACAGTGCCTCTAGCACGGGTTCATTAGAAGGGGGACAAGGGACAAGTCCCTCGTCCCCCACCTCTCGACTCCTCTTACTTCTTGGCGACGAGCGCCCGAGCCGCCGCTGCGATCTTGACTCGATTGGGCAGTACAAACTCCTCCAGCGGCCGGCTGTAGGGGATCGGCACATCCGGCAGCGCGAGCCGCGCAGGCGGGGCGTCGAGATAATCGAAGGCTCCCTCGACCACGCTGGTGATCACCTCTCCCGACATCCCGAAGCTGCGATAGTCCTCGTCCACGACCAACAGGCGGCGCGTCTTGCGCACCGACTCGAGGATCGCCTCGCGGTCAAGCGGGATCACCGATCTCAGGTCCAGCACCTCAGCCTCGATGCCATCTTTGGCCAGGTCGTCGGCGGCGTCGAGCGCGCGGTGGACCATGAGAGAAACAGTGACGATGGTGAGGTCGCGGCCTGGTCGCTTCACGTCCGCCTTTCCGATCGGCACCGTATAGGGCTCCTCGGGGACGTCCCCGGTGGCGCGAGGGTTGGGCGTCATCCAGCCGAGCCCCATCACTCCCTTGTGAAACATGTAGAGGACGGGGTTGTCGTCGCGGATGGCGGAGATCATCAGACCTTTGGCGTCATATGGCGTCGAAGGGACCACGATCTTCAACCCCGGCAGGTGGGCGAACATCCCATACAGCGTCTGCGAATGCTGGGCGCCGTCGCTGTAGCCGCCGCCGATGGCGGTCGTGATCACAACGGGCACCTTGAAGTTGCCCCCGGACTCGTAGTGGATCTTGGCCATGTGGTTATAGATCTGGTCCATGCAGACGCCGAAGAAGTCGACAAACATCAGCTCTACGATCGGCCTCATGCCCGAGAGCGCAGCCCCGGTGGCGGCGCCGATAAAGCCTGTCTCCGAGATCGGGGTGTCCATGATGCGCTCGGGGCCGAACTTCGCCAGCAGGCCCTCGGTGGCGCCGAAGATGCCTCCGTAGACGCCGACGTCCTCGCCCATCACGAAGACCGTCTTGTCTCTGTCCATCTCCTGGGCGATGCCTTCGGAGATGGCCTTGGAAGTTGTCAGCAACCGCTTTTTGGTTTCTACTGCCATGGCTCGTATCTCCTAAGCGAAGACGTGGAGGAGCGCCGCGTCGGGCTCCGGGTATGGGCTCTGGCGGGCGAACTCTACCGCCGCGTCGACCTCGGCCCGGGCGTCCTTCCAGACCTTCTCGGCCGACTCGGTGGTCAGCGCTCCAGCCTTGATCAACTGCTGCTCGTAATGTTTGAGCGCATCCCGCCGCTGCAACGTCTCCATCTCGTCTTTCGTCCGGTAAAGCTGTGGATCGCCTTCGAAGTGCCCCAGCAAGCGATCGGTCTTGACCTCGATCAGAGTCGGACCCTTTCCGGCCCGAGCCCGAGCGACCGCCTCGCCGGCAGCCTCATAGATGGCGGTCGGGTCGTTGTCCGGGATGAGCACGCCTGGGATCCCATACGCGGCCGCGCGATCACTGTTGTTGGCGATCGCTGTCGCTGTGGCCTTGGCCACGCTGATGGCCCAGGTGTTGTCCTCACAGACGAAGACCACGCCCAGATGCCAAAGCGCGGCGAGGTTCAGCGATTCGTGGAAGGCACCCTGGTTGGCGGCGCCTTCCCCGAAGAAGGACACCGCGATATCGTCGCGCCCCAGCTTCTTGAAGGCGAGAGCGTGACCGACCGCCGTTGGAATTCCTTCACCGATGATCCCGCTGCACCCGAAGTGCGTGACCGGGTCGAACAGGTGCATATGGCCACCCTTGCCATGCCCGAGGCCTGTGTCCTTACCAAAGATCTCGGCGGCAAGCTTTTTCATGTCCATGCCGTGAGCGAGCGCGACATGGTGCGGACGATGGGTCGCGGTCACCGCGTCGCTCGGGCGTAGGTGAATGCAGACGCCCGCCGCGACCGGCTCCTGCCCCGCCGCCAGGTGCATCTCACCGGGCACGGGACCGGCTGCGATGTCAAAGGCCGGGGTCTTGCCCTCCATGTAGATCTTCTGGATCGTCTCCTCGAAGATGCGGATCCGCACCATCTGGTGGTGCATCTCGAGCTGTTCTTTCTTACTTACCATGCTTCGTCCTCCCAACTGGCCTCGACGGGGGCCCCCATTCATAGAAGAAGATCGTAGTAGCCATCCAGGTCGATTGGCGCCTGCATCGGTCCCACTCCGGCAAACGGCAATGCAGCAGCAATCCGAGCCATGCAGCCCAGACAGATCGAGGTTAGCTTGGCTCAAATCCTGCACTAGGGCCGTTAGTCCCGACTAAGTTGGGACCTGGAGCTGGGTCGCGTGGCCTGGACTACGCCACGGCCGGGTCGACGACTGGCCCTTTCAGAGCCATTTCAGCGCCGAGGCCTGGCCGGACTACATGAACTACTGGACGGCTCTTGGACCAAGGCAGAGGCCACGGGCACGCGTACGATTCAAGCATCCCGTAGGACGCATGCAGAGGGGGCGTTAGATGGCAAACGAAGTCTCATGGTTGCTCGAGGTTGCCGTCAAGCCGGGTGCGTTGGACGGCTTCAAAGTGCTGATGAAAGAAATGGTCGAGTCCACGTTGGATGAATCAGGAGCGTTGAGCTACGAGTGGTTCATCACCGACGACGGCAAGGCGGTGCACGTCTACGAGCGCTACTCGGATTCCCCGGCCACCTTGATCCACCTGGGCCATTTCGGCGAGAAATTCGCTGCACGGTTTCTCGGTGCGGTAGACCCGACGAGGCTCACTGTATTCGGAAGTCCAAACGATGCGGTTAAGTCCGGGCTGGCCGCATTCAACCCTAAGTATCTAGCCCCGTTCGGAGGCTTTGCCCGCTAGCGCCCTGAGTTGACCGGCGCCAAATCACCTCGCTCGGAGGGTTGCCCAAAGCGCGCTTCCGGTGCGCAGCAAACCGGGCGAGGTGGCGCAGCCTGTTAGATCGCGAGCCCTCGACGGCGCTCAGCGGGTCAGCTTGATTGGCTGCCGGTCGCCCCCATCGCGGCCTCCCTCGCGGTGCCCGTTGCCCCGAGCAGGACCTTCACTCCCATCCGCTCCAGCATGTGGACCATGGGCGGACCCATGTGGTTCGCCACCACCGCCTCGACGTGATGTTCTTTGAGGAATCGAGCCACCCGGGCGTGATGTGAGCCCTCGGTTCCCGAATCGTGGAGCGCGTTCCACCCGACTTCGTACTCTTGCCAGGCCCCGATCCCGTCGCCCGTTACCTGCGTGATTGCCACCCGATCGGCGCGACCCCAGCGGGGGTCGATCAGGCCCTCCGTTGTGACGGGAACGCAGACCACCATTTCGAATCACCTCGCTTGTTACTTTGGCCTCGCCCAGGTCGCCAGGCCAAATCTTAGTCGACGACTCCTTCGGCGAAGAGGAGCCGCCCCTCGGGCGCTACGCCTTGTCGATGCTGACCATCCAATTGAGGCCGAATTTGTCCGTGAGCCAGCCCACATCGGCGCGGGCGCGGCCCTGAAAGTTGATGTAAGGGCTCAAATATTGCCGGCTCATCTCGATCTCCTTGTCACACCGGTCGAGCCTCTTTCCGATCAGGCTCGCTGGACTGCGGCGCTGATCGCGTTGGCGGTGGCGGCCGGATCGTCGACTCCAATGATCAGCTTGGCGTAATGCTCGTCACGCAATCGGATCGCGATTGCCTTGTCAGGGTCGTGGACGTCCCAGAACGCCCACTCGCCATGGTGGATAAAGCGCCCTGCGGTGATGACGCCAGGCAGGTTGGTGCCGCCGGCACGCAAGCCGTGCCAAATCTGATGCGCCTCGGGTGCGGAAGCGTCGACGGCGGCGATGTGTTCAAGGGGCACTTCGAGTTGACTCTCGAGGGCGAAGAAACGATCTGCGCCACGAATGTGAACGATGACGCTGCTGGGTGTGATCTCGATCTCCGCCATCGGCGTCAGCCTACCCGATCAGCGAGCACCTCTTCTGCAGCAGCTCGCCCCGACCATGCAGACCCACTGGTCAACCCAACACAGAGCCGAGACGAAAGCAAGAGTGCCTGCGAAGGTTGAGGTGCTGCCGGCAGGCGACCTGCCGGCAGCAATCGTTTCAGAGTCCGTCGTGGATGAGACGCCCGAGTGTCTTGTACTTGTCAGGCTGGCTGCTCTTGAGGTAGAACGCAAGCCCGATCCCGGCGGCGAAGATGACGAGGTCGATAGGCCCGAGCCAGCGCGCGAAGCCCAGGCCGCCGCCGATGAAGTCGACGTTCTGGAAGAGCAGGAACAGCACCACCGCCTGTCCGGCAAAGGAGATGATGGGTGCCAGCACTGTGCTCCACCAGTGGACTTCGCTGCCGTGGTGCTGCCAGAAGTAACGGAGGATCGCGACCGAGACCAGTGCCTGCACAGCAAGGATCACGATCACTCCCATGATCGCCATCAAGCCGTATAGGTCAAGGTAGGCCTGCTGGAACGGGTTGTCGCGGCCAGCGAAGATCGCAAAGGCGATCACGATCAGGCCGGCAATCACCGACTGCGTGATGGACGCGATGTGAGGGCTCTTGTAGTGGGGATGAGTCGTACCCAGCGCGGCTGGGAGCACCTTTTCACGACCCAGTGAGTAGAAGTAGCGCGCGGCCGTGTTGTGGAATGCCATGCCGCAGGCAAACGACCCGGTGATGATCAGGATGCTCAGAGCCTGGTCGACTCCGAGGCCGATGTACTGCTGCGCCGGGCCGATGTAGTAGTTATACGAGGCGGTTTGAGCTTGCGTAATTGCGGCCCCCAGGTTGGAGTAGCCGGCAAACGGCGCCCAGCTGGTGAGGATGTAGAAGATCCCCAGCCCCACGACCGAGATGTACATCGCCATAGGGACGATGCGCTTCGGGTCCTTGGATTCCTCGCCGTAGTTGGGCGCCATCTCAAAGCCGACCCATGACCAGAAGGCGAAGAACAGCCCGATGGCTGGAATGCCCGCGAGAAGGCTTCCATTGGCGCCGAAGCCCTGGAACGCCTTGACCGGGTTGATGGCGTCGAGCGTCATAGCCGTTGAGGTTGTAGCGCCCCGGGCGAACATGAACACGTCAAAGATCAGCAGGAAGACGACCTCGCCGATCAGGAATACGCCGAGGAGCCGCGCTGTGATCCGGATGTCGAAGTAGGTGATTAGCGAGATCGCGACGACCATGAACAGCGCGAGCCACGGCCACTGGATCTGGCCGAGCCAACCCGCGCCGGTGGCATTTCCGATCTGGCTCAGCTTGAGCTGGAGAAAGTACGCGAAACCGCCGGCCAGCGATGCCTCGAAGACCGAGTAGGCCACCACGGCGGCGAATCCGGTTCCGAGGCCCAGCTCACGGCCGAGGCCGTGGCTGATATACGAGTAGAAGCCCCCCGCGGTCGTCACCTTGCGCGCCATCGCGACGTATCCGACCGAGAAGATGACCAGGATGATCGTGGCGAAAAGAAACGCGGCCGGTGTTCCGAGCCCGTTGCCGAAGCCCACGGCGAGCGGCGTGTTGAACAGCATCGCCGAGATCGGCGCCGAGCCGGTCACCGTGAGGAAGAGCACACCGGGCAGGCCTACGGCATGCTTGCGAAGAGTCGACACGTCCTGCCGCTTTGAGACGTCGAAGATGTCCGCCTCCGCCTGCGCGAGCGGCTCGACGGCTACGTCCGTTTGATCAGCCATGTTGTATCCCCTCCCTGTCTTTTCGAATGCCGGCTGCCATCAATAGATCTCCAGGTATTCCTGGACCTCCCAGTCCGTCACGTGGTCCGCGAATCGCTGCAGCTCGTACCGGCGCATGACGGTGTACGCCTTGACGAACTCCTCCCCGAGCAGCTCCGTGATGCGGTCGTCCGCCTCAAGCAGCGAGAGCGACTCTTCAAGCGTGGTCGGCAGCTTCTGTTTTGACTCGTCATCCTCGGCCGGCGGGTGCGCCGGCGGCTCCAACTCGAGCTTGTCGACGATCCCGAGCAATCCGCTCGCGAGAAGAGCTGCTCCGGCGAGGTACGGGTTCGAAAGCCCCGATGGCGCTCGGTTCTCGATGTGGCGGCTCTCCGCCGTGCCGCCCTTGACCCGAACGAAGGCGGAGCGATCCTCGGGACCCCACGAAACATTGGTGGGGCTGAACGTGTGGCGGCGGCGGCGCTTCAGACAGTTCAGCGTTGGAGCCAACAGTGCGTAGGTGGAAGCAGCGTGGCGCAGCTGCCCGGCGATGAACTGGCGCCCGGCTTTCGACAACCCCGCCTCCGCACCGTCATCGGACATTACGTTCTTGCCCCCCTCCAGGCGCACCAGGCTCATGTGGATATGCGACCCACAGCCTGCGGAGTCGGCGAACGGCTTGGACATAAAGGACGCGAGGAGCCCTTCGTGCCGGGCGATCTCCTTGACTCCGTTCTTGAAGCTGAAGGCGAGGTCTGGTCCGGCCATGCCGCGGCCCGGCGCGTAGTTGATCTCCCACTGGGAGCCCGCGTACTCGCAGTTGGCGGTGATGATGTCGATGCCGAAATCGCGCATCTGGTCGACGATCCGCTGGATCGCCGGCACCCATGTGTTCCGAACCGAGTTGAAAATGTGGTAACCGCCGAAAAGCCGCTGGTGAGTCTCAGGATCGAGAAGGTAGAACTCGCACTCCATTCCCATCACCGGCTCGTAGCCGAGCTCGTGGCAGCGGTCGAGCACGCGGCGGAAAACGTGACGCGGCGAAGCCGCCAGCGGCCGGCCGTCCTCCCAGGATGCGTCGCAGATAAACCTCGCGGTGGCATCTGCCCAGGGCACGACCGCGGCGGTAGAAGGGTCGGGCCGCAGCAGCTGGTCGGCATACGCGACCTCTTCGTTGTAGAGCGTGCCGGGAACAACGTCGGAGCGTGAGTCCAGCACAGCGGCTCCGCCGTACATGTTGAGGCCGTTCTTCGCGTAGCCGGCGGCGTGGTCGATCGGGACGATCTTGGAGCGGCTGGTGCCGTGCATGTCAGGCAGCTCGAACCGGACGTTGCGGATGCCGCGCTCCCTCCATTCGGCAAGCACCCTCTCGACGGAAATTGATTTGCCCTCGGCAATCGCCATTACATCAACTCCTGGTTCCGTTGTTCCAGGGCCGTGTGTCGAGGCCGAGTTCGGCCGCCAGCGCCTCTGCTGCTTCGGCCCGCGCATCGGGCACCACGGCCAGCACGCCACCTTCGCGCCCGTCGCCGCGCAGCAGAGCTGCAGCCACGACCCTCGGTGGTTGGAAATGCCGGCCGCCCCATCCCAGCGACGGATACGAGTCGTGCACGACGACCAGCGAGCGTTGCGGGCCGCGAATGAGCATCTCGAGCTCGACGAAATGCCCCACGTCCCAATCCGCCGCGGGGTCCTGCACCGGGCGAGCCTGGAGCTCTGCGAGCAAGACGTCGATCGGTGGCCGGCTGCCCCACAGTCGCCCTGTGCGCAGGTTCGCGATCAGCCTCGCACCCAGGTCGCGCGCCTCATCGAGCAAGCGCTCGATGCGGTCCACATTCCACGCGCCGCGCAATGGCACGCAGCGCAGCTGGCCTCCCGACGCGGCTTCGATTGAATCCGCCAGCGCGCCCGCAGGCGTGCCCGACTGCTCGACCGGGGCCATCGGCAGCACGTAGCGATAAGCCGCGCGGCTGAGCGCTCCGGGCGGCACGCCTGCGTCGGTGTCAGCGTCGGGCAGCACGGTGCCTGCGCGCAGCGCGATCAGGTCTTCGTCGATCGGCTGGCCCTCCCAGATGGAGAATCCGGATTCATTGAGGACCCGGGCGGCCCAAAACGGGCCGCAGAGATTGTCTTTCTGCTGCGCCGCCGCGCTCTCAGCCATGACGGAGATGAGCCGCCCAGGCATGGGCTACACCGTCCTCATGTAGCGATCGCGCTCCCAGTCGGTCACGGTCGCGCGGAATGCCTTGACCTCCCAGGCACGGGACGTCACGAAGTAATCGCTGAAGCGCTCGTCCAGCGCTTGGCGCAGGACCTGGTCTGACTCGAATGCCTGGATCGCGCTCTCCAGGGAGCCCGGCAGCTCGGGCAGCTCGCCGCGCGCGTAGGCGTCTCCTTCGATGGCGGCGGGCGGGGTGAGCTGGCGCTTCATGCCGTCGGTGGCGGAAGCCACGACCGCTGCCATGGCAAGGTATGGGTTGGCGTCGGCGCCGGGACGGCGGCATTCGAGGCGGCAGAGCTCCGGGTGGTCCTTTTGCACGATCGCACGCACCGCGCATGAGCGATTTTCCACGCCCCAGCTCGCATTGACGGGCGCGAACCAACCGGGCACCAGTCGCTTGTAAGAGTTGATGGTCGGGTTCATGAGCAGCGAGGCGCCTGGTAGGTGCTCGAGCACGCCCGCGATCGCCGAGCGAAGGACAGCGGGCAAGCCCTTTCCGTCCGAGGCGCGAAATGCGTTGGCGCCATCGCTCCAGCACGAGAGGTGCACGTGCCCGCTGGATCCTTCCTCGCCGGGCGCGGTCTTGGCCATGAAGCTCGCGCGCAGGCCCATTGTGGCGGCAATGTCCTTGACCGCCATCTTGGTCAGCGCGGCATCGTCGGCGGCACGCAAGGCAGGGCGAGCGCCGAGATTCAGCTCCAGGAGGCCAGGTCCTGCCTCAGTGTGGACGGCCGTAAGTTCCACGCCGAGGGCGTCGAGGGCGGGCGCCAGGGTGCGGACAAAGGCATCGAACCTACCCAGCTCGCCAAGGCTGTAGCTGAGGCCGCTGGAGAGCGGCCTGGAGTCCGCATCCCACAGCCTCAGCTCGTACTCAACCGCCGCAACCGCCTCGTACCCAAGCTCTGAGAGGCCGGCGAGCACCCGGCGCAGGACCTCGCGCGACGCGAGCTCGCACGGGCTGCCATCGGGCCAGCTCGGGGTGGCGAGGCAGATCTTCCAGCCCGGCCGCCAGGTCAGATCGTGAAGTGTGCTGGGTTCCGGGCGCACCACCAGGTCGCCGGCGCCCGAGCGGATGCCGAACTTCGTGTAGTCGCTGATCGGGGTGTCGGTTGGGTCGAGGGCAAGCAGAAGGTCGGTCATCACCGTGCCGTGGCGCAGCGCCGACTCGAAAGCTGCCGGCCGCAGCGCTTTGCCGCGGATGGACCCGTTGACGTCAGGCATACCGAGCAGGATGAACTCGCCGCCCACTGGGGCCGGCATGGGCTCCGGCTCCATGCGACTCGCCGGCTTGGCCGCGGCGTCGATGGTGCTCACAGCTTTGTTTGGACCGCCTTCTCAACCGCATCCACCGTGGCCTTGAAGCGCGCGACCATCTCGTCCAGCTCGCCATCGCTGCTCGTGTAGGCGGGCGCGATCAGCACTTCGTCGCCGGCATAGCCGTCGGGGGTCGAGTGCGTCGAGCTGACCAGCAGGCCGAGCTCGAACGCGATGTCGTCGACGAGGGTCGCGGCATCGAGCTCATGGGGCAGGAATGACTTGCCGTCGCGCGGGTCGACCAGCTCGACGCCAAGCAAGAAGCCGCGACCGCGTACCTCTCCCACGATCGGAGATCCCTTCAAAGCAGCCTGGAGCTGCTCGAGAAGGAGCGGGCCGCGCTCGCGCACGCGATCCACCAGCTTGTGCCGGACGATATAGTCCAGCACGGCCAGGCCGACGGCGCAGGGCAGCGGAGCTCCATCCCACGTGTGACCCAGGTCGAACTCGGCCGAGCCTTCCGCAATGGCATCGTAAATGTGCTCGCGACACAGGATTGCGGCCAAAGGCGTGTAGCCCGCCCCGAGGCCCTTGCCGATGGTCACGATGTCCGGCTCGATGGGGAGCTGATGGGCGGCGAGCCAGCCGCCGACCCGGCCCATGCCGGTGACGATCTCATCGAAACAGACGACGAAGCCGTACTTCTCACGCCGCTCGGCCAGCCCGTGCCAAAAGCGATCGGGTGGCGAGTAGCCCGGCAGCGCCGCGGCGCTCACCGGCTCGCAGAAGAACGCTGAGACGGTATCGGGGCCGGAGTCCTTCAGCGCACGATCCAGCTCCCTGAGCGCCGTCTCGCCGGTCGCGTCGAAGCGTGGCGTCGACGGTGGGATGTGCAGATATGCGGGCATGTACTCGGAGTACGGGTCCTGCAACGAGCGACGGCGTCCGCTGAGCGCGAGCGTGCCCAGCGTCGAGCCGTGGTAGGCCTGAGCCGGCGAGATGATTCGCCAGCGCTCGGGCTGTCCTCGATCGACGTGATACGTGCGGGCAAGCCGCACCGCAGTCTCGTTGGCCTCTGAGCCTCCGGAGGCGAACTTGATCCGCGCCATCTCTGGCACGACCCCGATCACGCGGTCTGCCAGCTCCTCCTGTGGGCTGCTCGTGAAGTGATGGTTGTAGAAGTAGGCGATTTGCTCCGCCTGCGCCGCCGCGGCTTCGGCAATCTCGGTCACGCCGTGTCCCAGACACGCAACCATCGCACCGCCAGAGCAGGCGTCGAGGATGCGCTTTCCGTCGGTCGTCTCGAGCCAGACGCCCTTGCCCTTTTCGATGTTCGGATAGGCGAGGTCCAGGAATCGAGGAAAGACGTTGGTCTCCTCAGCCTGGATCGTGGCCTTCATCTGACTCATCCCTACTTCCACGCGCCGCGCCGCCGGATGGCGGTGAACACCGCGCGCAATCCCTGCTCGCTGTTGGCGACGTGCTCTTGCATCAGCGTTTCCGCCGTCTCGGCATCGCCGCTGTCGATCGCTTCGATGAGCGCCTCGTGCTCGCCCTCCATCCTTCTGTGCCATGTATCGGACTCGGGGAGGAGCGTCATCGCGTCGTTCAAGCGCATGCGGATCTCTTCGATCGCGTGGGTCAGGAACGGGTTGCCGGTGGCCTGGGCGACCGCGATGTGAAAGTCGGTGTCGTGCCTCATGTAGTCCGGCTCGCTCGTCGCGGAGGCCATTCCGCGGATCGCGCGGCGCATCGCCACGAGGTCGGCGCCGCGCCGTGTGCCGGCGGCGACCCGCGCCACGGCCGGCTCGATGACACGCCTGTAGACCAGCAGGTCTTCGAGCTCTTTGCGCTGGCGCATCACGCGGAGGATCAGGTCGTCGGCGGCGAGCGAGTCCTGGTCGGGCCGTGTGATGAAGGTGCCGCCAGTGCGCCCGCGCCGGGCCTCGACCAGACCCGCCGCCTCGAGCAGCCTTAGGGCGTGCTGGATCGTCGGCCGTCCGACGCCGAACATGACGGCGAGCTCACGTTCCGCGGGGAGCGCCTCGCCAGGCTTGACCAGGCGAAGCGCGATGTGGCGGCGGATCTGCTCAGCAACGTACTCGTGGGCGCGCAGCTGGTGAATTCGCTCGAATCGAAGGGTCGAGGCAGCCGACCCGTTGGTGGGACGCGCTTCCTTAACGGCCACGTGCAGCCTCCGGCCTAAGCCGCGTAACCCTGGTCAGGAAGGCGTTGAACAAACTCTCGCTTCTTCGACGCACCTCCGGCGCGAGCCGGTGCGTCTGCTCGAGCAAGGCGTCGGGGTCGACCCCATCGCCATCGAGCTCATGGCGATAGGTCTTGACCCAGCTCTCCATGATCTCGGGCGTCACCTCGGGGTGGAACTGAAGCCCGAGGTTTCGTCCCACCACGTAGGCCTGCGGGGCAATGGAGGTCTCGGCGATCAGCTTTGCGCCCGGCGGAAGCGTGAAGGAGTCGAAATGCCAGTTGAACCATGGCCCCTCGGACACCAGGTCGGGGTCCTCGGTACGCACCGGCAGCCAGCCGATCTCCGAGTGCTCCGAGCGGAAAGACTTGCCGCCGAGCACCCGCGCCAGGAGCTGTCCACCGAAGCAGAGCCCGAGCACCGGGACATCGGCCTTCGTCGCAATGCGAAGAAGATCCGCTTCGCGGGGGATGAACGGTTTGGAGTCGTCGAACGCCGCGAACTCGGAACCGAGTGACGCGATGAAGTCGTAGTCGCGAGGATCGTGGGTCCACTCATGCAGATCGATGCGATGAACGTCGACGTCCGCCTTTTGCTCATCGAGCCATTCCGCGAGGTATCCCGGAGGTGTGGGCTCTTCGTGCTGGAGGATCAGGACCTTGAGCTTGCGGGTCATCGCACCGGCCCAGCTTCGAGCTTGGCCTCGAGCTCGCTCGCAACCGTGCGCACCGAGGCGGCGAAGCGCTCGACCATCTCGGCCAGCTCGGCGTCGGTACTCGTGAAAGACGGTGCAAACAGCGACTGGTCGCCGGCGAATCCGTCGCGCGTGGGCATGGTCGAGTAGGTGATCAGCCCGTGCTCGAATGCAACGTCATCGACCCTGCCGGCCGTTCGCAGGTCCGGCGGAAGGAAGGATTTGCCGTCGCGCGGATCGACGTACTCGACGCCAAGGAGGAAACCGCGACCCCGGACCTCGTGCACGAGCGGAAGTCCCTTGAGGGCGTCAGCGAGCTGGTCGCGCAGGCGCGGGCCGCGCTCGCGCACGTGGTCCACCAGGCCTTCCTTCTTGAGGACGTCGATGACCTTGATACCGACCGCGCAGGAAAGGGGCGCGCCGTCCCATGTGTGGCCGAGGGTGAACTTCCTGGACCCTTTGGCGATCGCGTCATACACGTGCTGCCGGCAGAGCACGGCGCCGATTGCGGCGTAGCCCGCGCCCAGGCCCTTGGCGGTGGCGATGATGTCAGGCACGATCGGCAGGCTTTCCGCCGCAAACCAGTGTCCAGTTCGACCAATGCCCGTGACGATCTCGTCGAAGCAGATCAGAAAGCCGTGCCGCTCGCGGCGCTCTGCGAGCCCTTCCCAGAACCGCTTCGGCGGGCTGTAGGCCGGCAGGGCGGCTGCGCTGACCGGTTCGCAGAAGTAGGCCGAGACGGCACCGGGGCCGGCGGCTTCGAGGACTTGGTCGAGCGCCTGGAGGGCCTGCTCCCCGGTTGGATCGAAGCGCCAGGTGCTCGGCGGGATGTGGAGATGGGTCGGCATGTACGGCTCGAAAGGCCTCTTCAGTCCGGGCCTCCCGGTGAGCGCGAGCGTGGCCATCGTCGGTCCGTGATATGCCTGCGCCGGGGAGATGACCTGCCAGCGCTTGGAGTCACCGCGGTCGACGTGGTACCGGCGTGCGATCTGGATCGCCATCTCGTTGGCCTCAGCACCGCCGGTGACAAACCGTACGCGCGTGAATCCCTTCGGCGCGAAGCCCGCAATCTCGTGCGCCAGTTGCTCTTGAGCTGGGTTCGTCAGGCGTTCGTTGTGCACATAAGCGAGCTTTTCGGCCTGGGCGCGGGCTGCGGCGATGATGTCGCGCCTCCCGTGTCCGAGCGTCGCGGCCATCGACCCGCCGCTCATGGCGTCGAGATACCGCCGGCCTGAGGCGTCCTCCACCCACACGCCATCGCCGCGGACAAGGACTGGATAGCTACGCTTGAATTCCAGCGGCAGGACGTGAGTCGACTGACTTACCACGACGGCTTCCCTGGCTCCGGCCATCCCGCCTACCCCTCCAAAGACGCTCCCTGCCCACGTTCCTGGCGATAAAGACTCGAAGTGGGTCGATACTATCATTGCAAAGGACCACATACAGGCCCATTCGCCGCCGGGCGCGCGTAGGGCGCACAAAGGAGGGGAACTGGATCATGGCGATCAAGACCACGACGCTGAGGGTGATCGAGCCCGCGACAGAAGAGGTGATGGCCGAGCTTCACGAAGCGACGGTCGAAGAGGCCGATGCGGCTGTCGCCCGAGCCAAGGCCGCCTACCCCGCGTGGAAAGCGGTGAATCCCAAAGACAGGGCCAATCTGATGCGCCGCATCGCGACCACGCTCGAGAAGCACCTGGAGGAACTGGCCCAGCTCGAGGCGCGCAACGTCGGCAAGCCGATCAGCGACGCGCGCGGCGAGGTCGGAATGGTCGTGGACGTCTTCAACTACTACGCCGGAGCTCCCGAGCGTGTCTTCGGCAAGACGATCCCGGTCGCGGGCGGCGTGGACATGACGTTCCGGGAACCACTTGGCGTCGTCGCACTCATCGTCCCGTGGAACTTCCCCCTCCCCATCGCGGCCTGGAAGGTGGCGCCGGCGTTGGCTGCCGGAAATACGGTCGTCCTGAAGCCGGCCGGGCTGACACCCTTGACCGCGGTGGAGCTTGGACGCATCGCGCTCGAGGCGGGCCTGCCTGAGGGGGTGCTGAACATCCTCGTCGGCGCGGGCCGCGTTGTCGGCGAGAGGCTCGTCCAACACCCTGACGTCGCCAAGGTGGCTTTCACGGGCTCGACCGAGGTCGGAAAGCGCATTGGCGCCCTCGCCGCGCAATCGATCAAGCGCGTGACCCTGGAGCTCGGCGGCAAGTCCGCCAACATCGTCTTCGCGGACGCCGACCTCGAGAAAGCTGCCGCGTCGGCGCCGCTGGCTGTGTTCGGCAACGCGGGCCAGGATTGCTGCGCGCGATCGCGGATCCTCGTCGAGCGGTCGGCCCTCGACCGCTTCATGCAGGCTCTGGAGAAATCTGTCAAGGCGCTCCGGGTGGGCGATCCACTCGACGAGCGCACGGAGATGGGTCCGCTGATCTCGGCGGACCAGCGGGCAAAGGTCGCGTCATACCTTGACGACGGCGCGAAAGTGGCGATCCGAGGCTCGGCGCCAGAGGGTGCCGGTTACTGGTTCCCGCCGACGGTTCTGTCACCTGCAGCGAATACGGACCGCGCCGCCCGCGAGGAGATCTTTGGTCCGATCGCGGTGGTGATCCCGTTCGACGACGAGAACGAGGCCCTCCGGATCGCGAACGACACGATCTACGGCCTTTCTGGATCGATCTGGACGAACAATGCAGGCCGCGCGATGCGTGTCGCACGCGGACTGGAGACCGGGGCGATCTCCATCAACTCCAACAACTCTGTGCGCGTGACGACCCCGTTCGGAGGCTTCAAGCAGTCTGGCGTCGGGCGTGAGCTGGGGCCTGATGCCCTGGATCACTACACAGAGCTCAAGAACGTCTTCCTTTCGACCACCTAGAAGTTGATGCGGGCGGTCCAGGTCACGCGCTTCGGAGGTCCCGAGGTGCTGCGCTGCGTTGAGATGGAAAGGCCGGCGCCCATCTCGACCGAGGTGCTGGTCCGCGTTGTCGCGGCGGGTGTCAACCCGGTGGACTGCAAGACGCGGCGAGGCGAAGGGGTGGCACGCTGGGTGGGACCGCCTCCCTTCATAGCCGGCTGGGACGTGTGCGGCATGGTCGAGGCCGTTGGCTACGGCGTGACGCGCTTCAGCGTGGGAGACATGGTCTACGGGATGCCGCGCTTTCCGCGTGCCGCCGGCGCCTACGCGGAGTACGTCGCCGCGCCGTCACGTCAGTTCGCCCGCCTCCCCGACGGGATCTCGCCCACCGAGGCCGCGGCGCTTCCACTCGCCGCCCTCACGGCCTGGCAGTGCCTGGTGGACACGGCGCAAATCCGCGGCGGCCAGACCGTCCTGGTGCACGGCGCCGGCGGTGGCGTAGGCCACCTGGCGGTCCAGATCGCGAAGGCACACGGAACCCGTGTGGTCGCCACGAGTCGCCATGACCGTGACGCGCTGCAGTCACACGATGTCGATGTGGCGCTGGACCTGGTGGGTGGCCTGGACACCCGTGAGCTCATCGCGACGGTTCGGCACGGCGGCCTGCTGCTCGCCGTGGCGGACGGCGCGGACGACGGCGTCAAGGCGGAGGCAAAGCGCTGCGGCGTGCGCGTGGAAGAGCCGCTGGTAGAACCCGACGGCCACGCGCTGGAGGAAATCGCGAAACTCGTCCGATCGGGCACCTTGAAGGTTACCGTCCAGGAAACCCTCCCGCTCGAACAGGCGGCAGCAGCGCACGAGCGCCTCGAGCGCGGTGGCGTGCGAGGCAAGCTGGTATTGGAGGTGGCCCATGACTGAAGTTCACACCCGAAAGGTGTCCTCCGCGCGGCCGAACGGCGAGGTGCGGAGCGCGTCTCTGACGATCGAAGCCCTCGAGCGCGCGGTGGCCGACCGAAGCGTGGACACGGTCGTGCTCGCTCTGGTTGACATGGAAGGCCGGCTTGTCGGCAAGCGTCTGACTGGACGCCACTTCCTGGAGTCGGCCGTGCTTCACGGAGCCGAGTCTTGCGAGTACCTGCTGGCGACCGACATCGACATGTCGCCCCAGCAGGGATATGGGTTGGCCGGTTGGAACCGCGGCTTCGGCGACTTTCAGCTCAAGCCGGACCTCACCACGCTCCGGCTTGTGCCGTGGCACCCAGGCTGCGCCTTGGTGCTCGCAGATGCTTTCACGGAGAGCGGAGAGCCAGTCCAGGTTTCGCCGCGGCAGATCCTGCGCCGCCAACTCGAGCGGTTGCAGGCACGTGGCCTCGCGGCACAGGTGGGCACCGAGCTCGAGTTCATGATCTTCCGAAGCACATACCGTGAAGCCTGGGATTCGGGCTATCGCAACCTGACGAAGGCGACGCCCTACAGCGTCGACTACGCCCTGCTCGACACCGCCGGCATCGAACCGCTGATCCGGCGAATCCGCAACTCGATGGAGATCGCCGGCTTGAACGTCGAAAGCTCGAAGGGCGAATGCAACCTCGGTCAGCACGAGATCAACTTCCGCTACGGCGGTGCGCTCGAGGCCTGCGACGACCACACCGTCTACAAGTTCGGCGCCAAGGAGATCGCCTCGCAGGAGGGTATGGCGATCACGTTCATGGCCAAGTTCGATCAGCGCGAAGGCAGCTCCTGCCACGTGCACCTTTCACTGGCCGGCGCGGATGGCGGGAATGCGTTTGCCACAGACAAGGAACTGTTCAACCGGTTTCTCGCCGGCCAGTTGGCGTGCCTTCGCGAGCTGACGCTGCTGCTTGCGCCCCAGATCAACTCGTATAAGCGATACGTCCCGGAGATGTTCGCCCCCACCGCGGTTGCATGGGGCCATGACAACCGGACCTGCGCGATGCGCGTCATCGGGCATGGGCAGGGCATGCACATCGAAAACCGCTTGCCCGGCGCGGACGTAAATCCGTACCTCGCCGTCGCGGCCATGATCGCCTCCGGGCTCCATGGACTTGACGCGGCGCTGGAGCTCGAGGCGGCAACCTCCGGGAGCGCATACGAGGGATCCCATCCTCACGTTCCACATACGATGCGATCGGCTCGCGACCTCTTCGCCACCAGCGACGTGGCCAAGAAGGCGTTTGGTGAATTCGTGGTGGACCACTATGTGCATCGGGCGGACATCGAGCTCGCCGCGTACGAATCGTCGGTCACCGATTGGGAGCGCTTCCGGGGCTTTGAAAGGCTCTAAGACATGAGCGTCGTAGGAGTCCCGCTGCGCCCGTTCACCGGCAGCAAGCTTGCCCCAAAACTGGCGCTGAATCGAGCGTACTTTGACGCGCTCGAGAACGCGGGCGCGACCGTCCTACCGATCCCGATCGTGCATGACGTCGACCGCGTCCGCTTTCACTACGAGCTCCTCGACGGCTTGCTCCTGCCCGGCGGTGCGGACGTCGAACCGTACCGTTACGGCGCTGTCGCACGAGAGGACTGCAACCTCAAAGTGATGCCCGATCTGGACGAGGTCGAGCTGACGCTGGCCCGCTGGGCGATCGCGGATGGCCTGCCTTTGCTCGGGATATGCCGCGGCATCCAGGTGCTGAACGTCGCGTGCGCAGGCACGCTGTGGCAGGACTTGAACGTCGAGCAGGCCACCGGTAGCGAGCACGATCGCGAACTGCGCGATCTGTTGGTGCACGGTATCGACATCGAACCGGACAGCCTGATGGCCCGTACGCTCGGCAGGACGCAGGTCCGGGTCAACAGCCTCCACCATCAGGCGATCCGCGAGCTGGGTGCTTCGCTGCGCGCCGTCGCATATTCACCCGATGGCCTGATCGAGGGCGTGGAGCTTCCCACTCACGAGTTCGCAATGGGCATCCAGTGTCATCCCGAGGAGCTGACCGAGAAGGAAGAGTGGGCGGCCCGGCTTTTTTCGGGCCTGAACGCGTCCGCCCAGCGTCATCGCGAAGCGCGTGATCGAATGTTGAGCCGCACATGAGGATCGCGATTGGACAGTTCAGCGCTGGGATGAATAAGGCGGCCAACCTCGCTCGAATGTCTGATCTGACCGCCCGGGCGGCGGATGCCGGTGCTCAGGTGGTTGTGTTTCCCGAGGGTGCGATGTGCGATTTCGGCACCCCGACCGACGACCTTCGCACCATGGCGGAGCCGCTCGACGGGCGATTTGTCCAAACATTGTCGGAACTCGCCGCTCGATTCGGATTGACGTTGGTGGCCGGGATGTTTGAATCGATATCCGACGACAAGCTCATCTACAACTCGGCTGTCGTCGTAGACCCGGCTGCAGGCCTGGTTGGCGCCTACCGCAAGCGCCATCTCTTCGACGCCTTCGGGGAGACCGAATCGGAGCGATTCCGACCGGGCGCTGAAGACCCATTTATGGTTGAGGTCGGCGGTTTCAAGGTAGCGGTGGTCATCTGCTACGACCTCCGGTTTGCAAGCTTCATCGAACGTGCCGCGGATAGCGGCGCCGAACTGTTGGTTGCGCCGGCAGCCTGGATCGCCGGCCCGCTGAAGGAGGAACATCTGAGCGTCCTCGCGCGCGCGCGCGCGATCGACAACACGATGTACGTCGCGGTTGGTGGGCAGAACGGCGCTCACTACACGGGCAGGAGCTTGATCGTCGACCCCCTTGGGGTCACGCTTGCGGGCCTCGGCGATGCGGAGGGCGTCGCGGCGGCTGACGTCTCGCGAGAGCGGCTGCAGGCGGCCCGAGCTCGGCTTCCAGTCCTGGCCCAGCGCCGCGCGGCAATGAACGTAGGCGCAGCCACGCACTCCACTCGCCGCTGAATTCAGACTGAGCCTTCGTGGCTGCGATCGGGTGTGGGAACCGGTCAGCCCGCGCTCTGGGCCCAGGTCGCGCGGATCGACCCGGCATGCCAGCGGATGTGGTACGGGGTAGTCTCGCCTAGCATCTTGCCGACTGAGGTTTCGCCCTGCACAAACGGGCCTTTCGCGTCGAGATCCTCGTCGGACAGACCGCGGGCGAAGTCTTTCAGTCCGTTGGCATTGTCGCCCAGGAGCCGGATCGTCTCGGCTTGGTTTGGGTCCGGGTTAGCGGACTCATGGCGAGCGTTGGACTCGGCCGTTGGAGGCGGAGGAAGCTCACCGCGGGTCCACGCTCGACAGCGATCGATGGTGGCGGCGTAGGCGGTCGCCAAGTGGTGTGCGATGACGCCCACCGGCCGGTGCTCGTCCTCGCCGAACTGGATCTCGGGATGATTCACGCCCGCCATTTGCCACTGCGCCGGCGTGGCACTCGCCAGCAGCTCCATGAGCTCGGCATGGGCTGCATCTATCGCGGCGACGATTTCGTCCTGCCTCGCACTCACGTCATCCTCCTTGAGAAAGCCGGCCCCTCGAATTGACAAGCTGATCGTATCTATGCTCAAGGAGCCGCGTCAGGCTTCACAACGCCTCTGGTCGTCAGAAGCTCTTGGGTGTAGATTCGGTTGCTGGTGGACGCCATCGACCGTGTCCTCATGAACTCGCGGCTCCACTACCTGGGTAGCGCCGCCCGGATCATCGAACCCGTGCAACATCTGGCGGTCTTGACGTGCATGGACGCTCGCGTCGACGTCAGTGCCGTCCTGGGGCTTCGGCCAGGAGACGCACACGTCATCCGCAACGCCGGAGGCCGTGCTTCGACCGATGCACTGCGTGCACTGGCCGTCTCACAAGCGGTCATGCATACGCGCGAGGTCATGGTGATCCACCACACCGAGTGCGCACTCGGCCGCTTCAGCCAGGCTCAGCTGGATGAGCAGATCAGCTCGGCGAGTGGCCACCATTTCGCCGAGGAGCTGGGCTGCTTCACTGATCCGATCGCAGCCATCGCCGAAGATGTGGAGCGCGTGCGCGCGTGTCCTTATCTGGCGGCCAGGGATAAGGTCCGAGGTTTCATCTACGACCTGACCTCCAACCTGCTGACAGAGGTCCATGCGCCGTATCGAGCCCCAGGTTGAGCCTTGCTTGAGAGCGACTCGCCCCGAGCAAATGAGCCTTCAGCTGACCCGGTGACTACAGAAGCTGGTTGACCAGGGCCTCGATCTGCGCAAGCGACGCCGGCGTGGCAGTGGCCGTGATGGCGCCGAGAGTCATCCCTTCGTTGCTACGACGCCGTCGTTGTCCTTTCCACCTTCGCATCGAGTCGGCGCCTGAAGGTGGCGCGGTAGCCAATCGGGTCAGCCCCGAGGCCTGGGTCGACCCGCCGCTCGCCTGCGACCGTGTGACCTCACGCGACACGAGCCGCCAGGTCCCGACAAGCTGAGAGGCGAGTGTCGTCACGACATTGGTTGGCGGCCCGAGATTGGAAACCCGGGGGCCTCAGCTACGAAGGACCTTGGTCGGTCGTTCCTCGCGGTAGGCGATGGCCAGCTTGTTCGCGATCTCAAAGTTCTCGCAGAACTTGTCATTGCCGGTCGTCTTGCGGACCTCAGTTATTCGCGCCTTGAGCTCGTTCCAATAGATGTCGAATGCAAAGGCGTCGAAAAGTAGGTCCTCCGGCAGCAATCCGTGAAGGGCCAGCGTAGAGATCTCCTCGAACACATGCGCGAGAGGGATCTCGTCTTCGGGCCTCTGCTTTCCGGTGAGCAGGCGCGCGAACGAGCTCGAGGTTGGCTCCTGGTGGAGTATCTGCATGATGCCGATGAAGCCCGGAACGTCTTCACGCCGCGCGGTCCCGAATCGCGGACGTGCCTGGCCGCTAGGGCTGTGAACTACTGGACCAGCCATCTTTGCCTCCTTGGGATGTGGTTGCTTGTCTGATCATAAGCTCAGGCCCGGGCTGGTCGATCGGATGGCCAGGCGACACTATTAGAAGACGCGCGAGGCTGGGAGCGCTGTGGTCGGACGCGCTCTTGTGCGGTCGGAGGCAGCAGCCTCGGCATTCAGACGTCTTACTAACTGGCTTCTCATAGACTGGCCTCCGCGAGTGACAGCCAATTCCCTGGAAGGCCTCGACAAGGTTCTGGAGGTTTGCTTCGGACCCTCGCCAAGCGCCCTGGCTCCGACCGCGTCGGTTCTGATCACTCACCGTGCCGAGACGCTCTACGGGCGTGGCTTTGGCGGTGCCAGCGTCGAGACGATCTACGACCTCGCCTCGCTCACCAAGGCGGCCGTTACCGCGCCTCTCCTCATGAGCCTCGTCGAGGCCGGGACTGTTCAACTCGATCGGCCTGTTGCGGCCTGGTTGCCGGAATGGAGCCACACCCCGTTTGCGGGGATGACGATGCGCATGCTGCTGGCCCATCGGAGCGGGCTCTGGGAGTGGCGGCCGGTCTACCTGCACTCCTCCGAAAGAGAGAGCTCGATCGCCTTTGTCACCTCGACTGAACCCCGGTACGCGCCAGGAGCCGGCCACCACTACTCCGACCTCGGGCTCATGCTGGCCGGCGAGGTTGTGCGGCGGGCCGGCCAGGGCTCGCTCGCCGAGCTGGCGCGCGATCGCCTGTTCAAACCGCTCGGCCTCGAGAGCATCGGATTCAACCCGCCAACCTCACAACGCAAGCGAGTCGCGCCCGGCTCGCGGGGGGACTCCTACGAGGAGCGGATGGTTGCCAACGGCGAGCCCTATCCAGTACCGGAAATGGGCTGGCTGTTCGACCGCTGGCGCCGCCACACGTTGGTCGGCGAGGTCAATGACTGCAATGCCCATCACGCTTTCGGGGGCGAAGCGGGACATGCCGGCCTCTTCGGCAGCGCTCGAGAGCTGGCTCGGCTGGGGGAGGCCGTGGCCGGGGCGCGGCTGACCTCCGCCGACACGCTGCAAAGTTTCCTGGACGAGCCCTTCGATCCGGGGCAGGGCCTGGTCTTCCGAACCGGCACTCTTCTCGGTCGGCGGACCTTTTGGCACGCCGGCTTCACCGGCTGCCGCTGGCTGTGCTGCCCCGACCTCGAGTTGGTCGTGGTGCTCCTCTCCAACCGCCTGATGCGGCCCGGCGAGCCACTGCCCTTAGACGATGTCTGGGGGTCGTTGCTGGCTGCGGTCGCAGCGACGTTCCAGCCCTAGCCGGTCACGACGCGGAGCCGAGTCGGGGGAGCGCCCGCAACCGCGACCGGAGCCCAGCCGTTGCCGCCCGGGGTGATGCTTCCGAGGATTGAGACGTGGTCCGCCCCGGTTGCGCCCGCCACCACCCCCGGCCAGTTGTGAGCGGTCATGAAGCCGAGCACGGCGAAGGCGTAAGCCTCCTTGGCCGTGGACGGTATCCCCCATTCCTCGATCGAACGGATCGGGATCGTACCCAGCGCTTCAGCCAGCATCGCCATGAGGGTCGGGTTCAACGTGCCGCCGCCCGCCGCCACGACCTCGCTGACGGACTGGGCGAGACAGGCCTGTGCCACCGACCCCGCGGTCAGCGCGGCCAGAGTGGCGAGGAGGTCTTCGAGGCTGAGGCCAGGCGGGACCCTGTCCTGGAGGTAGGCCAGGCTGAACAGCTCGCGACCGGTCGACTTCGGCGGCTCGAGGGAGAAGTAGGGCTCGGTCAGCAGCTGAGCAAGCAGGCGTTGATCGATCACGCCATCGGCCGCGTGGCGGCCGTCGCGGTCGAACTCCTCCGCACCGCCTGTGCGGGAATGGACGACGGCATCCATCAACGCGTTGGCCGGTCCGGTGTCGAAGGCGAGCGGGGCCCGCCCGCCGCCGACCACAGTGATGTTGGCGATCCCGCCGAGGTTCAGCAGGGCGCGCGGCGCCTCGCCGCCGAGCAGCATCGAGTCGAAAAGGCTGACCAACGGGGCGCCCTGGCCGCCGGCTGCGATGTCCCTCGCGCGCACGTCCGATATGACAGGGAGGCCGGTTCGCTCGGCGATCCAGGCCGGCTGACCCAGCTGGAGTGTCCCGCGAGCGCGCCGGCCCTCGACCCAGTGGAAAGCGTTCTGGCCGTGCGAGACGATCAGCTCGGCCCTGCCCCCGACGAGCTCACGATTGGCTCTGTCCGCGGCATCAGCAAATGCCTGGCCGATCCGGTTGTGGAGGCGTGCCACCTGCTCCATCGTGGTCGCCGCCGGGGGCAGGATGGCGAGGATTTCCTTCCTCAGTCCGGCCTCATAGGGAACGCTCCGGTTGCCGAGTGGTCGGAGGACCAGGACGCCGGACTCCAGCCAGAGATCGCCGGCAGCAGCCTCGATGCCGTCAACCGATGTGCCTGAGATCAGGCCTATGATCCGCAAGTCAGCGACCGGGCGCCGGCCCCGGCGCTGGAGCCGAAGGCCGTAGTAACACGAGGTCAGTATAAGCTTATCATGTCTACTAACCGAGAGCCCGGGCGGCCGTCCTCGAAATTCGCCCAAGTAGTCCGAAGGGGGATAAGCGTGAAACACAACTCGATGATCCGGTCCGGAATCGGCCTCGTGCTGGGCCTTGTCATGGCGGTCACCGCTTGCGGTGGCAACAGCAGCTCGAACAGCACCATCAAGATCGGCGGCACCCTGGTGGTCGGGAGGACGGCCGACATCGACCTTCTTGACCCGCACAAGGCGACCGCTTTCCAGACTGTCCAGTCCCTGGAACAGATCTACGACACACTCGTCGGATTCGACAAAGACCTCAACCTGATTCCCCGGCTGGCGACCAAATGGACGTACTCGGACAGTAACCAGACCGTGACTCTGAATCTCCGCACAGGTGTCACTTTCCAGGACGGCACTGCGTTCAGCTCGGCCGACGTCGCCGCCACGCTGGCCAGGATCCTGGATCCCAAGACCGCCGCCGTCGCCCGCTCCAACCTCGCCCTCATCAGCAAGGTTGAGACGCCGGATGCGAACACGGTCATCCTCCGTCTGAGCTCCCCCAATGTCGCCGTGGTCACGGCCATGGCGGACGACAACACGGCCATCCTCAGCGCCAAGGACATCGCCGCCGGCACCGTCGACAAGACGCCCAACGGCACCGGCCCCTTCAAGTTCAGTAAGTGGACGCCGAACCAGCAGCTCGAACTGGTCAGGAACCCAACCTACTGGGGTCCCAAGCCACCTCTGGACGGCATCACGTTCCGAGTCATCCCGGACGAAAACTCAGTGGTCTCCGCCCTCGAGTCGGGCAACGTTCAGCTCGGCGTGCTCAGCGACCCGCTGGCGGCCAAGGCGGCCCAGTCGGGTGGACTCACCATCGACAAGACTCCGCAGCTCAACTATCACGTCTTTCAGCTCAACGCCTCTCGACCGGTCCTGAAAGACGTCAATGTCCGCCTGGCGATCGCCTGCGCGATCGACCGCAAGCAGGTTCTCGACACCGCCGCCCTGAGTGAGGGAGCGGTCACCGGCCCAATCACCAGCCCCGCCTACCTGTCGGACCCCAATGACCGGCCCTGTCCGAGCCGCGATCTAACCAAAGCTAAGGCCTACATGGCTACGGCCGGCAAGACCGCTGGAATCACCCTCGACGCCATCGTCGAGACCGGCGAGTACGCGACCGCCGTCAACGAGATGCAGAGTGTCCAGGCCCAGCTGAAGGACATCAACGTCACCCTGAACGTCGAGATTCTGGAGTCGGGCGCCTACGTTCAGCGTTGGCTGGCAGCCAACTTCGACGCGGCGATCGCTCTGAACGGCGGACGCCCCGATCCTGAGACGATGTACGGCCGGTACTTCACCAGCACAGGCAGTCTCAACAAGGTCGCGGCCTACAGCTCGCCAACGCTCGACGCCCTCTTCCAGCAGGGCCGAACCGAACCCGACGTAACCAAGCGAAAGGCGATCTACAAGCAGATCTCGGAGGCACTCGAGCAGAACGCCCCCTGGGTCTGGATGTTCACGGGCTACAACTACAACGTGATGACCACCAAGGTCCACGGTTTCACCCCGATGTCGAACGGATCGCTGATCTTCCTGAGGGAGACCTCTCTAGGCTGAGACTCCCCCGTCTTCCTTCCATGGCGCGACGCCTCGCCGGGGCCCTGCTGACCCTCGTCGGGGTGTCGCTCCTGGTCTTCTTTGTCCTGCGAGTCATCCCTGGTAACCAGATCACCTCTTCCCTGGGGACAGAGTCCGGCGTCCTCACCCCCGAGCAGCTGGCGAGCCTGCGGAGCTACTACGGGCTGAACCAGCCCCTCCCGCTCCAGTACCTCGACTGGCTGGCCAGCGTCTGCACCGGCAATCTCGGGCTTTCCCTCCGGAGCGGCCAGTCGGTCTCGGCGATGACGGCGGCCTCGCTGCCGGTGACGCTTGAGCTGGCCCTTCTCGCCACCGCCTTCGGCTTCGTGCTCGGTGTCGCCCTCGGCATGCTCTCGGCATCCAAGCCGAACAGCGCACGGGACGCGCTCGGACAGGGTATCGGCCTGCTTGCACTTGCCATCCCCAGCTTCGTCTTCGCGTCGGCTCTGGTCAGTTACATCGCGGCCAAGTTCGCCTACTTCCCCAACGCGCTGCCCTACGCAACGCCGTGGGAGGACCCTCTGCTGAACATCCAGCAACAGATGTTTCCGGCCCTTGTGCTCGGCTTCGGCGTCGCGGCGCCGGTGATGCGCACGACCCGCTCCGCGATCATCGAGGTGAGTTCGCTTGACTTCGTCCGTACAGCGCGGGGCAAGGGCGTGAGCCCTCGGCAGGTGGCCTTTCGGCATGTCCTCCGAAACGCGATGATCCCGATCGTGACCGCCACGGGGATCCAGTTCGGCTATCTGCTCGGCGGCGCCGTGATCGTGGAGCAGATCTTCGCCCTGCCGGGCATCGGCCGCCAGGTTCTGAACGGGATCCTCCAGCGAGAGTACGCGGTGGTGCAGAGCAGCGTCCTGATCATCGCCGTCGCCTTCGTCGTGGTGAATCTTCTGGTCGACGTCCTCTACCGGCGGATCGACCCCCGCGTGAGGGCCGAATGAGCGAGGTCGGCTTCGCGATCCGGCTGCCGTCGGTGGCCGCGGCCCCGACACGGGAGCCGTGGTGGCGGCGACTGCTGGCCAGCCGTAGCGGCGCCCTCGGGGCGGCGCTGACCGGCGTAGTGCTGCTGGCTGCGCTCGCCGCACTGGCCGGGCTGGTGCCGCACGACCCGATCGTCCAGCACCCCGCCGACCGCCTGCTCAACCCGTCTTGGACCTACCTCCTTGGAACCGACCAGTTCGGCCGTGACACGCTTGCCCGCTGCATGGCCGGGGCTGCAGCTTCCCTGCAGGTCTCCTTGCTGGCAGTCGGGCTCGCTAGCGTGGTCGGAACCACGATCGGCGTCATCGCCGGATGGTATGGAGGCTCGATCGACATCGTCGCCATGCGCCTGACCGACATCTTCTTCGCCTTCCCCGCCATTCTCCTGGCCCTGACCGTGATCGCCGCCCTCGGCCGTGGCTGGTTCAACGTCGCGATCGCAGTCGCGATCGTCTACACGCCGATCTTCGTGCGGATGGCCCGTGCCCCGGTCCTGTCACTCCGCGAGGCCCAGTACGTCCTCGCCGGCCGTCTGCTCGGCTTCTCGGTGCCCCGCCTCCTTCTCCGCCATGTGCTGCCCAACATCAGCTCGATCGTCATCGTGCAGATCACCCTCGCTCTCTCCTGGGCGATCCTCACCGAATCGAGCCTGAGCTTTCTCGGCCTTGGTCAGCCGCCCCCCGCCCCCTCCCTCGGCCAGATGGTCAGCGAAGCCAAGTCGCTGGCGGTGGTGGCGCCCTGGACCCTGTTCGCCCCGGCACTGGTGATCGTGATCGCGGTGGTCGGGCTGAACCTTCTCGGCGACGGCCTTCGAGATGCCCTCGACCCAACCCAGGAGCGCTGATGGAGGCCCTCCTGGAGGTCACTGATCTGAGGGTGGTGTCAAGCCGGCGCGGCGGCAGCCAGGAGATTGTCCGCGGAGTCTCCTTCGAGGTCCGGGAGGGAGAGTCGGTGGCGCTGGTTGGAGAGAGCGGCAGCGGGAAGTCGCTGACGATGCTGGCGGTGATGGGGCTCCTCGGCCCGGGCCTCAGCAGCCCGTCGGGGGACGTGCGGTTCAGCGGGCACGAGCTGCGGGGGATGCCGGAGAGCCGCCTCCGCCAGCTGCGCGGAGCGGAGATGGCAATGATCTACCAGGACCCGATGACCTCGCTGAACCCGATGATGCGGATCGGCGACCAGGTGGCCGAGTCGCTCACCGCCCACGGCGTCGGTGGAAAGGAGGCGGCCCTCAGGGCCCGAAAGGAGCTCGCCAGGGTCGGGATTCCGGACCCTGATCGCACCGCCCGCGCATACCCGCACGAGTTCTCCGGTGGGATGCGGCAGCGAGCCATGATCGCAACGGCGCTGGTCACCGGGCCCAAGCTCTTGATCGCCGACGAGCCGACAACCGCCCTCGACGTGACCATCCAGGAACAGATCCTGGCCCTGATCCGCGAGCGCCAGCGTGGCACCCAGATGGCCACGATCTGGATCACCCACGACCTCGGAGTGGTTGCCCAGCTGGTGACCCGGGTCCTGGTGATGTACGCCGGCCGGATCGTGGAGGACGCGCCGGTTCGGGAGCTCTTCGCCGCGCCGCAACATCCATACACGGCCGGCCTGCTGGCCTCGCTGCCCCACGCCGGGGACATCGAGCGTGCGCCACTCGCCCAGATCGGCGGCGCTCCTCCCGCCCCTGGCTCCGTGCCCCAGGGATGCAGCTTCCGGCCCCGCTGCTCGCAGGCAGTCGACAAGTGCCTGGAGGACCCTCCCCTCATGCCCCGCCACGCCAGCCTCTCCGCCTGCTGGGTCCCGCGCGAGGAGTGGACGTGATGCTGAGCGCGATCGAGCTCTGGAAGCGCTACCCGGTTCGGGGCGGCGGCGGCCAGGTCACAGCGCTCGCCGGTGTCACCCTCGAAGTGTCGAAGGGAGAGACGCTCGGAGTGGTTGGGGAGTCGGGCTGTGGCAAGTCCACGCTGGCCCGGCTTCTACTCCGCCTTGAGGAGCCCAGCTCGGGCAGAGTTGAACTGGAGGGGACTGACCTCGCGGGCCTGGGTGGGCACCAGCTCCGCGCCATCCGGCGACGGATCCAGATGGTGCTTCAGGATCCGTACGCTTCCTTGAATCCGCGGCTGACCGTCGCCGAGACGCTGATCGAAGTGGTCCGGGTTCACCGCCTGGCAAAGGGCCGTGAGCTGGAACGGCAACGGGTCTTGGAGCTGCTCGAGCAGGTCGGCCTCAGCCCAGCCTACGGCGGCCGCTACCCACACGAGATGTCGGGGGGTCAACGCCAGCGGGTCGGCATCGCGCGCGCGCTGGCGGTCGAGCCGCAAGTCCTGGTGCTGGACG
>DATBZP010000110.1:0-9396 GCA_036513135.1 Candidatus Dormiibacterota bacterium | reverse complement strand
GACGACAGATCTCGACAACCTGATCCTTCTCTGTCACCGGCATCACTGGATGGTGCACGAGGGCAACTGGCAATTGGTCCGAGGCGACGACGGCCGGATGCTGACCATCCCGCCGACGGTTACCTTCGGTCCTTCGCCGCGGGGACCCGACTAGCTACAAAGCTCCCGTCCTAAACTGAGCCCGTGTCCAAGCTTCTGGGGTTGCGTTGTCGCGAGTGCGGCGCAGAGTACGAATTGCAGGCGACACATGTCTGCGAGATGTGCTTTGGGCCCCTGGATGTGGTCTACGACCAGGCCGCCCTGAAGAAGGTGGTGAGCCGGCAGCGCATCGAGCAAGGTCCCAAGTCGATGTGGCGCTACCGGGACCTGCTGCCGGTCGAGGATTCGGCGCAGCTGGTCACGCTGGGTGAGGGGTTGACGCCACTCGTGAAGGCGGACCGCCTCGGGGCTGAGCTCGGACTCAAGAACCTTTACCTCAAGAACGACAGCATGAACCCGACCAACTCGTTCAAAGACCGCGTGGTGTCGGTCGCCATCAGCTGGGCGCGGTCCAACGGCTTCGAAACCATCGCGTGCGCGTCCACCGGCAACCTTGCCAACGCGGTGGCGGCGTATGCCGCGCGGGCCGGCCTCGAGTGCTTCGTGTTCATCCCGGTCGACCTCGAGCCGGCGAAGATCGTGAGCATCGGAGTCTTCGATCCCAACGTGGTCGCGGTTCGAGGCAATTACGACGAGGTCAACCGGCTCTGCAGCCAGCTTGTGGAGTCGACACCGTGGGCCTTCTGCAACATCAACATCCGGCCGTTCTATGCGGAGGGATCCAAGACGCTGACATTCGAGACGGCGGAGCAGCTAGGCTGGAAATTGCCGGACGAGATCATCATCCCGATCGCGAGCGGCTGCCAGTTCGTCCGCCATCGCCAGGCAGCAAAAGAGCTGGTCGAATATGGGCTTGTCCACGAAGATCGCGTGCCGAAGTTCACCGGCGCCCAGGCGCTCGGCTGTGCCCCGGTCTACAACGCGTTCAAATCCGACACTCCGGAGAGGGTGCTGCCCGTGAGGCCCGCCACGATCGCCCGCTCGATCGCTATCGGCAACCCGTCCGACGGGATGTACGTGAACCGGATCGCGCTCGAGACCGGCGGCGTGATCGAAGCCGTCTCGGAAGAGGAGATCGTCGAAGGGATCCGCCTACTCGCCCGGACCGAGGGCATATTCACCGAAGCGGCCGGCGGCGTGACGATCGGCGTCCTGGCGAAGCTCGCGCGGGCGGGGCGATGGAACGGCGATGAGGTGGTGGTTGCCTACGTCACCGGTCACGGCCTCAAGACTGCCGACGTGCTGGCTTCGGCCAACGGCCATGCGCGCCGCGTGGAAATAGAACCGACGCTAAAGTCGTTTCGCGAGAAGGTGAACATCTAATGCCGCAGTTCCGCATCCCAGGCCCGCTGCGCCGTCTTTCGGACGGCCAGACCACGGTGGACGTCGACGCCACTGACCTCATGACGGCGATCGCCGCGCTCGACGCGCGGTATCCGGGTTTCAAGGACCGCTTGCTTGACGAGAACGGCGAGCTGCGTCAGTTCGTCAACGTGTACCTCAACGACGAGGACGTCCGGCTTGGCTCCGGTCTCAAGGCGAAAGTCGGCGCCAAAGACGAGATCTCGATCGTGCCCGCCGTCGCCGGGGGCGCCTTCCGACATTAGACTCCGCGTATGGGGCGCCGCCGGCTGAAACTCATCTTTGGTCCGGCCATGGTGAAGGAGCCGGTGATCTACCAGCTCGGCAAGCAGTTCGCACTGGTAACCAACATCCGCCGAGCCGACGTCACAAAAGACCAGGGCTGGGTGCTGCTCGAGATCTCAGGCGAGCCGGAAGAGCTGGACCGGGGCGTGGCCTACCTCGAATCGCGAGGGGTCAAGGTCGAGCCTGCCGAAGGGGACCTGGTCGAGTAGGGATCGCGGGTTCGTATTCCCCCACCGGCGCTTCGCGCCACCTCGCCGGCAAGCGGGGAGGTGAGTTCAGCGTCTTCTGATCAGCAGGCGTGCGCCCGGCAAAGGCTTGGTCGCAGGAGGCAACGCGGCGATGACCTCGAGCAGGCGCGGCCCGATGTCCCTGGTCTCGGTGCGGAATGGCGCGAAGGCGTCTATCCCGGTCGGGTGGGCGCGAAAGTGGAGCTCGACCTTGCGACCCTGGCGGGCCGGCGCGCGTGACGTGAGGCGGTTGAAGTCCGGCGCGGGCACAAGCCACCACACGACCGGCGCGAGGTCCAGGACGAGCACCACCACGTAGATCCAGGAGGGGTCGGTCGGAATTGAGCTTGCAAAGTAGGTGGCGTTCGACTGCACGAATCCTGACGCTCCAAGTGCGAAGCAAGCCTTGGCCTGCAGCGACGCAAATGCGCTCTTGCCCTTGGCGGCGACGACCAGGTCGCGATGGTCGTCGTCGGCCTCGACATGAAACGGCACCAGCTCGCCGCTCGAGGTGAGCATGGCGTATACGGCGAGCAGGTACTCCCCGATGCGACCGGCCTGGACGTCGCTCAGCTTCACTGGGTGGGAGCTTAGCTCCCATTACGATTGCCGCCGGAATGAAGGGCAGCTTCGACGTCGCGATCATCGGCGCGGGGCAAGCCGGGCTTGCCACGAGCTGGTATCTCACCCAGGCCAAGGTCGACCACGTCGTGCTCGAGACCGGGCGCGTCGCCGAGACCTGGCGCAGTCGGCGCTGGGACTCCTTCTGCCTGGTCACTCCCAACTGGAGCGTGCGGCTGCCCGGCGCGACGTACGTCGGGCCAGATCCCGATGGGTTCATGCCGCTGCCTGAGCTCGTCGACTACTTCCAGTCATGGGCGACCTCGTTTGAGGCCCCAGTCGAGGAAGGCAGCGCAGTCACGTCCGTCGAAGCCACCGACAGTGGCTTCCTGCTCACGCTGCCTTCGGGAAATGTGAAGGCTCGGCAGGTGGTGGTGGCGACTGGCGCGTATCAGCGCGCTTACCGTCCTGCCGGTTGGGAACAGTTCCGCCAAGACGTGCATCAGATACTTGCGGAGGACTATCGGAACCCGGCCGATCTGCCCCCCGGGCCCGTACTCGTCGTCGGCAGCGCGCAGACGGGTTGCCAGCTCGCTGAAGAGCTGCACGACTCCGGCCGGACCGTTTACCTGTCTTGCGGGCGATGTGCCTGGACGACGCGCCGCATCGGAGGCCGCGACTTCGTACGGTGGTCGGCCGATTCGGGGTTCCTCACCCGGTCCTTCAAAACGCTGCCTTCACCTGCTGCGCGATTGATCGGCAACGTGCAGTCGAGCGGCGGTCGCGGCGGGCATGACCTGCACTACCGAACGCTGCACTCCAAAGGGGTCAACCTCGTCGGCCACTTCGCGGGTGCGGTTGGATCAAAGATCTATTTCGCCGACGACGTTGCCGCTAGCGTGGATTTTGGCGACGCACGGGCGAGGGACTTCTGGAAGTACATCGAGAACTGCTGCGTCGCGATGGATCGTCCCGTGCCCGATTTCAATTGGCCGGAACCATTCAGGATTACGACGCCGACCGAGCTGGATGTCAACCAGATAGGACTGGGGACGGTGATCTGGACCAGCGGCTACCGGCCGGACTATGGGTGGGTGAAATTCCCGGTGTTCGACGATCTCGGCTTTCCGGTCCAAACAGATGGCGCCACGTCCGTGCCAGGCTTGTATTTCATGGGCGTGCACTTCATGCGGAATAACAGCTCGACGATCCTGTACGGCGTGGGCGAGGATGCGGAGATCGTGGCTCGCCAAATCGTCGGTGCGCACCAATGAAAGTCGCCGTTGCGATGTCAGGCGGCGTCGACTCGTCGGTCGCGGCCGCATTGCTCCAGGCCCAGGGCCATGATGTAATCGGCGTCACACTTCAGCAATGGCCGCGCGACGATTCCGAGGAAGCGTCGCGGCACGGTGGGTGCTGCTCTCTCTCGGCCGTGGAGGACGCGCGGCGTGTCGCGTCGCTGCTTGGCATTCCTTATTACTGCTGGAACCTCGAGAAGGAGTTCGGCGAGCGGGTCATCGAACCGTTTCACCGCGACTATCTCGAGGGCCGGACGCCGAATCCCTGCGTGCGGTGCAACGCCTTCGTGCGCTTCGACCTCATGCTCGGCCGGGTGCTGGAGCTTGGTTTCGACCGCCTTGCGACCGGTCACTACGCCAGGATCGTCAACGGCACCGATGGTCCCGAGCTCCACACGGCGCTCGATGACGCCAAGGACCAGTCCTACATGCTCTATCACCTCGATCGGGAGCGCCTTGGGAGCATCCTTTTCCCTCTGGGAGGAATGACCAAGCGCGAGGTTCGCGAGCATGCCCGAGAGTTCGGGCTTCCGGTTGCGAACAAAGCCGAGAGCCAGGAGATCTGCTTTGTGCCGCGCGGAGAAACGGCACGCTACCTCGCGAACCGGCTTCCCATCCGTGCCGGCGCGGTCGTCGACTCGAGCGGGCGCGAGCTCGGCACGCATCGCGGCACCGCGCTCTACACGGTGGGGCAGCGAAGTGGCTTCGGCAACCTGAGCGAAGCGGGGCCGTGGTACGTGGTGCGCGTGGACGCGCCCTCGAACCGGCTGGTCGTCGGCCGCAAGCAGGAGCTCGCCGTGCGCGAGGTCGATTTGCGGGATGTCAGCTTCATCAACGGGTCGGTGCGTGAACCCGCGCGGTGCGAGGCGAGGCTTCGGTACCATGCCCCGCCAATCCCGGGCGTGTACCGGGCGGGACGGTTGTCCCTCGACGAGCCGTTTCTCGGTGCGGCGCCCGGCCAGGCCGCCGTGCTCTACTCGGGCAGCCGTGTCCTCGGTGGGGGGATCATCGCCACGGCATCTTGACCCGCCCAAGATCGCGGCCGCAGCGGTGCCGCCGTCCGATGTCGGAATAGAATCCCGGGGTGTCCACAGTTCGCGAGGTCATGAAGGCAAGCCTCTATTCCGTGAACCCCTCGACGACGCTTGGAGAGGCGATCTCGCTGATGGCCCGGCACAGGATCGGCTCGGCTCTCGTCATGGAGGACGGCAAGCTCATCGGTATCTTCACCGAGCGGGACACTGTGCGGGCGATCTCCCACTCGCATGACGCGCCCGACCACCAGGTTTCTTCGTGGATGACGCGCGACCCGAAGACGGTGAGCCCCGACGAGGAGGTCGACACGGCATTGAGGACGATGCTCGACAACGGGTTCCGTCACCTGCCGGTGGTGGAGAGGGGAGAGGTGATCGGCATGGTCTCGATGCGCGACCTGGCGGAGTTAACGACAGACTAAGCACGCGGTAAACTAATCGGCTCCCGCCCCCGATAGTTTCGTGCGCCTATGCGAAAAGTGCGCCCCGCGCGCGCCTGGCGGGCGCGAAGGATTTCTACCGCCTTGGGTCTGTTGGCGCTGAAGCGCTATCTCCCGTACCTGCGGCCGTACGTCGGGCTCGTCGTCGTCTTCGGACTGGCGCAGCTTGGCAGCCTTGCCACGGCCGCATCCATCCCAAAGATCATCCAGTACATCATCGACGGGCCCGTCACACATCACCAGCTGGACCAGCTTGAGCAGATGGCCGGCGTGCTGGTTCTGATTGCGTTGCTGGAGTTCGTCCTCATCTTCCTACGTCGCAACTATTCGGGCGTCGTCTCGCTGCACATGGAGACAGACCTCCGCAACGACTTCTACGCACATCTCCAGGGCCTGCAAGTGGCCTTCCACGACAACTGGCAGTCGGGACAGCTGCTGTCGCGCGCCGTGTCCGACATCGGCACGGTGCGCCGCTTCGTGAGCTTCGGCTTGATCTGGTTCCTGCAGACGATCGTCACGTTCGCGGTCGTCGTCGTACTCATGCTTCAGCTGGACTGGAAGCTGGCTCTGGTCGTCGTGGTGTGCATGCTGCCGATCGCCTACTTCAGCAACAAGTTCCACCAGAAATACAGGCCGATCGCACGGCGACTGCAGGATCAGCAGGGCGATCTCACCACGATCATCGAGGAGATGGCCACTGGCGTTCGGATCATCAAGGCGTTCGGTCGCATGCCGCTGATGCAGAAGCGCTTCGAGGACCAGGCCGCGCTGCTGCGCGCCACCAGCCTCGAAGGAATCAAGGCGCGCGCACTGCTGTGGACGCAGCTCAACTTCCTGCCGAATCTCTCGCTCGTCGCAGTCCTGCTGCTGGGCGGCATCAACGTGGTCCAGGGGACGCTGACCATCGGCGGCCTGATCGCGTTCATGAGCTACGTCTTCATGCTCACGTGGCCGATGGACGCCATCGGCTGGGTGATGTCGATGAGCGAGGAGTGCCAGACCGCCTCCCAGCGGCTGAACGAGGTGCTCGACTCGCGCCCAGAGATCGCCGACCACCCCGGTGCCCGCACCCTGGAGCGCAGCCGCGGACATATCGAGCTTCGCGGGGTCGGCTTCAAGTACCCGAAGTCCAACGAGTGGATCCTGCGCGACCTCAACCTGGTCATCGAGCCGGGTGAGACTGTCGGCATCGTTGGTCGCACCGGGAGCGGCAAGACCACGCTGGCCAATCTCCTGCCTCGGCTGTACGACGTCGACGAGGGCAGCATCCTGCTCGACGGCATCGACGTGCGCGACCTGCAGCTTCGTTCCCTGCGCTCGCACATCGGCGTCGCGTTCGAGGATCCAATCCTCTTCTCGGCCTCGGTCCACGAGAACCTCGTCATGGGCAGGCCGATCACTTCAGACGAGGAGTTGAAGCGCGCGCTCGATGTCGCCCAGGCGGGATTCGTCTGGGACCTGCCCTGGGGTCTCGAGACCCGCGTCGGCGAGCAGGGTTACACACTTTCGGGCGGCCAGCGGCAAAGGCTTGCGCTGGCTCGAGCCGTGCTCGGCGGACCGGCTGTGCTGGTGCTCGACGATCCCCTCTCGTCGGTGGACGTGCACACGGAAGCCGTGATCGAAGAGGCGCTTGCACGAGTCCTCGAAGGCGTCACCGGGCTCCTTGTCGTCCACCGGCCTTCGACACTGGCGCTCGCCGATCGAGTCGCGCTGCTCGACGGCGGGACCATCGCGGCGGTGGGAACTCATACCGAGCTGATGCAATCGAACGACCTGTACCGCGCGCTGCTTTCACAGGAGTACGAGCTGGAACCGCGCGAAAAGGGAGGCTCCGCAGTGAGCTCGCGGGGACCCCAAAAAGGCGCTGAGGAGGTGCCTGCTTGAGCGCGGTGGATTCCGCCGCGCGCGCGGTGGGCGCGCCTCCAACTGACCGGTGGCGCGGCGTCGCCTCGGAGGAGATCGACGAGTTCTCGCCAAGCGTCGCCGGCCTGCTTCGCCGGCGCAGCCGCCGCCTGCTCACGGGACTTGCCCGGCCCTACCGCTGGCGGATCGGGCTGGCAGGATTGCTCATCCTCGTGCGGTCCGCGGCCTACCTCGCACTGCCGTACCTGGTCGGTCTGGGCATCGACAAAGGCATCCGTCCAGGCGGCAGCGGCAACCTTGGAACCCTCGAGGTGATCGTCTCTGTGCTCTTGCTCGCGTTGGCCGTCAACGCCGTCGCCAATTACGCGTTCCTGCGCCTGTCGGGCAGCATCGGCGCGGACGTGCTGTTCGACCTCCGCAAGACTCTGTTCGCCCACGTGCAGGCGCTCTCGCTTTCGTTCTACGAGCGCTACACGTCGGGGCGCATCATCTCGCGCCTGACCTCGGACATCGACGCGCTCAACGAGCTGCTGGCCACCGGACTCACTTCGGTGATCACGTCGCTGATCTCGGTCGTCGCGATCATCGTGATCCTCCTGCGACTCGACACGCGTCTTGGCATGGTCACGTTGGTCGCCATGCCTCTGGTGGTCGCTCTGACGTACTGGTTCCGGAGCAACTCGGCCCGCTCCTACCGAGCGGTCCGTCGCGCGATCGTGCTCGTGATCGTGCACTACGTCGAATCGTTGGGTGGGATCAGGGCGGTCCATGCATTCCGGCGTGAAGCTCGAAACCAGGAGATCTTCGAGGACGTCAACGGCCGCTACCGGGACGCCAACATCTGGTCGAACCGCCTGGCATCGATCTTCGGCCCGGCGATCAACCTGCTCGGCCGGCTCACGACCACGTCGGTACTCCTGTTCGGCGGCTACCTCGTGGTGCAGGGCCAGGTGACGCTCGGAGTGCTGACTGCTTTCGTCCTCTATCTACGGCAGTTCTTCGAGCCCATGCAGGATCTGTCGCAGTTCTACAACGTGTTTCAGGCCGCGGGCGCGGCCCTGGAAAAGCTGGCCGGAGTCATAGAGGAGACGCCCACCGTGCCTGAGCCCGAGACACCTGTGAGCATGGGCGAGGTCAAAGGCGCGATCGCTTTCGAGCAGGTCACGTTCGCCTATCGCGACAAGCCGGTGCTGCACGACGTCGACCTGAGCATCCCGGCCGGGCAGATCGTCGCTGTCGTAGGTGAGACGGGAGCGGGCAAGACCACGATGGCGCGGCTCATGGCGCGCTTCTACGACCCCACGGTCGGGCGGCTGACTCTCGACGGCGTCGACCTGAGGTCGATCGCGGTGGGTGACCTGCGCAAGGCCGTCGCGATGGTGACGCAGGAGACCTTTCTCTTCTCTGGCACTGTGGGAGAAAACCTGTTGTTCGGAAGGCCGGGCGCGTCGCGGGAGGACATGGTAGCCGCCGCACGCGCGATCGGCGCCCACGACTTCATCAGTGCGATGCCCAACGGGTACGACACCGACGTGCGGCGTCGCGGGGTACGCCTTTCCTCAGGCCAGCGGCAGCTCGTCGCCTTCGCTCGCGCTTTCCTGGCCGACCCGAGGGTCCTCATCCTGGACGAGGCAACGTCCTCGCTGGACCTACCGTCGGAGCGGCTCGTTCAGCGAGCGCTGCGAACCCTGCTGCGCGGCCGCACCGCCGTGATCATCGCGCACCGCCTGTCGACCGTCGACATCGCGGACAGGGTGCTGGTGATCGACGGCGGCCGGGTGGTTGAGGACGGCGCGCCGTCCGACCTGCGCGAGGGCACCGGGCGCTACGGCTCACTGCATCGCCAGTGGGTGGAATCCCTGGCCTAGCGCCCCGTCAGGCCGTGCTCGTGTCGAGGTAGAAGCGATGTGATTCCAACCCTTTCCTTCTCGGACATGTGGCTCACTCCTGTCGATGTCTCTCACGGGCCGGTAGCCAGGCTACAGCCTCCCACCGCACAGTCTCATCCCGCGGTGACACAGACGCTGTCCGAAGTTGCGGCGTTTGTTACGGAAGACCGGCCATCGTGTAAGCGGTGCTCGGCGCCTCAATGGCATGGCTATAACCATCAACGGGACCGCGATCAACCTGGACTGGACCACGATCCTGATCTGGTGCCTTGTAGGACTGGTGGCGGGATTCCTCGCCAGCCGCGTTGCGCTGGGTCACGGGCTGGGACTCTTCGGTG
>DATBZP010000109.1:0-2734 GCA_036513135.1 Candidatus Dormiibacterota bacterium | reverse complement strand
GTTCGCGAAACATCGCGCGCACGGGTTCGGCATGGATGAGCGCCGGATCTCGGGTGACGGCGTGGTCGCCGGTTTCGGCGAGATCGATCGCCGCCCGGTCGCGGTTTACGCGTACGACGCGACAGTTTTCGGCGGTTCCCTGGGCGAGGTCACAGCGGAGAAGATCGTCAAGGTCCAGGAGCTGGCTCTGCGCAACCGTGTGCCGATCATCGGCATCAACGATTCCGGAGGCGCGCGCATACAGGAGGGCGTGGTCGCGCTCGCGGGCTACGCAGACATCTTCCTGCGCAACGTGCGGTCATCTGGGGTGATACCGCAGATCAGCATCATCGCCGGACCGTGCACCGGCGGAGCGGTTTACTCGCCCGCGATCACCGATTTCATCTTCATCGTCGCGGGGCAGGGATACATGTTCATCACCGGCCCGGAGGTGATCCGCGTGGTCACCGGCGAGTCGGTTTCCTTTGATGAGCTGGGTGGCGGCGACGTGCACAACGCGACGTCGGGCGTGGCTCATTTCTTACCCCGGACCGAGCAGGCCTGCGCCGCAGGCGTCCGGAAGCTCCTGTCCTTCCTGCCCTCCTCCAACGGCGATCGGCCGCCGTTCGTCCCCACCACCGACGACCTCGAGCGAGCCGACCCTGAGCTGCAGACGATCGTTCCGGAGTCACCCAACAAGCCGTACGACATGCGCCAGCTCGTCGCGCGTGTGCTCGACAATCGCGAGTTCTTCGAGGTCCAGCCCTTCTTCGCGCCCAACATCGTCATCGGCCTCGGGCGGCTCGGCGGGCACGTGGTGGGAATCGTGGGCAACCAGCCCAAGGTGCTGGCGGGTGCGATCGACATCAACGCCTCCGTCAAAGCGGCGAGGTTCATCCGCTTCTGCGACGCCTTTGGCATCCCGATCATCTCGTTCGTCGACGTTCCTGGCTACCTACCCGGGCGCGACCAGGAGCACGGCGGGATCATCCGGCATGGCGCCAAGCTGCTCTACGCGTACGCGGAGGCGACGGTTCCTAAGCTGACGGTGATCACGCGGAAGGACTACGGCGGAGCCTACTGCGTCATGTCCCCCAAGCAGATGGGCGCGGACCTGAACCTCGCCTGGCCGACCGCCGAGATCGCGGTCATGGGGCCCGAGGCCGCCGTGAACATCATCTACAAGCGCGACCTCGCGGGCGCGAAGGACCCGGCCGGCCGGCGCAAGGAGCTCGTCGCCGAGTACACGGCGCGGTTCGCCAATCCATACGTGGCGGCAGAGCGGGGCTACATCGACGACGTGATCGAACCGAGCCAGACGAGACGCGAGCTCGTGCGCGGCCTCCAGCTCTGCCTGCGCAAGACGGTGGAACGACCGCCACGCAAGCACGGAAACATTCCTTTATGAGCGGGAACCTCGGCGGTTTCCGCTCATCGGGCCGCTTCGCGGCCCTGCTCACCTTCCCCTAAGGATGGGACTTAACTAAGTAGTCACTCCGCGCGACGCTCAGGCGGCAAAAAGGGCGTCGGGGACGGCCGGAGTAAATCCGGCCTACTGGCCACGCTTTGGCTAGGAGGTGCGCGGTTTCGGCGCTACGGTCGAGATCGCTGACCGGCGCAGGTGCTCGGACCTGCGGCAGAACTCGTCCACCGTGACGATCAGCTCGGCGTGAGACCAGGTGAGCGGCGAGACCGACAAGGGCGCACCGGTGTTGGGGTCGAGCTGCTCCGAGAGCAGTCCGCCCGGGATCTGGTGCGCGGCCACCCAGTTGATGATGTCGCGCGCGGGCTTGAGGTCGTGGATGTCCTTGGCGATCGCGATGTACCACTGAGCGAGCCACAGCGTGCACATGAACCAGGGATTGCCCGGAACTCTCTTCGTATCTGATTCGACCTTGAAGTAGTAGTCGTCCTGGTACCTCGCAATGCCTCCAGTCGCGGCCTTGTTCGAAAGCTGGTCGCGAATCGCAGTCATGGTTTCCGTGATCCGCGGGTCGCCGGCCGGATACATCCCAAAACGCCACAGGCCGTAGATCGCGCTGTCGAGGACCATGTCGACCGTCTGCGTGCCGTCGTCCTCCACTGCGATGCGGCGAGCGAAGCGACCCAGGTCGGAGCTGTACAGGTGATCGTCAGCCGCTTTGCGTAGACGGTCGGCAGCCTCCCGGTACCTGACGTATGCCGCGACGTCGCCGAAGAGATCGGCGAAGTTCCGGGCCGCGTCAAGGCCGCCCCAGACGGCACCCACCGTGAAGGCGTGGACGCCCCAGCGCTCCTCCCACAGGTCCCAGGACGGCATCAAGAGGCCGTTCCTCTCGTCTACGTACGAGACCATCCATTCGGCGGCGGGCACGACCAGCGTCGTATAGAGGCCGACCACGAAGTCGAGGTTGCCGTGAATTCGGTAGTGCTGCCAGAGCGCCCAAAGCACCAGGCCCGTCTCGTCTTCCTGGATCGGGAGCGTGCGCACTCCGTGCGAATCGACCCAGGGAAGCCACGAGCTGCCAGGTAAGCAATAAGGCGTGTACTTGTGGAGGAAGAATCCCTCTTCTACGAGCGCTTGCTGGCAGAACTGGAAGAACTGGCGCGTGATGTCCTCGTGGCCGGCGCGGTCGAGGGCGTTGGCCACAAGGGCGCCGTCGCGCGGCCAGGCGTACGCGTACGTGTCGCGCGCGAACTTGGTGATGTCGAAGTCGGTCGCCGCAATGATGGCGCCGTGGTTGTCGGCGTGCGTGCGCGCGGTCACAATGCTCCG
>DATBZP010000108.1:0-8055 GCA_036513135.1 Candidatus Dormiibacterota bacterium | reverse complement strand
GCTGGAAGGGACGTGCCCGCTAGCAGCCCGCCCAAGTAATTTCTGAAATCGGTCGTCCGCATCGCCCGGTTTCGAACACAGACACTCGGTACTTGTCTGGAATCCGCAGCGCGCCGACGGAGTTGTTCCAGTCCGAATCATCGAGTTCCCGGAGGCCTGCACCGACTGGCTATCCCGACGCGTTGGCTGGGTGCGGGTGCCGCGCCTGGTAGAACCCGAGCTTACCCCCGCCTGGCAAATGGACGAACACCAGACGCCCCCACGGCTCGTCGTAGAACGGGCGCTCGACTGAGACGCCCTTGCTCTCAGGCTCCATCACAGCGCTATCGATGTCTTCGCACAGTAGATAGAGCGCCTGGCCTGGTTTGCCGGGCTGGGCGGGGTGCACCGCGACCTCGGCGGGCGGAAGGGCGAAGATCAGCCAGCCGCCTCCCGCGTCTACGAAGCCAAGCCCGAGCACATCCTTGAAGAACGCCCGATCGGCGTCGGCGTCGCTGCTGAAGATGATTGCGTGAGCCCCATTGATCATTTCCAACATCTCCTTCGATTGGAAGTTCGACTACCACGGTCCGCGGTTGATACGGGGATAGAGTCGAGCCTATTGCCCCGCCAGGTACGGTGTTCTATGTCGGCGGTGGCGGTGACCCGACTCCCATACGTTGACCTACTCCGTCTTCCAGATATGCCCTCAGTCGGTGGCAGCCGCATGAACCGTGACCCATCTACCACCGGGTCGTCGCGTATACAGCGACATCCGGTGTGGGACAGTAGCTGGTGCCCATGCGCTTGAAAGTCGTCAGCGCCATCGACCGCTTAGAGGACGCCATGTACTCGTTGGTCGCGATCCTGCTGGCGGTGACGGCGCTGCTCCTCGTCTGGAGCGCCGTCTCCTCGAGCATCGCCGATCTCCAGCACTCTTCGGACTCGCTTAGCATCGTCCTCAGTCTCCTCGACCGCGGCCTCATCCTTTTCATGGTCGTCGAGCTGCTGCATACCGTGCGCATCACCCTCCACGGCCACGAGCTGACAGCCGAGCCCTTCTTGATCGTCGGACTGATCGCAGCGATTCGGCGCGTGCTCCTGCTCACCGCCGAGTCGGGAACCCAGTTCCGCTTTGACCAGCAGGGCGCCGAGCTGATCATCCTCGTCAGCCTCATCCTGGTGATGTCGGTGGCCATCCTCATTTGGCGGCGTTCGGTTGGCAGATCCGCTGCTAGCTGAGCGACGCCGACCCTGACAAGCACGGTCTGACACGATCTCCTGGCAGCAGAATTTGCGAGGAGTCGAGGGCGGCGTCTGGGGCGTGAACGAACTCACGATTGAGATCGAGAGCGGGAAGAAGCCGGTGTAGGGCGGCGCAAGTAAATCCGTTGAAGGTGCTCTCTCATCGACGTGGTGAACTCCGCCAAGCGCCGGTCGAGAATGACCGTGAGATCTGACGTCGCCTAAGGCGTCACCTGACGCAGAGGATCTTCAAGCCCGTTCAGGGGGTTGACAGCCTATAGAAGCCCCCACAGCTGGCCACGAGTTCGCGAGCCTCTGTACGGCAGGCGCGATGGTTTACCGGGTTGTAGAAGGCTCGACGCAGCCGTGCTAGCGGATTGCCGCGAGCCCTGCCTGGGCGACCTCCATGTCCTGCTTGTAGTGGCCGCCGCTGACGCCGATCGCGCCGACGATCACGTCGCCGGCCTTGATCGGGTATCCACCTCCAAAGACGACGAGCCGGTCAATCCCTCCGACGGCGCCGGCTGCCAGCGGCGGATCGTTCTTGATGAATTCGTGCCAGCCGTCGGTGGATAGGCCGAAGCCGACTGCCGTGTAGGCCTTGTCCTGGGCGATTTGAACACTGAGGAGGGCGGCACCATCCATCCGGCTGAAGGCCTTCAGCACGCCGCTCTCGTCGCAGACGGCGATCACGAATGGATGAGCCATCTCCTTCGCCTTTGCCTCGGCTGCGGCGACGATCCGGTGCGCCAACTCGGTGCTGATGCTGGACTTGTTAAACGTCTCGCTCATTGGTCCCCCTCCATCTTTACTGCTTTGTACTGCTGCTCAAGTTCAAGAATCTCAGGCAAGCCGATGAAGTCCACGAAATCGCCGAAACTGGGCAGATCGGGGAGGACGCCGATAGGAGATCCATCCTCCTTGATCCGTTTCAGCACGCTGCGCATAGCCTTGGTTGCGGCGAGCACCGTGCTGATCGGAAAGATGATGATAGCGAAGCCCAGCTCCATGAGCAGACTGTGTTCAACCGGAGGTGTCTTGCCCCCCTCCGCATAGTTGAAAAGAAGCGGGACCTGCGGGAAAGCGGCTGCGACAGCGCGTATCTCCGCCTCCGATTGAGGTGCCTCGACGAAAAGGATGTCGGCGCCGGCCTCGCGGTAGAGCCGTGCTCGTTCGATTGCGGCGTCCAGGCCTTCGACTGCGCGGGCGTCGGTTCGAGCGATGAGCAGGAAGTCTGGCGAGCTTCGCGCGTCAACCGCGGCGCGGATCTTGGCCGCCATCTCTTCGGGCCGGATGAGCCGCTTGCCTTCCATGTGCCCGCACTTTTTCGGCGCCACCTGGTCCTCGATGTGGATCGCCGCCACCCCGGCACTTTCGTACGCCTGCACGGTCCGGATGACGTTGATCGGGTTGCCGTATCCAGTGTCGGCGTCGGCGATCACGGGAATGCCGACCGCATCCACGATGCGACGAGCGATGTCGACCATTTCCTGCATCGTCATCAGCCCAACGTCCGGCCGGCCCAAGTAGCCGGCCGAGGAACCAAAGCCGGTCATGTAAGCAGCCGGGAACCCGGCCTCCTCGACGAGGCGAGCGCTGAGGGCGTCGTAGCATCCGGGGGCTAGGACCGGCGCGGGCAGGCCGATCAGCTCGCGCAGGTGCGAGCGGGATTCTCCCCGCGCGCGCAGCAGCCTTGCCACGAATAAATGATGGCGCGTTCGCGTGATCGCCGCTCCTTGGTCCGTGTGCTGCCTCGCCGCCTGTTCGCCCGGCAGACGCGCAGAACGCCTAAGCGGTCGCCTATGAACGGCCGCGTGGTCTTCGAAACCGTCGGCGGGGCGCTTCTGAGGCTTCCTGGGTGGGCTCGATTCCCATGCACCCCGCGCCATTTGGCTTCACCCACATCAATATCAACGGACAACCCCCGCCCTTCAGCAGGCCGCGGTTGTTGCGGTGTAGGAAGTCACATGCTTTCTGGGCCGTCCGGCCCTGCCGGTGCCTCACAGGTTTGAGGTACCGTTCTCTTGTGAACGTTCGGGTCAGAACAGTTGATAGGCCGGCCGTCGAGAAGGCCCCCAGCGCCGATCCCGAGATTCCTCTCGCCGAAGATGTAGCCCGCCTCCTGCGCGAGGTGCAGCGAGCTCTGCACGACGAATACTTTCGCCAGGCCAAGGGCACGGCGCTGGCGCGCATGTACCTGTATATGCCGATGCTGCGCGAGGTGGTACGGCAACCTGGCATAACGATCAACGAGCTCGCTCGCCTCTCACATGCGCCGAAGAGCCATGTCTCGGTGATGATGGCTCGTCTCGTCGAGCTAGGCGTCGTGCGCAAGGAGGCGGATGCGAGTGATAACCGTCTGGTCCGGTTGCACCTCACGGCCGCAGGTCGCAGGCGCGTGGAGTCGTGGCACGCGGCGAACCGCCGCACTCTGATCCGGACGCTCCAGCCTCTGTCCGGCGGTCAGCTGGCTACCATCGTGGGTGGGCTTCGGCTGCTCCTGTCGACGCTTCAAGAGGACAAGCGAAACGCATGCTGATCAAGCTGCTGCGTCATTACCTGCGCCCATACGCCCGCCAGGTCAGCATCGTCGTCGCGCTGACGACGGTGGCCGCGGTCGCGAACCTCTACCTCCCGAATCTAAACGCGGACATCATCAACAACGGCGTCGTCAAGGGCGATATCAACTACATCTGGAGGACGGGGGCCGTCATGCTCGGCATCACCCTGGTCCTGGGGATCATCGCGATCGTCGCGGTGTACTGGTCTTCGATGGCCTCGATGGGGGCCGGCCGGGATATCCGTGCGGCGGTCTTCGAACGCGTGCAGAGCTTTTCGGCCCGCGAGATGAACAAGTTGGGTACCCCGACTCTAATCACGCGCAATACGAACGACGTGCAGCAGATACAGCTGTTCGTTCAGATTGCGCTGACGATCCTGGTCAGCGCTCCGATCATGGCGGTCGGCGGCGTGTTCATGGCCTTGCGCGAGGACGTGAAGCTGTCCGCCCTCCTGATCGTGATCATCCCTGTGATGGCCGCCATCCTCGGCGTAATGCTCGTCAAGGCCGTTCCGCTGTTTCGATCCATGCAGATCAAGATCGACCGCATCAATCAGGTGCTGCGCGAGCAAATCACCGGCATTCGCGTGATCCGCGCCTTCATCAGGACGTCGTACGAGCAGCAGCGATTCGAGAACGCCAACGCGGACCTGACCGCGACCGCATTGAAGGTGAACCGCATCTTCGTGCTGGCGATGCCGGCGCTCATGGGGATCATGAATGTCAGCACGATCGCCGTGCTGTGGTTCGGCGGCGCGCTGGTCGACAGCGGACAGATGCCCATCGGCAACCTCACCGCTTTCCTGATGTACCTCATGCAGATCCTGTTCGCGGTGATGATGGCGGTCGCCATGGTCATCCTCGTGCCTCGCGCCGAAGCCAGCGCGGCCCGCATCGTGGAGGTGATGGGCACCCAACCGTCGATCGCCGACCCGGCGAACCCGGTTTTGCCGGCATCGTCCAGCGGCGTCGTCGAGTTCCGTGGGGTGAGCTTCGGTTACCCGGGTGGCGAGCACCCGGTGCTGAGCGATCTTTCCTTCGTCTTCCAGCCGGGCCAGACGACCGCGATCATCGGCGGCACCGGTTCGGGCAAGACGACTCTTCTGAACCTGATCCCGCGTTTCTTCGACGCCACCTCGGGTGAGGTTCGGGTCAATGGGGTGGACGTTCGCAAGCAGGCGCTCGAGGGCCTGTGGAGCGCCGTCGGTCTCGTCCCACAGAGGGCCTACCTGTTCAGCGGTACGATCGGGCAGAACCTGCGCTTCGGCCGAGAAGAAGCCACTGATGAAGAGCTGTGGCACGCGCTGGAGGTGGCCCAGGCTCGCGACTTCGTCGAGGCGATGGCCGGCGGCCTCGATGCTCCGATCGACCAGGGCGGAACCAACGTCTCGGGCGGGCAGCGGCAGCGCCTGGCGATCGCCCGCGCGCTCGTCAAGCGCCCCGTCGTGTATCTGTTCGACGACTGCTTCTCCGCGCTGGACGCCGGCACCGATGCGCGCCTGCGGGCGGCCCTCGAGTCCGAGAAACTCAATGCCACCGTCGTCATCGTCGCGCAGAGGGTGAGCACGATCATGCATGCGCACCGCATCCTCGTGATGGACGACGGCCGGTTGGTGGGGTTCGGCACCCACGACGAGCTGATGTCGTCCTGCGAGCCGTATCGCGAGATCGTCGAATCGCAGCTCGGCGAGGAGGCGGCATGAGCGCGCACCCGCCGATGGGAGGCCCTGGCGGCAGGCCGATGGCAGGCCGGGGAGGATTCGGTGGCGGCTGGATGGGCATGGGAGCGCCGCCGCAGAAGACCAGGAACATGGGCAAGACCCTGCGCCAGCTCCTCGGCCGGCTGCGGCCGGAGTGGCACCTGATCGCGTTCGTCGCGCTACTGGGCTCGACCAGCGTCGCTTTCTCGGTGATCGGCCCCAAGATCATCGGCAACGCGACCGACGTGATCTTCAACGGCATCGTCGGCAAGAACCTGCCGGCGGGCATGACCAAGGCCCAGGCGATCGCTTTGCTCAGGGCCCAGGGGCATGGACAGATCGCGCAGATGCTCTCCGGCATGAACGTGACGCCTGGCAAGGGCATCGACTTCACTCAGCTGGGCCAGATCCTGATGATCGCGGTGCTGGTATACGTGCTGGCGTCGGTGTTCACCTGGGCGCAGGGATACATCATGGCCGGCGTCGCGCAGCGCACCGTCTACGGCATGCGCAGGGACGTCGAGGCCAAGCTGGCCCGGCTGCCGCTGAAGTACTTCGACAGCCACTCCCACGGCGACATCCTCAGTCGGGTCACCAACGACATCGACAACGTCACCACCACGCTGCAACAGGGCATGAGCCAGCTGCTCATCGCGGGCCTGACGGTCATCGGTGTGCTGGGCATGATGTTCTCGATCAGCCCGCTGCTCGCCGCAATCTCGCTGGTCACAGTTCCGCTGTCCATCGGTGTGACGATCCTGATCGCGAAGCGATCTCAAAAGGAGTTTGCGGCGCAGTGGAAGCTGACTGGCACTCTCAACGGCCACGTCGAGGAGATGCATACGGGCCATGCGCTGGTCCAGGTGTTCGGCCGGCGGCGCAAGGCGCTCGACGAGTTCGTCCGGCAGAACCAGGACCTTTACCAGGCGAGCTTCCGCGCCCAGTTCCTCTCCGGCATCATCCAGCCCGCGCTGCAGTTTCTCGCCAACCTCAACTACGTCGCTATCGCGGTGATCGGTGGGTACCGGGTCGCCTCGGGAACCATGTCGCTGGGCGACGTGCAGGCGTTCATCCAGTACTCGCGCCAGTTCACGATGCCGATCACGCAGATCGCGAGCCAGATGAACCTCCTGCAGTCGGGCCTGGCTTCAGCCGAGCGCGTCTTCGAGTTCCTGGCCGCCGAGGAAGAAGTACCGGACAGGGCCACCGGTATCGAGCTGCCCTCGCGGTCGGGACGGGTTTCGCTCGAGCATGTGCAGTTCCAGTACGAACCTGAGAAGCCCCTGATCGCCGACTTCAACCTCGAGGTGCATCCGGGTCAGACCATCGCGATTGTCGGTCCGACCGGAGCCGGGAAGACAACGATCGTCAACCTCTTGATGCGCTTTTACGAGATCGATTCGGGGCGCGTTCAACTGGACGGCGTCGATGCCAACGATCTTTCCCGGGACCAGGTGCGCCGCGTTTTCGGGATGGTCTTGCAGGACACCTGGCTGTTTGCCGGCACGATCCGCGACAACATCGCCTACGGACGCGAGGGCGCGACCGACGAGGACGTGGTGGCCGCCGCCAAAGCCGCCCATGTCGACTCCTTCGTTCGCACTCTGCCAGGCGGGTACGGCACTCTCCTGGATGAGGACGCATCCAACCTCTCCTCGGGCCAGAGGCAGCTGCTGACGATCGCCCGAGCTTTCCTCGCCGACCCGAGCATCCTCATCCTCGACGAGGCGACAAGCAACGTCGACACGCGAACTGAGGTGCTGATCCAGGCCGCGATGGCCCGTCTGAGGCACGGGCGGACCAGCTTTGTGATCGCGCACCGACTGTCGACCATACGCAACGCGGATTCGATTGTCGTCATGGACGCCGGCCGGATCGTCGAGCAGGGTAGTCACGCCGAGCTCTTGCATCGCCACGGCTTTTACTACGAGCTCTACAACAGTCAGTTCACCGAGGCTTTCGCGGCGGCGGGCTGAAAGCGTGGAGGCCGCTCCTGGGCTCTCCAGACGATCCAGACCATCAGAAGCCCGAGCATGAAGAACATGGCCACGCCCTCGACCCGGACCCCGGCCGGCGCGAGGCCGTTTAGCGATCCGATCTCGGCCACCAGGCCCAGCGCGGAGATCGCCCCCGGCGCCACGAACAGGCGGGCGAAGCCGTCCTTCCTGCGCCATGTGCCCGCCGCCCAGATCGTGCCCAGGACGAAGACCTCGAAGAAGTAGTACGGCCAGACCGTCTTGGCCAGCAGCGCGAAGCTGGCCGAGGTCAGGGTCATGCCGGCGAAGAGCCGGGCCTCGCTGAAGCCCTCGCGCCGCGTGGCGAGCCAGAGGTTCGAAGCGACGGCTGCCGCCACGACGGCTGCGATGTCCCAGTGCTGGACCACGGAAGCCAGGGCACTGTCACGCAGGACACTCCAAATCGACCCGGCCCCGACCGGCAGACCTCCCCGATAGGTGAACAGCGAATAGGTGACATCGGCTTTGTCCGCGAGGTAGAAAGGCAACAGGCCGGACGCACCGGTCATGGCGGCCGCCGCGAAAAACCGCACGCTGTTGGCAGCCGAACGGCTCC
>DATBZP010000107.1:0-15794 GCA_036513135.1 Candidatus Dormiibacterota bacterium | reverse complement strand
ACGCCGCCCGCACTCCAGCGCTGCACCCTCACCAGCCAGGCGTCACCCCAACTCCCCTTCCCAGTCCTTCCTTCTCACGCTGCCCGCACTCCAGCGCTGCACCCTCACCAGCCAGGCGCCACCCCAACTCCCCTTCCCAGTCCTTCCTTCTCACGCCGCCCGCACTCCAGCGCTGCACCCTCACCCGCCAGGCACCGCCCCACTCCCCCTTCCAAGTCCCTAAGCCCGTAGGGCTGCCGCCGCCGCCTCCCAGCACAGCCGATGCCCGTTCACGCTGTCCTCGCGCTTGAAACGCACGACGACCATCGTCGGCGTGGGCGCGGCAATCGCGTCCGCGATCGCGGGCTCCAGGCCGGAGCGGTCGGTCACGGGGCTGTACACAAGTCCATACAGACGCGCGACCTGGGAAAGATCGAGACTCAGGGGGGTCACGAAAAGTTCCTGGAAGACATCCTGGTGCTCGGCCTGCGGCAGGAAGCTGAACACCCCGCCACCGTCGTTGTCGCACACGACGAGCGTGGCCCGGATACCGTGCCGCCTCAGCGCCCACAGCCCGTTCATATCGTGGTACAGCGAGAGGTCACCAAGCAGCAGGACCGTGGGAAGGTTCACCCGCCCCGCGGCCAAGCCCAGGCCGGTGGACACAAGCCCGTCGATCCCACTCGCGCCCCGATTGCCGAAGAAACGTTGCTGGGGCCGCGCCTGCGGCCAGAAAGCCTCGGCCGCACGAATCGGCATGCTCGAACCGATGAAGACCTGCCCCGGGTCTGGCAGCCGCGAGCTCAACGCGCGGACCACGTGTCCCTCGTGCAGCGGTGTCGAGACCAGCGTTGCGGCGATGGCTGCGGTGGCGCGCTTGCCCGCCCCCACCCACTGATCCCGCCACGCGACGCGCTCGAGCGGAGGCAGCGCTTCAAGCAGAGGCTGCGGGTCACAGTCGACCACGTTGGTTGCGACGTGGTCCTGGTCGCGCCAGGCGTGCTCCGGGTCGACGAGAAATGTCGGCGCTGACGCGGCGGCCAGCCACTTGTTCAAGGCCCGCGACGTCGGCATACCGCCGAGCCGGATCACCAGGTCCGGCCCGTGCTGCAGTGACCAGCCGGCCCTCAGCAGCGCCTCATAGGACTCGATCGACGCCCCTGTTTCAGGGCGCCTGAGCTGGGAGGTCGGCTCGGCCAGGACGGGAAGACCGAGCCGGTGCAGAGCGGGAGCAAGCCGTTCGCCATCGCGCATCTCCCCTGCGATGACCAGGGGCCGCTGAGCGCGCTGAAGCGCCGAAGCCAGCGCGGCCACCTGGCTCGGCGTCGGCAGGGTCCGGCCGCGGCTCACGGACTGGCCTGCTGTGCCAATCGCAGCCGGCACCTGGCCCGGCGGCGGGACGAGCGGTTCACGAAATGGAAGGTTCAGGTGCACCGGCCCGCTATTCGCCTCCGCAAACGCTCGTGCCGCCAGGCGCCTCCACATTCGAGCTGCGTTGGGCAGCTCGACCGGTGCGCCGGGATCGAAGAACCACCTGACCGCCGTGCCGTACAGCCTCTGCTGGTCGATCGATTGATTGGCGCCCGCGCCCTGCAGCTCCGGTGGCCGGTCCGCGGTAATGACAATGAGTGGCGTGTGCGAGTAGGAGGCTTCCACCACCGCCGCATGGAACTCGGCGGCGGCCGTGCCGGAGGTGCAAAGCAGCAGGACCGGCTTTCCGGTCGCCTTGGCGAGACCCACCCCAAAGAAGGATCCCGAGCGCTCATCGATGTGCATGAGCACCTTGATCCTGGGATGCCGCTGAAGGGCCATGGCGATGGGAGCCGAGCGCGAGCCCGGAGACACGCACGCATACTCGACGCCTTGAGCCGCCAGCTCGTCCACGAAAGTAGCAGCGAACGACTGCGTTACATCCATACGATCTGCATGTGATTCTCGATGGTCAGGACGTCCGATTGGGCTACTTCGTGAGCGGCGAGGGCACGCCGGTCACGCTTCTGCATGGGTTCACACAAAGCGGGCGCAGCTGGCTCGAGATCATTTCCAGAATGCCCGACGGCTGGATGTGGATCGTGCCAGATCTTCGCGGACATGGCGAGACCCGGACTCGGCCTGACGCGCCGTGCAGCATGGACGCCTGCACCCGTGACCTCGAGATGCTGTGGGACCACCTCGGCGTCGCACGGACTCACCTCGTCGGCTATTCGATGGGCGGGCGGCTCGCGCTGCATGTCGCTGCGCGGCGTCCGGAACGCGTCCTCTCGCTCCTCACCGTCGGCGCTCATGCAGGCCTGGAGGATGAAGCCCGAGAGGGACGGAGGCGCGGGGACGAAGCTCTTGCGGGCCGCATCGAGAAGGAGGGCCTGGAGGCGTTCGTCAACTACTGGACCGGCCTGCCATTGTTCTCCGGCCTGGAGCGCCGCGGACCGGCCTTTGTCGCGCAGGTTCGCGCGGAAAGGATGACGAACCACGTCGCCGGCCTTGCCTGCTCCCTGCGCGGCATGGGAGCGGGGGCCATGGAGCCGGTCTGGAATGACCTGGCGCGTGTCACGTTTCCGTGCACCTTCGTGGCGGGACAGCTCGACCACGGCTACGTCAATTCGGCGCGCCGGCTCGCCGCGACGGTGCCCAACGCCCGCGTCGAGGTCGTGCCGAGGGCCGGCCATACCGTGCACCAGGAAAGGCCAGAGGCCTTTGCTCGCTTGCTCGCCGGTCACCTCGCGCCGACGACCTCTGGTTCAGCGACTCCATCGGACTCGGACGCCGCGTCGCCGGGCGACGACTGGCCCTCCAGCTCGACCTCGGCCTGAAGACCGGCGGCATAGCGAGCCGCTCCGAGACGCTCGAGGTCGATCGTCGCCCCACCATCGAGCTTTCGAAGGATGAACCTCCCGCATCCGGCGTTGCGCAGGGACTCGACCTCGCGCGCGACGTCGGCTGGCCGCCGGGCTGTGACGTAGGCGCTGTTCACAACAGCAAACCAAATGCGAAGAGCAGGCCGTAGGCAAGCTCGGCCATGGCCATGCGCTTCAAGGCGCGTACCAGTGCGGGCCCAGCCGGCGTCGCGAAGGCGATGCGCACCGGAATCGCCGCGATCGGGATCGCGAGCTGAACGAGCATCACGGTGACGGCGACGAGCTTGAGGGCGAGGACGATGATCGGGATGGCAAAAGCCACGCACACCAATCCGACGAGCAGGACGAGGGTGCGAGCGCGGCCGATGCGCGTGGCCAGCGTGAGCTTGCCCGCCGCGGCATCCGTATCCAGGTCGCGCAGGTTGTTGAGGACCAGGATCGCTGTGGCGAGGCATCCCATCGCGCAGCCCATGAGGAAGGCGAGTGGCGTCACGCGGAGCGTTTCCACGTAGACCGTGCCCATCGTGGCGACCAGGCCAAAGAAGAGGAACACGAAAACCTCACCGAGCCCGAGATAGCCATAGGGCCTCGGGCCTCCCGTGTACAGCCATCCGGCGAGCAGGCACGCCGCCCCGACGACCAACAGCCTCCAGTCCGTGACCAGGCTGAGGACCAGCCCCGCGACGGCCGCCACGCCGAAGGCTGCGATGGCCGCCCATCTGACTTGTCCTGGTGGCACGACGCCTGACGACGCGGCCCGCACCGGACCGACCCTGCGTGGGGTGTCGGCGCCGCGCAGGTGGTCTGAGTAGTCGTTGGCGAAGTTCACCCCGACCTGCATCGCCACTCCAACCAGCAAGGCGAGCAGTCCCGCGACGAGGCGCGGTCCACCCACGTGAACGGCGATGGCAGTGCCGGCAAGGACCGGCGCAACCGAGGCCGCGAGCGTCGCGGGGCGTACTGCGGACCACCACACGCGAGTGGTAGTCAGCGCAGGCGCGGTGGCGATCACGGCCGTTTTGGAAATTTGGAGAAGTTGGGCTTTCGCTTCTGCAGGTACGCGTCCCGACCCTCCTGCGCCTCTTCGCTCAGGTAGTAGAGCAGCGTCGCGTCACCCGCAAGCTGCTGGATGCCCGCCAAGCCATCGTCCGCGGCATTGAGGCCCGCCTTCAGCATGCGTAGCGCAAGCGGGCTCAGCTCGAGCATCCGCCGGCACCACGCGACCGTCTCCTTCTCGAGGTCGATAAGTGGCACAACCTTGTTGACGAGACCCATCTCGAGCGCCTGCTGCGCGTCGTACTGCTCGCAAAGAAACCAGATCTCGCGCGCCTTCTTCTGGCCCACGATGCGAGCGAGCAATCCCGCGCCGTAGCCGCCGTCGAAGCTGCCCACCCTGGGGCCGGTCTGGCCAAAGCGCGCGTTCTCAGCGGCGATGGTCAGGTCGCAAACCACGTGGAGCACGTGGCCGCCGCCGATCGCGAACCCCGCGACCATCGCCACCACCGGTTTAGGCAGGCGGCGGATCTGGACCTGCAAATCAAGTACGTTGAGCCGCCCGGCGCCCTTGGGGTCGACATAACCGTCGTCGCCGCGAATCCGCTGGTCGCCGCCCGAGCAGAACGCCTTGGTGCCGGCGCCCGTGAGGATGACCACGCCGATCTCCGGATCGTCGCGCGCGGCCTCGAAGGCTCTCGACATCTCGAAGACGGTGGTCGGCCGAAACGCGTTGCGGACCTCCGGGCGGTTGATCGTGATCTTGGCGATCCCATCCCACGTCTCGTAGATGATGTCCTCGTAGTCGCCCGCCTTCCGCCAGCCCTGATCTTTCAAGCTTTCACTCCTAGAGCGATTACTAGCATCATCAGGAAATCGTACGCGGTCGGGACCGCCGGTGGGCTAGACGCGCTGGCGTGGCTTGCGGCGGGGGAAGAGCCGGACGATCTTGGCGTAGTCCTCCGGCGTGTCGATGTCGTCCGGCCGTCCGGGCGCCGGCACGGTATCGAGCAGCTCGGGGTGTCCCTGCAGGATCTGTCGTGCGCCCGCGTCGCCCTTGAGCGCGAGAAGCTCGTCCCACAGCTCGCGCGCGAGAACCACAGGCGGCGTCCATTCGCCGTGCGTCTGAGCCACGGCCACAGCTGGTCGTGAACCCTCCCGGCGCCACGCTCGCATCAGCGCGGCGATCGTGCGGGAACCGACCAGCGGTTGGTCACCCAGCATGATCACGGCCGCCTCGATCTCTTCCCGCATCGCCCGCAGTCCCGCGTGGAGCGACGAGGCCATGCCCGTCCTCGCCTTCGGGTTGTGGACGAGCTCCGCGTCACTGCCGACCGCCTCGCGGACGTCGTCTGCCGCGTATACGACGACGACCTGGTGGCAGCCGCCCTCAGATGCGGACTCCATCGCGTGGCGCACCATGGGCTTGCCGTCGAACTCGAGAAGAAGCTTCTGCGATCCAGGCATTCGTGAGCCGGAGCCGGCCGCCATGACGATGGCCCCGACTGGCAAAAGGGCCGCAGCGAGCCGCTCGAATGGGGGTCGGGCGGATCGAATCCACTCGGCCTCGATGCCCCCGCGAATGGCGCTCTCGGCGTATTCGCGCAAGCGCTGGCTGTCACCGTCGACCAGCATCAGCCTCCTGCCGGCAAATGCCGCCATGTCGGGGATGGTCTCAGGCAAGCCGACCACCGCTACGGCGCGGCAATCCGCGCGCGAGGCCAGGTGCTGCAGAGCGGAGTCAAGGTCGCGACCTCTGACGACGAGGCTGTGAGGACCTTCGGGCTCGCGATACGTGCGCCCCCGGACAGCCAGGTCCAGGTCGCCCATCACAAAGACCGCCCCCATCTCAAGCTCAGCATGCCAGAAGGGACCCGCCTTACTCTTTTTCGAATGCCACTGCTTGGGGCCCATGTCGACTCGTCCGGCGGGCTGCACCTCGCTTTCGAGCGGGCAAGGGCGATGGGCGCGGAGGCGATCCAGGTCCATCCGACACCGCCCGGCTTCTGGGGCTCGCCCAAGCTTGACGAGAATCGCATCGCGACATTCAAAGAGGCAGCCGCCAGCCACGGCCACCCTCCTTTCTACTTCCACGCCGTCTACCTGATCAACCTCGCCGGTGACGACCCGACGCTTCGACAACGTTCTGAGAGCACGCTCGCCGGCTACCTCAAAGCTGCAGACGACCTTGGCATCAGCGGCGTCATCTTTCACACCGGCTCACACAAGGGCGCCGGCTTTGAGGCCAGGCTTCCCGGAATCGTCGACCACCTGAAGCGCGTTCTCGAGCGCGCGAATCCGAGCTCCGCCCACCTCTTGATCGAGAACAACGCAGGGCTCGGCGGATGCGTCGGTGCGCGTTTTGAAGAGATCGCGCAGATGCTGACCTCGCTGGGCGACTCGCGCGTCTCGGTCTGCTTCGACACCTGCCACGCCTTCGCCTCGGGTTACGACGAACGCACTCCCGCCGACGTTTCCAGGACGCTGGACGAGCTGGAGCACGTGGTCGGGCTGTCACGCCTGGAGGTCATCCACTGCAACGACTCGGTGACCGGTCTCGGTTCCAACCGAGACCGCCACGCGAACATCGGAGCCGGTCAGATCGGCGAAGACGGTTTTCGGGCGCTGCTCCACGAGCCCCGCCTCGCGAAGCTCCCTTTCATCCTCGAGGTGCCCGGAGCCGGGAGCGGTCCCGACGCCGAACAGATCGGGGTGCTGAAGCGCCTGTCAGGCTAAGCCGCATCCGATGCGGACTGGTCCTCGTACTCGTGCTGGACCTGGACCGGGCGACGGCGGGGCGGGCGCCGCAAGGCGAGCCCGGCGAGCCACCAGGCCCACAAAGCCAGGATGCGCACCGAATTGCGCAGCTCGGCAAGAGCGCCGGCCATGGCCCGGCTGTTCTCCATCTCGCGCTGCAGGTCCTTCAGCCGCTCGAACGCGACGTCCTCGTTCATGTAGGGATACATTCGACTCCTCCTGTAACTGGTGAACTCTGTATGTTGGTTATTATAACCGATGTTAAGTTCACACAGGTTATGTATATACTGCAATCTGTGGCCGACCGTCAGACCGCTTCCGGCGACATCGGGCTCGTCCAGGCTTTCGTCAACACCGTCGACCTCCAGGACGGGCCCGAGGAACTCGAGGACCCAAACACGTTCAAGGCCTGGCTCGTTGCAAAAGGCCTGGTGAACGCCTCTCAGCCCGTCGACACCACGGACCTGAAGCATGCCGTCGCCCTGCGGGAGGCGATCCGGGGGGTAATCGGCGCCAACACCGGCTCGAGGGTCTACCCGGTTGACATCGCCACCCTGAATGAGGCAGCGGCCGCCAGCGGGTTACGGATGCGCTTCGGCGCCGACGGAAAGCCTCGTCTGGAACCCGACGTCACGGGGGTAGTCGCAGCGATGGGGCGCATCGTCGCGGCCCTGTACTCGGCAATGGAAGACGAGAACTGGAAGCGGCTGAAACTGTGCAGCGCGCAGCCCTGCCGCTGGGCTTTCTACGACCGCTCGAAAAACCACTCGAGTCGCTGGTGCACCATGGCTTCCTGCGGGAACCGCGAGAAAGCCAGGCGTTTCCGGAGTCACAACGCAACCCACGCCTGAGTCGCCGCGGGCTGCGGTCAGGTCGTTCTTCTACATCGCGCTGCCGCTCATACGTGAGGCGCGCGATAGGAGTTCACGCCCGTGAGGCGCGCACCTGGCTCATCGAGCTCCCGGTGCCGCCGAATCGCACCGCGGTGATCTCGGCGAGGATGCCCAGCGCGGTCTCCTCTGCCCCGCGACTCCCCAGGTCCAGACCAATCGGGCCATGGACGAGGGAAATCTGTTCCTCGGTGAATCCCTCCGAACGCAGCGCGTCGAAACGGTTCTGGTTGGTCTTCCGGCTGCCGATCGCTCCGATGTAACCCGCATCCGTCGTCAGCACCGAGCGAAGCGCGGGGAGGTCGAACTTCGGATCGTGGGTCAGGATGACGACATAGGACGAGTTGTCGATCGCGAGCCGCGCCAAAGCCTCGTCGGGCCAGGCGACGATCAGCTCGTCGGCCTCCGGGAATCGCTCCATGGTGGCGAACTTCGCGCGAGCGTCGACAACGGTGACTCGGTAACCCATCAGCTTCGCGAGCCGGTGAAGAGGGATCGCGATATGGATCGCGCCGATGATGATCAGATGAGCCGGACGCCTGAACGGCTCCGTGAACACGTCGCCGTCGCGGCGGGCCAGCTCACCGCCTGGGGGCGTGCCTTGGACCAGGTCCGCTTCGCCGGTCGCGAGGTTGGTGCGCAAGGTCGCCGGCTCATTTCGCTGAAGCATTGCGAACAGCTCTTGGTGCACGGTTCCGAACGGCTGAACGAAAACCTCGATATGTCCGCCGCATGCGAGGCCGACCTCGAACGCGACGTCATCCGCCACGCCGAACGCGGCCAACTTCGGTTCGCGGCTTTTGAGAACCTTCTGCGCCTCTTCGAAGACCGCTCCTTCTATGCAGCCGTTGGAGACGGAGCCGGCCATCTTGCCGGAGCGCGAAACCACCATCTTCGAGCCCAGAGGGCGGGGACTCGAGCCCCATGTCTCGACCACCGTCGCAAGCGCGATGTCTTCACCTGCCCTCGTCCATTCGTTGAGCGCCTCGAGCACCTCGCGCATTACTACCGGCTCCTTGTGCGGCGGTCCAGTCCGGCCAGGAGGCGGCCAAGGTCTTCGAGCGCCTTCAGGTTGTGGGCGGCGAGAAAGTCGTCGCAGTGTGGGAGAGCGGCCGCCATGCCGCGAGTCAGCGGTTCGTATCCCTCGGAACCCAGGAGCGGGTTGAGCCAGATCAATCGGTGAGCCGAACGGCGGAGATGAATCAGCTCCGCCGTGAGCTTTGCCGGGTCGCCACGGTCCCATCCGTCGCTGACGATGATCACGACCGCGCCGTGCCCGAGCACGCGGCGCGCCCATTGACGATTGAAATCCGCCAGCGCATCGCCGATCCGGGTGCCTCCGCTGAAATCGTGAACGCCCTTGCTCACCGAGTCGAGGGCTCGGTCCAGGTCGCGGTAACGGAGCAGGCGCGTGATGCGAGTCAGGCGCGTGGAAAACACGAAGGCCTCCAGGTCCTCCCGACGCGCGATCGCGTGCGCAAAGATCATCAGCAGCCGCGAGTAGCGTTCCATCGAACCGCTCACGTCGCAGATCAACACCAGCGGCCGCCTCCGCACTCGCGGACGGCGATAGAACAGCTGCATGAGCTCGCCGCTCGACCGGATCGCGTGGCGCGCGGAGCGCCGTAGGTCGATCCGGCCGCCTCGCGCCGCACGCAAGCGTCGCGTCTTCCGCTCAGCGACCCGCCACGGCGCCTGCTCGAGGAGGCGCCGCACCTGCTCGGTCTCCTGCCACGACATCTGCTCGAAGTCTTTGTGCCGCAACAGTTCCTCGGCGCTGTAGCCGCTCGAGCTCGCCGGCACCGCGGTGGGGTCCTGCTCGCGGTTCATCTGCGAGCTGCTGAGGCCGAGCGCATTCGCCCAAGCCTTGGCCCGCTCAGGGGACATCGGCAGCGAGCGGCTGCGGCCGGGCAGAACGCCGGAGGCGGCTCTTGGATCTGGAGGCGACCAGAAGATGTCGAAGGCCGCATCGAACGTGGAGAGGTCTTCCTTGCGGCTCACGAACACCGAGCGCAATGCGTTCCGGAAATCGGTGTGCTGCTTGATATCGATGTGGCCGAGCGCGCGGGTCGCGTCGGTCAGTCGCCGCGGACCGGCCTCCATGCCGGCGTCATGCAGCAGCCGCGCGAACGCCCCCAGCCGAGGCAGTAGATCCGGAGTAGGAGGTGCGGTCGGACCTCCGTCAGGCACCCCGCGCCTTCTCGACCAGTGCGGGCACCTGCTCCCGAACGCGCTCCAGGTCCTCCTGGTACTTCAAAGCCGCGCCGATGGTGGCGTTGACGAGCGCGGGGTCGATGCGCGTGGCGCCGAGTGCGGCGAGCGACCGGGCCCAATCCAGCGTCTCCGCGACGCCCGGCACCTTGTAGAGATCCATGCTGCGCAAGCTCTGTACCAGCGCGGCAACCTCGCGCGCAAGGCCTGCCGCCGCCTCGGGAGCGCGAGCGCGGACGATCTCGACCTCCTTCTCGAGGTCGGGGTAGTCGATCCAGTGGTAGAGGCAACGGCGCTTGAGCGCGTCGTGCACCTCGCGCGTCCTGTTCGATGTGATGACCACGAACGGCGTGCGCTTCGCCTTGATTGTGCCGATCTCCGGAATTGACACCTGGAAGTCCGACAGCAGCTCGAGCAGGAATGCCTCGAACTCTTCGTCGGACCGATCGATCTCATCGATCAGCAGCACGGGCGGGATCGCGTCGTCGTTGTCGATCGCATCGAGGAGGGGCCGGCGCAGCAGAAACTCGGGGCTGTAGATCTCGCGCTCGGCGACGCGGCGGTCCTCGCCGGTGTCCAACAGCCTGATATGCAGCAGCTGGCGCGGGTAGTTCCACTCATAGACGGCATGCGCCAGGTCGATCCCCTCGTAGCACTGGAGACGGATCAGCCGGGCGCCCAGAACATCGGCCATGACCTTGGCCGCTTCGGTCTTGCCGACGCCCGCCTCGCCCTCTATGAAAAGAGGCTTCTCCAGCTTCAGGGCGAGGAAGATCGACGTAGCGAGCGCGCGGTCTCCGATGTAATTACGCTCGCGAAGGCGCTGTTCGACGTCCTCGATCGTGGTCGGCGAGCCGGCGGTCACGCCCAAAGGTTACGGGACCTCAACCCGTGAACCGTGGTGGCTCGACGTGTCCGCCGAGCCACCTTCACGGCTAACCCGCTTGCTCGATCGCTCTCTTGGTCAGCACCCGGGCCAGGTGCTTCTTGTACTCGGGGCTCGCGCGCAGGTCCCCGGACGGATTCAGGCCGTCCGACGCGTGCTGCGCCGCCTCCTCTGGCTTGGCGCCTTTGTGCAGGGCCTCCTCGACGGTCTTGGCGCGGACCGGCGTCGGTCCGACGTTGGTCAGTCCGATGCGCCAGCCCCCGTTCATCTTCTGGGCCGCGGCGCCGACGATCGCCCAGTCGAAAAGACGGCGGCGGAACTTGATGTACTTGTGCGGACCGTTCGCGACCGGGAAGACGACCTCGATGACGATCTCGTCCGAGGCAAGTGGCGTCGTGAAGATGTCCTTGAAGAAGTCCTTGGCCGGGATCGTCCGCTTATTGGTCACGATGTCCGCGTCGAGCATCAGGGCGATGGTCGGGTAGTCGCCGGCCGCATCGGCGTGGGCGACCACGCCCCCCATCGTGCCCATGTTTCGGACCTGGTTGTCACCGACCTCGCCCGCCACCTCGGCGAGCAGTGGCAGCTTGTCCTTGACGACGTGCGAGTTCTGGATCGTCACGTGGCGGGTCAACGCGCCGATGCGAAGCTTCGATCCGTCTTCTTTGATGTGGTCCAGGTCTTTGATGCCGTTGATGTCGATGAGCGCTTTGGGCTGTGCGAGGCGGAGGCGCATGAGCGGGATCAGGCTGTGGCCGCCGGCGAGCACCTTGGCGTCCTCGCCGTACTTGTTGAGCAGCTTCACCGCCTCGTCCACCGACGAGGCGCGTGCGTATTCGAATGCGGCCGGAATCACTTGCGAGCCTCCTTTCCGTCATGGGACACGCCGCGCGCTTCCTTGATCTGCTTCCAGAGCCGATCCGGGCTGGCGGGCATGTCAACGTGCTTGATGCCGAACGGCGCTAGCGCGTCGCAGACGGCGTTGATGACCGCGATGGAACTGGCGATCGTGCCCGCCTCACCAATGCCCTTCACGCCGAGCTCATTTGTGGGTGACGGGGTGATCGTGCGGCCGAGCTCGAAGTTGGGAAACTCATTGGCGCTGGGGATCAGATAGTCGGTCATCGTGCCGGTCTTGATCTGCCCCGATTCTTCGTCGTACATCACCTCTTCGTACAGAGCTTGCGAAATACCCTGGGCGATGCCGCCATGGATCTGGCCGTCCACGATCATGGGGTTGATGATGTTCCCGCAGTCGTCGACCGCGATGTAGCGCTGGAGATCGACGTGGCCTGTCTCGGGATCGACCTCGACCACAGCGATGTGAGTGCCGAAGGGCCAAACGAAGTTGCTTGGGTCGTAGTACGCGACCGCTTCGAGACCCTGCTCCATCCCCTCGGGAAGACCGGCGCCATAAGAGGCAAATGCCACCTCGCCGAAAGCCTTGCGCTTGTCGGGGCTGCCCTTGACATAGAACTGGCCCTGATCGAACACGACGTCCTCTTCAGCCGCCTCGAAGATATGCGCGGCCAGCTTGCGCGCCTTGTCGAGCACCTTCTTGCTCGCCTTGTGCACGGCCATGCCGCCCACCGCCAGCGAGCGGCTGCCGTAGGTTCCATAGCCGAAGGCCGGTCCCTCCGCGGTGTCGCCGTGCCGCATCTCGATCGAGTCGTAGGGCACCCCCAGGGTGTCGGCGACGATCTGCGGAAATGTGGTGTCGTGACCCTGGCCGTGCGAGTGGGTGCCGACGTAGACGGCTACGGAGCCGGTCGGGAAAACGCGCACTTGCGCCGATTCAACCAACGCAACGCCAACGGCCGGAGCCGTCGCCGCGCTCGGTCCGAAGCCGCAGATCTCGATCCAACTGGACAACCCGATGCCGAGGTACCGGCCCTTCTTGCGGCCCTCCTCCTGCTCCCGGCGCAGCTTCTCGTATCCCGCCATCTCGAGGGCCTTGTCCATCGCGTTCTCATACGCGCCTGAATCGAAAACCAGGCCGAAGTGGTTGGTGTGTGGGAACGTCTGGATGAAGTTCTTGCGACGAATCGCCGCAGGATCCATCTTCACCGCGTCCGCGAGCAGGTCGATCATCCGCTCGCACAGGTGGGTCGCCTCCGGACGACCTGCGCCTCGATATGGATCGGTCGGCACGCGATTGGTCAGGACGCCGACCGTCCGCGCCGCCACGTGCTTCCAGTTGTAAGCGCCACCTGCCAGCAGGCACGCGCACGCTTGGAATGCAGCGAAGGTGCCCATGTACGCGCCTATGTCCAAGTACTGGGTTGCCTTGATGAACACCAGGGTCCCGTCCTTCTTGGCTCCAGCCTCGACCTCGAAGACCTGGCCTCGGCCGTGGGTGGTGGTCTGGAGCGCCTCGGTGCGGGACTCGATCCACTTCACCGGCCGGCCGGTGAGCTTTGCCGCGGCCGGAACGAGCCAGTCCTCTGAATAGGGGCTGATCTTGCTGCCGAAGCCGCCGCCCACGTCGGGAGAGATCACGCGGATTCTGGTCTCCGGAATCCCCATCGCACCGGAGAGGAACAGGCGCACGAAGTGCGGGCTCTGGCTCGAGATCCATACGGTCATCGTGCCGTCCGGCTTGGAATACTCGGCAAACACGCCTCGAGTCTCCATCGAGGTCGGCGCCAGTCGCTGCTGCAGGATGCGCGCCTTGACGACGACATCGGCCTCTTTCATGACCGCCGGGTCATCCGGGATGTAGGTGAGGTCCCATCCGAGGTTGTCGGGCGCTCCCGAATGGGTCTTGGGGCTCTTGGCCTCAAGAGCCTTGTCGAGGTCCATCACCGCCGGAAGCTGCTCATACTCGACGTCGATCAGGTTGGACGCGTCCGCGGCCTGGTACTTCGTCTCGGCCAGTACGACCGCCACGGGTTCTCCCTGGTACACGACCTCCTTGTCGGCGATCGGGAACCTCGGCGGGATCTGCTTCTTCTCCGCCACGAAGGACGGGGTCACAGGCATGGTCCCTGAGAGCACCTTTGCGAAATCCTTGTGCGTGTAGACGGCAACCACGCCGGGAGCTTTGGTCGCCTGGGCGATGTCGATGCTCTTGACGAGAGCGTGGGCGAAGGGGCTGCGGACGACCGACAGGAAGATGCTGCCCGGCCGCGTGAAGTCGTCTACGTAGCGGCCTTCGCCGCTGACCAACCGAGGGTCCTCCCGGCGGTGGATCTTGGCTCCGATCATCGTGCTTACTGCCATGGCCTCAGCTCCTCCCGGCGGCGGCGGAGCGCTCGCCCGTCTTGGCGTGAGCCCCATCCATCGCTTTCGCGGCCGATTGCACGGACTTGACGATGTTCACGTAGCCCGTACACCGGCAGAGGTTGCCTTCGAGGCCTCTGCGGATCTCGTCCTCAGTCGGGTTCGGGTTCTGCGACAAGAGGTAGGCGGCGGCCATGATGAAGCCGGGCGTGCAGTAGCCGCACTGAAGACCGTGCTCGTCCCAGAAGGCCTGCTGTAGCGGGTGAAGCTCCCCATCCTTGGCCATGCCTTCGATCGTCGTGAGGTTCTTGCCCTCAGCCTGGACTGCGAACATCGTGCAGCTCTTGACGGCCTGCCCATCGACGAGGATCGTGCACGCACCACACTGGCTCGTATCGCACCCGATGTGGGTGCCTGTGAGGCCGACTACGTCGCGGAGGTAGTGCACGAGCAAGAGCCGGGACTCGACCTCGTGCTCCTGCCGCTTGCCATTGACGGTGGTCGAGACCTTGTGCTTCATAAGCTCCTCCTAATCCCCTCCCCGGTGGGCCTTGCGGCGCCGGGAGCACTGACGCTTTCGCGAGCTGATTCGGTCAACCAGGCGATCTTCCAGTCAAACCCGTTGGCGCACCAAACGTACACCCTCGCCATCCAGTCGAAGGCGAACCCCTCTATTGCGCTACTTTTAGCGGCGAAATGCAACTAGAAAATTCCTTCAGCGTCGGGGCCCCGCCAGATCGGGTGTTCGCCTACCTGCTGGACATCAACAAAGTCGTGGGCTGCGTCCCTGGCGCGGAGCTCTCGGAAGTCGTGGACCCGACCACTTTCAAGGGCAAGGTCAAGATCAAGGTGGGCCCGATCACGGTGGCCTACAACGGCACGGCGAGGATTGCCGACCGCAACGACGCGCAGCGCACGGCCACCCTCGAGGCTGAGGGACGCGAGACCACCGGGCCTGGATCCGCGCGGGCAAAGGCGCTGATGAGCGTGGCGGCCGATGGCGCTGGATCTACGGTCAAGATCGTGACGGACTACAACGTCGCCGGGCGAGTGGCGCAATTCGGCCGTGGCGTGATGGAGGACGTCTCCCGCCGGATCGTCAACGACATGGCTGCTTGTATCAAGGCAAACGTGGAGGCGGGTGAGCAGGCTTCGGGGGGCGGCGCTGCCTCGGAAACCCCAGCTGCGCCAGTCACCGCCAAACCGGTGAACGCGATCGGCCTCTTCTTTCAGGTCCTGTGGGCGGGGATCAGACGCGCGTTTGGCGCGAAGGCCAACTAGCCCAGGCTTCAGCCCAGGTACAGGGCCAGCATGTGGTCCCGGTTGACCAGGATCGTGGGCTGCGTCCAGCTCTTGCCCGCCACACCGAAGATCGTGATCGTGGCGTCCACCACCTGGAAGAACCGCGGTTTCAGCAGGATCTCGTTGTGCATCGCCGGCTCGGTCGCCTTCGGGAACTCCGCCGCGCCGGTGACCATGAAAGTATCGGCCTGGAACATCACGTAGCGCCGGATCATATCCATCACCTGGTCCGGAGCAGGCGGCTCGGGTTCGATGCTGCGGATACCGCCGATCATCGCCTTGCTGAACAGTCCTTCGGGCACCCCGTTCAGGCCGACCGCGCCGGGCTGGAGCGGTTCCGCACTCACGTTGCGAAGATGGAACACCGGCTCCGGATCGTTGATCGTCTCACGCAGACGTCCACGGATCTGGATTTCGGCCGTGATTCGCTGATATGGGGTCAGAACGTCAACCTTGCTCCAGGCAATCGACGGATTGAGCGCACCGGTGGTCGGCGACATCAGCGCGGAGGATAACTCGCTGCGCGCTTCCTAGACCTGAGAATTGGCTTATGGAATTGCGGGAGGCTCGCCGCAGGATCGAGGAGCGTGCCGAGCTGTGCGCCTTCATCTCGATCTCGTCCGAAGATGGCGCGGGGACGGTCGTCGCCGTCAAGGACCTGGTCGACGTTGCCGGCTTGGTCACGACCGCGGGCGGGGT
>DATBZP010000106.1:0-31600 GCA_036513135.1 Candidatus Dormiibacterota bacterium | reverse complement strand
CGCCGCGCCTGAGCTTTGGCGTGGTCATCGAGGCCGGCTCCGCCATGGACAAGCAGGATGCCTGGGCGCGGCACCTTCACCGCTTCGTCCCAGGCCAGCAACCCAGTGAGCGTCGTCTCCTGATGCCGGTACGGCACCGTCCGCTTCGCGATCGTCATCGCTCATCTCCCTCCTGACGTCGTGAATGCTCGAGTCGGCGCTGCCATTGTCCGTTGAAGCTCGCCGGGTTGACAGGTGACCGATTGGTCACCTATGCTCCATCCATGGATGAGGTGTTTCGGGCACTGGCGGATCCCACCCGTCGCAGCCTGCTCGACGAGCTGTTCCGCGACGACGGCCAGACCCTGAAGGCGCTTCGAGAGCGGTTCCCCATGACCCGCTTCGGCGTCATGAAGCACCTCCGCCAACTGGAGGAGGCAGGCCTCGTCGTGACCCGGCGGCAGGGCCGCGAGAAGCTTCACTTCCTCAATCCCGTGCCCATCCGGCGCGTCCACGACCGGTGGGTCAGCAAGTACGCCGAGCCCTGGACCGCTGCTCTCAGCGGCCTCAAGAACGACCTGGAGGACACCATGGAAAAGGTTTTCGAGATCTACATCAAGACCACTCCGGACCGGCTCTGGGAGGCGATCACGGACCCAGAGATGCGCAGCAAGTACAACTTCGGCGCGCGACAGACGTCTGACTGGACGCCCGGCTCACGCTATGAGATGAGCGCGCCAGGCGCGGCCGGACTGCTCGGCGAGGGCGAGAACCTCGAGGTCGATCCTCCGCGCCGGCTGGTTCAGAGCATGAGGGCGCTGTGGGGCGAGGACGTGAAGAGCGAGGGAACCTCGCGGGTCACCTGGGAGATTGAACCCGTCGGCGATTCCTGCCGCCTGACCGTCATTCACGACCAGCTTCGTGAGGGAGCCAACGACCAGCTCTACGGCGGCTGGCCGATGATCCTCTCCGGTCTCAAGACGCTGCTCGAGACGGGCGAACTCCTGACCACTCCGGGATCGCTGATGTACGCCAACTCGGGTGCGCCGGTCGGGGAGGGGACGCAGTGACGGCTGAACAATCGGGGGTTGGCAAGCGCCACACGGAGGAATGGGCGGTGAGGCAGTTCACGGCTCGCCTGCAGAAGAGCCCCAACAAGGGTGGCTGGACCTATGTGGTGATGCCCGATTCGGTCGACGTCCTGGGGACTCGCGGGCTCGTCAAGGTCCGCGCGTCGATCGACGGCCACTCGTTTCGGAGTTCGTTCATGGCCCTGGGTGACGGCACGCACAAACTACCCGTCAAGGCGGACGTCCGTCGAGCGATCGCGAAGGAGGCCGGCGACGTGGTGACGGTGCGTCTGGAGGAGCGGATCGAGGACTGAGAGCGGCGGGACGCGAACCACCTTGCTGGACTTCGGCCGAAACGCTTCCGGACCGACCGATCGGTCGCGGAGTTGGAGCCGCACTTCGCCGATCAGCTCACCGCGGCAGGCTGGACGTGGGTTGCAGGCAGCGCCGATGCCACCGTTGCCTGGAGCGCGTGGGAGGTCCCCGGCGACGGCGGCTGGCGAGGGGTGCTTGTGGTCCTCGCTGTCTTTGAAGCCGCCGAGCGCTTCCTGACGCTGCGTATCGAGGAGCGGGAGCAGCCGTGGACGTAGCCGACCTCGGACCGCCGGTCAGGCCGAGCCCGGCACCAGCGGCGGCACCGACGCGGTGCGGTAAGTGTCGGCTTCAGCGTCAGCCGGCGGCTGGTAGTCCGCCTCGCTCAGGTTGCCCTCGGTGGACCTGCCCGCCATCGCAGCGACGGCTGAACCAGCGATGACGATGACCAGGTTCACAATGATGGCGGCGAAGCCGATGTAGATCTTGCCGCCAAAGCCGAAGTCGTGAAGGCTTGTGGCGAACTTCTCCTGGAAGAGGGCGTACGTGCCCAGGGCCATGCCCCCCGCCCAGCCGGCCACCAACGCCCACACGTTGAGCCGCTTCACATACAGCGATACCACCAGGGCCGGCAGCGCGTTGATCATCCACACCCCACCCGCGGTCTGGTAGTTGATGATGTCGGTGGTCGGTAGGGCCAGGACGAACGCCAGCGCGCCGACCTTGACCAGCAGTGAGACCACCTTGCTGACCGTCGCCTCCTCCCGGCGGCTCATCGCGGGATGGACATACTCGCGCCAGATGTTGCGACTGAAGAGGTTGGCCGCGGCAATCGACATGATTGCGGCGGGCACCAGCGCGCCCACCGCAATGGCCGCGAAGGCCACCCCGGTGAACCAGCTCGGGAACATCTTCTGGAAGAGATCGGCGATGGCACTGTTGTTGCCAAACGCCTTGCTGGGTTTAATGCCGGCGGCGATGGCCATGAAGCCGAGGAGGCCGATCAGCCCCAGCAGGAACGAGTACGCCGGCAGGAACGACGCGTTGCGCCTGATGACCCGCTGGCCACTGGCGCTGAACACGCCGGTCAGGGAGTGTGGGTAGAGGAAAAGAGCCAGCGCGGAACCCAGTGCGATGCTGCTGTAGGCGTTGAAAAGGGAGGGCTGGAGCACATCGGGCTTTGACTTCAGCTTCGGCGCGATGGCCGCCGCCTGCTCCACCTTGTGGAAGATGTTGCCGAAGCCGCCCAGCTTGTAGGGGATGTAGATGATGGCGACGATCACCACCAGCCAGATCAGACCGTCCTTGACGATGGCGATGAGCGCGGGTGCGCGTATGCCGCTCACGTAGGTGAACACCGCCAACACCGCAAACGCGATCACCAGCGCCACCTCTGGACTGATGCCGATGTTGGCGAGAACCAGCTTGATCCCGAAGATCTGCAGGGCGATGTAGGGCATCGTGGCAACGATTCCGGTGAGGGCGATGAGCAGCGCGAAGAAGCGGCTGTCGAAGCGGTCACGGACGTAGTCAGAGCCGGTGACGTATCCCTTGTTGCGCGACACCTGCCACAACCGCGGCATGGTGAGGAAGACCAGCGGGTAGATGATGATGGTGTACGGAAGAGCGAACAGCCCGTAGGCCCCGACGGCAAACACCACCCCCGGGACGGCGACGAACGTGTAAGCGGTGTACAGGTCGCCACCGAGCAGGAACCAGGTGACAATGGTCCCGAACTTTCGGCCCGCGAGGCCCCACTCTTCCAAATGGTTGAGGTCCGCCCTGCGCCAGCGGGAAGCCCCAAAGCCGAGGACGCTGACCAGCAGTCCGATGGCGATGACGATGATCAGCTCGTCCCAATGGGTCACGACTTGTCACCGCCACGGCTGAGCGCGTACACCAGCCCGGTGATCCCGACCCCCAGGATCACCCAGAGGAACTGGTACCAGATGAAGAAGGGAATTCCCGCGAGCCGCGGCTCAGCATGCGCGTACAGGGTGGGGAAGAGCAGCGCGACAAAGGGGACGATGAGCAGGAAGCGCGCCCAGCGTCCACGTCCGTTGGAGTCCGGTGGTTCCGGCATGGCTGCGCAAATCTAACACCGGTCTTCAGGTTGTCAAGGGCCTTCTCGATTGGCCCACGGAGCGGTGAGGACGCGGTCCCACATCTCGGCCGCAGCTATCCCGGGAAGAATGCTCCCCAGAAAGTGCACCACGCCGTGTCGAACAGGAATTCGCCGCGCTGGGAACACTTCCAAGAGAACACGGCGGTGATTCGCTTGGCGTCTTCTGAGATCAGCACGTTGCCGTGCAGAAGGTCGCCGTGCAGCACATCTCGCCGTTCGGGGAAGGCCTCCGCGAGGTCGCGGACCCGAGCCTGGCAGGCCCGGAACAGCCGATCGACTTTCGGGTCGTGGGACAGCGTCCTCCGCCAGCCGCACTAGCGTTCCGGGCCTATGTCCGCAAGAGGACAGACTTCGTGCCTTGGCGCGTCCGACGATGTGCGATGACCAAGAACCGGCGGATGCTGTGGAGCAGCGCCGTGGTCTGCGCAATGTGTGGCTGGAGGCTACTGCCGCTGGGCCTCGCACCGGGCTCGCCGGACGACCCGTCCGCGGCGAGCGCCGACCGCCCGGATCTCAAGTGCCCCAGTTGTGGCCAGTGCTACCAGTGGCAGACCTCCTGTGGATGGGTGCCAACCGGCAACACTGAGTGCGTAGCGAGCCCCGACGTCTATGAACTCACCGGACACGTCGTCGAAAGGCAGCAACGAAGGCGTCGCAGTACTCCAGAGCAACCCATCGTCCTTCGCGACGACCGACTTCGCTAGCCGCCTGCGCCCAGTCGGGTTCAGCATGCCTTCGAGCTTGCCAATGGCGATTGCTGTCTTTGCCGCTCGTCGTCCGGCAACTCATGGCAAGGCTCGCGGTTGCGCGCAAGTCGCAACGGGTTCGCGCCCGCGAATCAGCGGCGAGGACGGGTTGTGCGAGGGCGGTCCATGGGAATCGTCGGGAGGGCTTTGCGCAGCAGGGCCAGCGTGGTCTTTCCTGACGACCTTGGCAGGGCGCGCCTCTCCCGGACCAGCAGACCGGTCGACGCAGATGGAGCCGATGCGAGAAGATGATGGGAAGAGCTCCCAGACACGCAGGGTCTCCGGCGAGCATCTCCGTCGCGGATCTCGGTAGGGAGGACGAATGTCATGGCGTCAGTGGCCTTCGAGCGCGTCACCAAGCGCTACACCGCGAATACTGCCGCCCTCTCGGCTCTCGATCTACAGATCCGTGACACCGAGTTCATGGTCCTGGTGGGCCCATCTGGGTGCGGGAAGTCGACCGCGCTGCGCATGCTTGCCGGCTTGGAGGACATCACCGAGGGCGCCATAAAGATCGGTGAGCGTGTGGTTAACGATGTACCGGCGCGCGACCGCGACGTCGCCATGGTGTTCCAGTCCTACGGACTGTATCCCCACATGACCGTGTACCAGAACATGGCTTTCGGGCTCCGGCAGCGGCACACCCCAAAGCCCGATATCGAGCCAAAGGTGAGGGAGGCGAGCAGGCTGCTCGGCCTCGACAGCTATCTCCAGCGCAAGCCGCGCCAACTGTCCGGCGGTCAGCGCCAGCGCGTGGCTCTGGGACGGGCGATCGTGCGCAATCCGCAGGTCTTCCTCTTGGATGAGCCTCTCTCGAACCTCGACGCGCAGCTCCGAGTGGAGACCCGCATCAATCTGCAGAAGCTGCACCGGGATCTCGCCGCGACGTTCGTCTACGTCACCCACGACCAGGTCGAGGCGATGACGATGGGCGACCGTATCGCGGTGCTGAAGGACGGCGTTCTCCAGCAGGTTGCCTCGCCTTCTGACATCTACGACCATCCCGCCAACATGTATGTCGCGGGCTTCATCGGCAGCCCCAAGATGAACTTCATCCACGTCAAGATCGAGGGCACCACCGCCCGGGCAGCGGGATTCCAGCTCGAGCTGCCCCGGGCGCCCGGGATTGAGACGGGCACGCTGGGGATCCGGCCCGAGGAGGTGACGGTGGCATCAACCGAAAACAACCCACAAATCGAAATGAAGGTCGAGGTCGTCGAGTCGTCGGGCTCAGACCAGTTCCTATACGGCACCGTGAGTGGCGACAATGTGATCGCGCGTGTCGATCCGCACCTCAAGGTTGCCGCGGGCGACCTGGTAAGGCTGACGCTCAACGTCGACCGGCTGCACCTTTTCGACACCGCAACCGAGAAGGCTGTGCTCTGGTCATGACGATCAGCGGCTGGGCGGCCAATCGGGAATTCTCGGCGAAAACCTCGGAATCCATGGGAGTCAGGATGGCGCGCCCGGCTTCACTCTGGCGGGGAATCCATCGGTGGCGACCTCGATTTCATGAATAGCACCTAGGGCTTCGCAGTCGGTACGCCAGCGAGCCGACAGCGCACGGTGGCCCGTCTCACTATCCACATCTGCGTGCTCCGGCTACGTCAGGGGTGATCGAGGGAGGTTCCCACATGCGTCGCATCTTCATCATCAGAGCTCGATGAGATGAGACGCATCGGCTGGCGACGGACGTGCACCGTGTTGGTGGTCGCGCTGGTAACCGCGGCATGTGGGGGCAGTGTTCCGAGCAGTTCCCAGACAAGCGCCGCGAAGGGCCCGATCGCGATCTGGTACTCCAACAACGCCGAGGAGGTTACGTGGGGCGAGGCGGTCGTCGCCGCATGGAACAAGGACCATCCCAGTGAGCAGGTGACGGGGCAGCAGATTCCCGCGGGCAAGAGCTCGGAGGAAGTGATTGGCGCCGCGATCACGGCCGGGACGACCCCGTGCCTGATCTACAACACAGCACCAGGCTCGGTGCCGGGATGGCAGCAGCAGGGAGGCCTGGTCGGGCTCAGCAACTTCTCCGACGGGGACTCCTATATCAATGCCCGTACGGGCAGCGGCGCGGCGCAGTTCAAGTCACCCGACGGCAAGTTCTACCAGATGCCGTGGAAGAGCAACCCGGTCATGATCTTCTACAACAAGGACGTCTTTCAAAAGGCCGGCATCGATTCGACCAACCCTCCGCTCAAGACCTACGCCGAGTTCCTGACTACCGCACAGACCCTGGTTGCAAAAGGAGGCGTTCAGGCGGCGATCTGGCCGGCGCCGACCTCCGAGTACTTTCAGTCTTGGTTTGACTTTTATCCACTCTTCATCGCCCAGACTGGAGGCAAGCAGTTGGTCGAGAACAACCAACCGGCCTTCGACTCATCGGTTGGCCAGGCTGTCGCCAACTTCTGGCGTCAGCTCTACTCGAGCAAGCTGGCGCCTACGGAAGCCGCTCAGGGCGACGCGTTCGCCACCGGGCAGGCCGCGATGGCGATTGTCGGCCCCTGGGCGGTCGCCCAGTACACGGGCAAGGTGAACTGGGGTGTGGTGCCGGTGCCGACCGAGGCCGGCCAGGATCCCAGCCAGATCCACACCTACTCAGATGAAAAGTCGATCGGGATGTACTCGAGTTGCAAGAATCAGGGAACAGCGTGGGACTTCCTGAAGTTCAGCACCAGCCAGGCCAACGACGGCCAGCTGCTGCAGGTGACGGGGCAGATGCCGATGCGGACCGACCTGGCCTCGAAGTACGCGAGCTACTTCTCAACGCACCCGGCGTACACGGTGTTCGCCGACCAGGCGGCCCGGGTCACCCAGGTTCCCAATGTGCCCAGCTCGGTGGAGATGTGGCAGGACTTCCGCGATGCCTACTCGAAAGCCGTGATCTTTGGTAACCAGAGCGTCAGCCAGGCCCTCACGGGCGCCGCCGCCGCGATCAAGACCCTGCTCAGCAAGTAGTAGAGCGGAGGAGCGAGCGTGGCAGTGGCGCCGGACACGCTCCGCTCCTCTCGGTCACGCCTCCGGACCTGGTTCGGAGAGCAGCCGATCGGCTACCTGTTCGTCGCGCCATTCGTCCTCTTCCTCGTCGGGATCTACGCGTACCCGTTCTTCTTCGCGATCTTCATATCGTTCTACAAATACATCTTCACGGCTCCGGGAGTCCAGATCAACCAACCGTTTGCGGGCCTGGGCAACTACACCGCGGTCCTGTCGGATCCGCTCTTCCACATCGCGCTCCGCAACGTGCTCATCTTCCTCGTGATCAACGTCCCCCTGACAGTCGCAGTCTCGATGATTCTGGCCAGTGCCCTCAACGGCAGAATCCCCCTGCGCGGCTTCTTCCGAGCTGCGTATTACATCCCCTACATCACAGCCAGCGTTGCTGCTGTGGGAATCTGGCTCTGGATGTTCAGCGGCTCCGGTCTGGTCAACAAGATCCTTGGCCCTCTCGCCCCCAATCCATCATGGCTGGTCAACGGATTCTGGGCGATGCCGATCATCGCCATCTACGTTACCTGGAAGGGGCTCGGCTTCTACATCCTGCTGTACCTCGCCGCTCTGCAGGCCATCCCCAAGGAACTCTACGAGGCGGCCAAGGTGGATGGCGCTCGCCGCATCGGCGCGTTCTTCGCGGTCACGGTGCCGGGACTGCGGCCGGCGACGGTGCTGGTGGTGGTGGTGTCGATCATCACTGGGGCCAACTTCTTCACCGAGCCCTACCTGTTGACCGGAGGCGGTGGCCCGGATAACCAGTCGGTCTCGCCGGTCTTCCTGATCTACAGGGAGGGTATCGAGCAGAATCATCCAGGGTACGCCGCGGCGATCGGAATCCTGCTTGCCATCGGGGTCCTGGTTGTCTCCGGCGTCAGCCGATTCTTCCTGGAGCGGGATTAGCCATGGCGATTCTCCCGGCGGAGCCGCTCGCGGCAACAGCCGAGCCCGTAGGGACACCCACCAAGCGCAGGCGCAGTAGAGGCGAATGGCTGCGGCTCATTCTGCTACTGATCGGGGCGGTGGTCTTCCTGTTCCCCTTCTACTACATGGTCGTCAGCGCCCTCCAGAAGGCGCCGAACCCGGGCATTTCCGGCGCCTTCCCCAGCCCGTCGAGTCTGTCGCTGGCCAACTTCACGGCCATCAACGATGCAATCAATCTGCCCCGGAGCCTGCTCAACTCGATCTTCTTCACCGGCGGCGTGCTGCTTGGCACACTTGTGTTTGGGATGCTCGCCGGGTACGCGCTCGCTCAGCTGCATTTTCGCGGCCGAGAGACGATCTTCTACCTGGTGCTGCTGCTACTGGTAGTGCCGTTCCAGCTGCTGATGATCCCGCTCTACGTCCTGATCGCCCGCGACTTCGGGCTTGGCGACAGTCTCCTGGGCATGATCCTGCCCTTCGCCATCAACCCGACCGCAGTCTTCATCTTTCGGCAGTTCTTCCTGCAGCTCCCCAGGGACATGTTCGACGCGGCGCGCATTGACGGTGCCTCTGAGCTGGCGGTCCTCACCCAGGTGGTCATGCCCCTGACCAGGCCCGCGATCCTGACCGCGCTGTTGATCACGTTCATCGGTCCCTGGAACGAGTTCCTCTGGCCGTTCCTGATCACCAAGAAGCTGCAGCTGGAACCGCTTGCCGTCGCCCTCGCCAACTACATCTCCACGGTCGCCCAGCGCACCGCCAACCCGTACGGGACGATCCTGGCAGGCGCCTTCGTGCTGGCGGTGCCAGTGGTGATCCTCTTCCTGATCTTCCAGAGGCAGTTCGTCGACTCCGCGATCGGTTCGGGCATCAAAGGCTAGCGGAGGCATCATGCGTCTTCTGGGAACTCTCGTCACCGGACTGGCAGTGCTCATTGCCCCTTATGGAAATGTGGCCGCCGCTCCGCCAGACCCGGGGGCAGCTCTGGGGCCCGGCATTGTCAACCTGGCCCACCTGGACTCTCTCCACGGCTCGGTCGCATACCCAGCCACACCTCCCGCCGGCCACTCGACCACCGACCCGGGCAGCCCGATCGACACCTGGTGGGTCTATGCAAACTTCAATGCCGCCACAGGAACGTACACGCCCACCGGAGGGGGAGCCTACGACCCCGCCACCAACACCTACGGCCAAGGTGCGTTCGACACCGACGATGTGAGCCGGGCCGCCATCGTCTACCTCACCCACTACCGTTTCTATCACGACCAGCACAGCCTGAACATGGCCCGAGGAGCGTTGCGCTTTGTGCTCTATATGCAGACGACCTCAGGCCCGAACGCGGGCAACTTCGTGCTCTGGATGCAGCCTGACGGTGCCCTCAACCCCACTCCCACGCCGCCCGACCAGCCAAACCCGGCGGACGCTGGCGCCTCGTACTGGCTAGCCCGGTCGATATGGGCGATCGGTGTGGGCTACCAAGCGTTTCAAAAAACCGACCCCTCGTTCGCCGCTGCCCTCGCCGCCCGGATGCAGCTGGCGATGGCGAAGCTGGACCGTGAGCTTGTCGGGCCCAACTATGGCCATTACCTCACCCTCCACGGTTACCAGACTCCCGCGTGGCTGATCTCCGACGGCGCGGACGCCTCTTCCGAGGCGCTGCTCGGCCTGACGGCCTTCATTCAGGCGACCGGCGACGCAGAGGCACGCAAGCTGGCTTTGGACTTCGGGATCGGTATGGCCGGCTTCCAACTCGGTAGCGAAGCCGACTGGCCCTGGCTCGCGCTGATGCCGTGGGCGCGGTCGGTCAGCGATTGGCATGCCTGGGCAGCGCATATGACGATGGCGCTGGCCAGTGCCGCCCAGACCTTGGATCGGCCAGACTGGCTGGCCGCGGCGCAGCGTGATGCGAGTTCCTTCGACGTGCACGAGCAACTCAGCTTCGGCGCCATCAACGGTCTCACGCCCGCGCCGAACGACCTGTCCCAGATCGCCTACGGCAATGAGACGATGGTGGACGGGCTGCTGGCGGTCGGGACCGCCACCGCTAACCCCGTGTTCCGGCGCTGGGCGGGGATCGCGGCCGGCTGGCTGTTCGGTGACAACCCTGCGGCCACACCGATGTATCAGCCGAAGACGGGGGTGGTTTTCGACGGGATCAACGGCGACGGCAGTGTCAACCGCAATTCAGGCGCGGAATCGACCATCGAGGGGCTGCTGTCGCTCATGAACGCGGTCAACGACCCCGAGGCCAGGCAGTACGTCGGATTTGACACGGTCCTGAGCCGGTTCACTTACCAGAAGGTCGAGGCCGAATCGGGGACACTGAGCGGTGCTGCGACCGTCGTCAGTCCGGCCTCTTCCTGGACCGGCGAGGCCATGTGGAGCAACGGCCAGTATGTGGACCTCGCCACCGGTGGCAGCGACAGGCTTGCGGTCACCGCGCCTGCGGCCGGCCGCTATCTGCTCTACCTCGCCTACGACAAGCAGATATCGCCCTCGGGGTCGGTTGGGGCCACGGTCAGTGTCGACGGTGTCGCGCAGGGCACCGACTGGGAGGGCGGCGCGGGAGCGCAGGGCGTGTCGCCCAACCCCGACTATCTGTGGATCGACAGCCTTCAATTTCAACGCCCGTTGGCCGCCGGGCAGCACACCGTCACACTCGCGTACGCGGGCACCGGGGCGACGCACGCCAAGGTCGACGCAGTGTTGCTCCAGCCCGCGGTGGAATCCACGCTGCTGACCGCCGCCGGCGGTCATGAGCTGGCCCTCTACAAGAGCCTCGCGGCTGGTTCCGAGGGGGCGACGCTTCCCAACGGTCGCTGGCGCGTGCAGATCTACGACGCAGAGGGCAGTCTGGTGGGGACCACCCTGCAGCCCGGGGGCGGGACCGTGTACGTCCCGGCCTATGGCTTCGCCATCGCCGCGATGCGGTAGACCGCAACGCCATAGCCGCGCAGGTTGACCTCAGCGACCGGTTCGCCGGCCTCCAGGTCGACCAGTTCCTGGCCCTGGGGGAGACCGGGCCGCAGCTTCACCGGCTCGGCGGCCTGGCTGAGAAACCACACGTAGCGGCTGCCGTCCCTGTGCACGAGGGAGTCCACCAGGACATCCGGTCGTGAGCTGACGACCGCCCGATCAATTCCTGCCAGGATGGCCAGGGCGCCGTAGAGGCGGTGAGTGTCCTCCGGGTTCGCACCTGCACGGGCGCTGGCGAAATACTCGGTCGGGTACGTGGAGAGCACGATCCGGCCGCTGCCCACCTCCCGCACCAGCAGCGCCGGCCGGCCGTGCACGTCGCGGGCGACCACCTGCGCGTCACCGGGAATGACCGGCAGGTAGGCGCGACCGTGCGGGTTTCCCGCCACCCGAAAGGAGAGCGTCGTCCCCGGCGCAAGGTCGCCCAGACCAGTTTCGAACGTCCAGGTCACAGCCTCGTCTTCGACGGCATCGACCAGGCCGTAGCGCAGCTTGTGCTCCACCCCGAAGAACTCGTTGAAGTGGCTGTGCCACGGCCCACGGCGCAACTTGACGCCCCCGCTGAAGTACGAGCAGTAGACGGTGGACCCGGCCGCCGCGCGCGCTTCGAGCTCGGCCCATGTGGGGCCGGTGAGCGCCTGTGTGGACGGAAGCAGGATCAACTGCGCTGGCGGGACGCCGTCGAGCTCACGGACGAGAGCGGGCGGTAGCCCCGCCTCCCGCGCAGCGACGTAGGCCTGCAGCAGGATCCCACGGATCAGCGGCCGCTGGCTGGGAGCGATGAACGGATAGTCGGTGTCGAAGTAGGAGGGCACCACCACGGCTACCTCGGTGGGCGCTCGGTCGCAGCCCGCGAAGTCAATCTGCTCCAGCGTGCGGTGGAATCGTTCCAGCTCCAGCAGCGCCAACTTGGGCGACCCGTCAGCTCGGGTGATGCCGAAGTGCAATTCGAATGGATGGTGCCGGTAAGGGTCCTGGGCCGCCAGCTCGAAGTCGGTGTTGTTCCACGCCAGCCAGCCGACCGCCCCGGCGAGCAGCGTGCTGTTGAGGACCTGCCGGTAGTAATCGGCTGCAGCGGTGTCCGAGGCATGGTCGGAGCTGACCCCGAATTCCTCGAGCACGACGGGCAGGCCCACATGGCTGAGTTCACAGTTGAAGGCTGCCGTCAGGTGCTGACGAACCGCATCGTCCTCCATCGGATAGCAGTGCGGGCCGACAAAGTCGACAGTGCGTGCCAAGTCGCGCAACCGGAAGCCATTGTCGACTCCCGTGACCTCGACGCCCCAGGCACCATCACCGAGGGATACCGGCTGGGTCGCCCCGCCCGCGCGGATGGCCTGCACCATCAGCTGCGCCCAGCTACGCACGTTCTCTGCCGGGGCGTCATCCCCGCCGTACACCGGCATCTCGTTGGAGATCAGCCACGCGCACACCGACGGGTGATCCTTGAAGCGACTGGCGATCTCCCGGAGATAGAACGCCTGCTGCGCCAGCATCCAACCGTCCGCGTAGAGATCGCGTCCACACCGCCACGGCACATCCCAGTTCTCACCCGACATCTGACCGACGATGAAGGTGGGAATCGTGGTCATGTTCACTGCGAGATGGAGATCGAGGAAACGGGCGTAGCGTTCGATGAACGGCTCCGCGAGGCGATCCGGCTCGGGCATGAAGTCCGGCCAGTACAGGAACGAGCGGGTGACGTTGAGCCCATGGCTCATGAGAACGTGCAGCTCCGAGCGGACCACCTGCTCGTCGAACGTCCGCCACATCAATGGGCCGCCCACGCGCGACCAGAAGTTCGCCCCGACCCAGACCCGGCTAAGCTTCGGGGCCGGACGTTCGATTGCAGCCATGCCCAGGGAGTCAAACACAAATAACCGATCTCGCTCGCAGGTTCCCAGCCAACCCCCTGATCTCTCCCGCGGACGTGCCACCGTCGCGCCCAGACCTCAGCGTCCTGTGTGTGCTCAACCCAGGGGCTTTCCACTTCGACGGCAAGACCTGGCTGATGCTGCGCGTTGCGGAGGGGGTTCCCGCTGCGGACGGCACGGTGAGCGCGTTGGTACTCGATGCGACGGCGCCGGAGGGTATGCGTCGCGTCGAGGCTCGGTCCGGTGATCCCGACCTGATCCTCGGCGACCCGCGCGGTTTCACCTGGCGCGGCGACCACTACCTGACCACGATCTCTCATCTTCGGCTCGCCTCGAGCCACGACGGCGTCAGCTTCCGCGTCGAACCCGCACCCGCGCTGGAGGGGGAGGGAAACCTGGAGAGCTACGGCATTGAGGACTGCCGAGTGACGGAGATCGACGGTCGCTACCACCTTGCCTACACCGCGGTTTCCCCCGATGGTTTCGGCGTGAGCGTGGCAGACACCGGCGATTGGCGAACCTACCATCGGCAGGGGATGGTCCTGCCGCCACCCAACAAGGATTTCGCGCTGTTCCCGGAAATGGTGCGGAGCGCGTATGTGGCGCTGCATCGGCCGGTGACCGCGGGACTTGGCGTCCCGTCCATGTGGATTGCACGTTCATCCGACCTGGTGCACTGGGGTGAGCAGCAGTGCATCCTCCGACCGCGCCGCGGCATGTGGGATTCGACCAAGGTGGGGGCCGGACCTCCTCCGCTGCGCATCCCCGAGGGCTGGCTCGAGATCTACCACGGTGTCGACCAGGACCAGCGCTACTGCCTCGGCGCGGTGCTGCTGGACGCCGACGAGCCCGACCGTGTGCTCGGCCGCTCACTCGACCCGATTATGGAGCCGCTCGCCGACTACGAGATCCACGGCTTCTTCGGCAAGGTCATATTCGCGACCGGCGCCGTCGCGGAGGACGACCGATTGACCATCTACTACGGCGCTGCTGACAAACACGTCTGCGGAGCGACCATGTCAATCAAGGAGATCCTCGCCGGTCTGGATTGAGTGTGACGTCCCCGAACAGAAAGGCCGAGCGCTGGGGCAACTGCCTACCGACGACGGCGGTCGCCACCAGCAGGCCAACTTCGGAGACGCCTCGGAGCACGGAGACGCCCTGTCACCCCATGCCAGTCAGTCGCTAAAGTAGTCGGCACCCGTAGAGAAGAGAGTGTCATCCAAAGTCGCAGTCGTCGGAGCGGGGATCCTCGGGTTGACGGTGGCCCGCGAGCTGTCGCTCCGTGAGCCGTCCGCGACGATCAGCATCTTCGAGAAGGAGTCGGCGCTCGCCGCCCACCAGTCTGGACGCAACAGCGGGGTAGTCCACTCAGGGGTCTACTACACGCCGGGATCGCTGAAGGCGAGGCTGTGCCGGAGCGGGGGCGAGCTCCTCCGCGAGTTCTGCGCAGGGCGAAGCATTCCGTTCAGGGAGTGCGGCAAGGTCATCGTGGCTGTCGATGAGGAAGAATTGCCTCGGCTTCGCGCTCTTCACGAGCGCGGTCTGGAGAACGAGGTGGCCGACCTGACGCTCATCGGGGGCGACGAACTCCGCCGCATCGAACCCAATGCCGCGGGCATTGCGGCGCTGCATCTTCCCCACACAGCCATCTGCGACTACTCCGCCGTCGTGCGAAGCCTCAGGGACGAGATCGAGAGTTGGGGACACCGCGTCCACACCGATTCCCCGGTGACCCGCCTGGAATCGAAACGGGACGCGGTGGCACTCACCCTTGGCGGCCACCCCGGGTCACTCGCCTTCGATCGAGTCGTCGCGTGCGCCGGCCTTCAGTCCGACCGCGTCATCGACAGCGGAGGCGTGGCAACACGCCGAGCGCTGATCCGCATTGTCCCGTTCCGCGGCGACTACTACGTGCTCCGCCCCCAGCGGCGCGGGTTGGTCCGCGGATTGATCTACCCGGTCCCAGATCCGCGATTCCCGTTCCTCGGCATCCACCTCACACCGCGCACGGACGGCTCCGTCCTTGTCGGTCCCAACGCGCTCCTCGCACTCGCACGCGAAGGCTATAAGCGCAGCTCCGTCGACGTGCGCGATATCTGGGCAACGCTGTCATGGCCGGGCTTCTGGAGGATGGCGTCGCAGCATTGGCGCACGGGAGTGGACGAGCTCGGGTATTCGCTTTCGCGGCGGCGGTTCATCGGGCGGGCGCGTCGGTACATCCCAGCCCTGAACCCTGCGGATGTCATCAAGGGGCCGTCCGGGATGCGCGCCCAGGCTGTGGATCGCCAAGGGGCGCTGGTCGATGACTTTCGGATCGAGTCGCAAGGAAGGATCATCACGGTCATCAACGCGCCGTCGCCCGGGGCGACATCGTCGTTTGCCATAGCGCGCGAGATCTGTGACCGGCTGTGAGCAGCGTTCATGTTCGTCGTGGTGGCAGGGTTGCGGGGTTCTTCGCTGCGCGAACCTTCCGCGCCGCGGGCGTCCCGCCCGGAACTCGCGACCGTTGCCTTGGCAAGGAAGTACCTAAATGCTTATTCGGGGAGGGGCCATCGTCGTTCGCGCTCGTCGTCTTCGACCGCCGTCAGCGGAGTGGCCGGATGCACTAGCCGTTGAGAAACGATCCCGCTGAACGTCGGCGCGAGCCGGAGCGCCGGCTACGAACTTGCAGGGTCGAGCACGTCACGTGGTGGCAGCTGATGGGAGCGAGGCAGGCCCCGCCCGAGGTCGCTGCTCCACAGAGGTGATCTCCCCGAACCGCGCCCCCTTGTTCTCCGGCCCGAGGATGGTGACGATCGCCGTGAGCAGCAGCACGGGCCCGATGACCACGGCCAGCCCCAGCCCGTATTGCTTGTTGAAATGCCCTGCGATCGCCGTCTGCAGCGGCAGATTGAGTGCGGCGAACAGGTTGCCGAGCTGATAGGTCACGCCGGGGTAGAAGCCGCGGATCTCATCTGGCGACAGCTCGGTGAGGTGGGCAGGGATCACGCCCCACGCGCCCTGGACGAAGAACTGCATCACGAACGCGCCGATCGCCAGCGCCACAAGCCCCTGCGACAGAGCGAACAGCGGCACCACCGGCAGCGCGAGGAGCGTCGCGCCGAGGACCAGCACGCGCCGCCCCACACGTTCCGACAGCCAGCCGAGCGACGCTCCGCCCAGCATCGCGCCGATGTTGTAGATCACTGCGATGAGCACGGCCGTATCTGTACTGGCATGGTGCTGCACTTTGAGAAATGTCGGGTAGAGGTCCTGGGTGCCGTGACTCATGAAGTTGAACAGCGTCATGAGCACCACCAGGTAGACGAAGCGCCGTAGCGTCGCCCCGTTGAAGAACACCTCGCGCGCGCTGCGCCGGCGCAGGTGCGTCGTCTCCCACACCTCTGACTCGCCGACTCGCGAGCGGATGAACAGCACGACCAGCGCAGGCAGCGCGCCGAGCCAGAATAGCCAGCGCCACCCCAATGGCTTGTCGATGATGTAGTAGGCAACGGCCGCGAGCAGGTAGCCCAAGGGGTATCCCTGCTGGAGAATCCCCGAGTAGAGTCCGCGCCGGCGTATCGGCAGCTTCTCCATCGACAGAGACGCTCCGGTGCCCCACTCGCCGCCCATGCCGATGCCGTACACGGTGCGCAGCACCAGCAGCATCGCCAGCGACGTCGAGAATCCGGTGAGGAACTCCACCAGCGAGTACATCGCGACGTCCACCATCAGCACGTTGCGCCGGCCCCAGCGGTCGGCGGCGAGACCGAAGATCAGCGCGCCGACGGGACGGGCAGCGAGCGTCAGCGTTGTGGCGAAAGTGACCGCGGTGAGGGTGGAGTGGAAGGTGTCCGCCACCTCCTGGAAGACGAAGATGATGAGGAAATAGTCGAAGGCGTCCATCGCCCAGCCCAGGAAGCTGGCGATGAACGCGTTGCGTTGGTCCGCGGTGAGTCGCGTGGAATCCTCGGATCCGACGGCCGGCGCGCTCACGGTGGGTCCCTCCTTCGAGGACTTAACTTGGCGAAGATGCTAGAGGCTGGGGCCGGTGCGCACAAGGTGTGACTTGGGGGCCAACTGTCCGACGCCGGGCACCCCCTCGGCAGTGAGCACCGGCGGGGCGTATCCACGCTGGTCGCTGATCGCCAGAATTCAAGCGGGCAGCTCATGGAGAATCGCGGCAGGTCGAGCCTCAAGGATGCCGGCGCGTCGCCAACTCAACTAGGTTCTTGCACACGCCGAGCCTTCGTGAATGACGCGAGAGCTAGCCCCCTCCGCTCCAGGGCGAGTGCCAACCTATACTCGCGGGCACTGACACATCCACGGAGGGCTGCCGATGTACGGACCCATCTCCACGGGTCAAGGAAGGCAAAGCAAGACTTCTCGGCGCTCGCTGGCCAAGGATGGGATGACATGCGTTTGATGTCGAGGCTTACTGTGGGGTGTCGCCACGGAGCATCGGTGTGACCACCGTGAGAGCCGCGGTGGTCCAAGCGGCGGCCGTTGGGTTCGATCTCGAGGCCGGTCTCGACAAGGTTGAGCGCCTTGCCGCTGGGGCAAGCGCCGGTGGCGCGCAGATCGTCGTCTTCCCCGAAGCCTTCCTATCTGGCTATCCGAAAGGGATGACGTTCGGGACCGTAGTCGGTGACCGCACCCCCGAGGGTCGGGAGCATTTCCAACGCTACTTTGAAGCGTCTGTGGACGTCCGCGGCCCAGCCGTGGACCGGCTCGCCGGGATCGCTGCTGAGAACGCCAACTACATGGTGGTCCCGGTCGTCGAGCGCGACGGCGGCACCCTCTATTGCACCGTCCTGTTCTTCTCGCCCGGTGGCTACCTGGGCAAACACCGAAAGCTGATGCCGACAGCGGCGGAACGTTTGATCTGGGGCTTCGGCGACGGCTCGACAATGCCCGTGTTCGACACACCGATCGGCCGGATTGGCGCCGTCATCTGCTGGGAGAACTACATGCCTCTCCTGCGCATGTCGATGTATGCAAAGGGTGTTCAAATCTACTGCGCCCCCACGGCGGACGGACGCGAGACCTGGCTGTCGACGATGCGACACGTGGCCATGGAGGGCCGCTGCTTTGTTCTGTCGTGCAATCAGTTCACCCGGGGATATGACTTTCCGTCAGATATTCCCAATGCTCTCGCGGCCGACTCCAACGACGTCTTGAGCAGCGGAGGTAGTTGCGTCATCGGGCCGCTCGGCGAGGTCCTGGCGGGCCCTGCCCGGGACGGCGAGGAGACCCTGTTCGCCGATCTTGATCTCGACGAGATCACGCGCGGCAAGTTCGACTTGGACGTCGCGGGTCACTACGCGCGGCCGGACGTTTTTCGACTTCTGGTGGATGAGGAACCCAAGCTGCCGGTTGCTCCGCGCCGAGCAGCCAGCACGCCGACGGGGGAGTGAGCCTTTCGTGGCGACTGAGGCACTGAATTTGGCGGTGCTTGGGCCAGGAGGCATCGGGGGGCTGCTGGCTGCCTTGTTGGCGCGGGCGGGCAACTCCGTCGAGATTCTGGCGAGCGAGAACACTTCCCGCGCGATCGTCGAAGGCGGCATCCGGGTCGAGAGCCAGCGGTTCGGCGACTTCCAGGTCTCGGTGCGGTCCGCGACCCGTTTGGAGAGGCCCGTGGACGTTTGCCTGATCGCAGTCAAGAACACACAACTAATCGAGGCGCTAGAGCGGGTCCCCTGCGATGCGCTTGGAGGCGGCCTGGTGATGCCATTTCTCAACGGCATCGAGCATGTTGACGTCCTGCGCCGCATCTATCCTCCATCGAGCGTGGCGCCAGCCACCTTCAGGGTGGCCACGGCTAGGGTCGAGCCAGGTTTGATTCGTCAAACCAGCCCGTTCGCCTCGGTCGAAGTCGCGGCCACGGCTGACAACCGAGATCGGGTTGAGTGGGTCGCTGCTCAACTGAAGGCAGTCGGGCTCGACGTCCGCGTTCGCGACGACGAGACGTCGATGCTGTGGGACAAGCTTTCCTTCTTGGCCCCTCTCGCGCTGCTGACAACACACGAGCGAGCAAACGCCGGCGCGATCCGTACGCGCCGGCGCGAAGATACCGTTGCTGTTATCTTGGAGGTAGCCGCGGTGGCCGCAGCCGAAGGGGCCGCCATCGACCCGGAGGCAGTCGTTCGCTTCCTCGACTCAGTGCCCGAAACGATGGAGTCGTCGATGCAGCACGACCAGGCGGCAGGTCGGCAGCTTGAGCTCGATGCCATCGGTGGGGCCGTGATCAGGCGTGCGGCTCGCGCCCGCGTCGATGTGCCAGTGACCGCCCGCCTCGTGGAGGAGCTTCGGAGCAGAGCGTAAGGCAACTCACGCCCTATCTGCCCTCGCGCCTGTCGCAGGTGAGAATGGCTTGGGCGGCACGGCGTCAGGAGACACCGGTACAGGATGCCGTAGGGCGTCCGACCTCTGCGGAGCCGGAAGAGGAGACTGCCGCAGCAGGGCGCGCAACCTTGTTCCAAGGGCGGAGCACTCAAGGCGCAGACGATGCCGCCTCGGTGCCGGAGCCTGGAGCCCGACCAAGCGATGCAAAGTGTTGGCCAGCCTGGATGCGACCGAATGTCAGCCGTTGCGCTTAAGGAGTCCCATCCGCTTGGCCCGCCGCTCCGCTGCAGCAAAGGCCATCAGCCCGCCGAGGATGAGCACAACCCCCATCGCCAGGAGAAGCCCGACCGTGGGTAGTAGGTCAACGATGCCGGTGTGGTTGATCAGCGCATCGCGGACACCCTGGAGGGTGTAGGTGAGCGGGGACGCGTGGCCGATCACCTGGAACGCGCCGGGGAGAACGGTGAGCGGGTAGTAAACGCCCGAGACCAGCAGAAGAATGCCCTGCACGGCGAACGTCATCTGCTCGCCTTTCTCCGGCGACAGCAGGGGCAGGATGGCCACGAAGATGCCCAAGCCCATCAGAGGCACCGTCGATGCCGCGAGGACGAGGGCTGCCGCCGCGAAATCCGCGTGATTGAGGTCGACGTGAATGAGCAGGACGACCGCGATGAGGATCAGCGCGCTGCGCAGTAGGCCATAGAAGAGGGAGAAGAAGCTCACGCCGGCAAGGTGGGTCAGCCGCCGCACGGGGGCCATGAACGTGTACTCGATCGTGCCCTCCCACCGCTCCCAGGCTATCGCGAAGGACGTCTCGTGAAACAGCAGAGACATGAACGTCCACAGCAGCGCTCCCACGAGCAGGTAGACCTGGGCGCGGCGCACCCCGTCGGCAGTCTCGCCGGCCCCGATGGCGCCGAGGCCGCTCGCCAGGTAGCCGACGCTGAGCACGGTGGCGACGCTGTAGAGGAACCAGACGACCTCCCATACCCAGTACCGGCGATAGAGGTGGTACTGGCGTTCGAAGAAGCCGCGGAACGCCGTCTTCTCCCATCTCGAGGCGGAAAGAGCGCTCACGAGCCCACCTCGGCGAACGGGCCTTCAGCGTCGATCTTGTCGTCCTCGCTGTCGTCACCAAAGCTCCGCCCGGTGAGCCGCAGGAACACTTCCTCAAGTGTGGCGCCGGGGTGGTCGCCGAAGTGGGCACGGAGCTGAGCGGCGCTGCCGTCGGCGACGATCCGCCCTCGATCGAGCATCAGCACGCGAGTGCACAGGGCTTCAGCCTCGTCGAGATCGTGGGTGCACACCAGCACAGTCGCGCCCGCGTCCGCACGCAGTGAGCGCACGAAGGCCTGCACTTCGCGCTTGCTGCGCGGGTCGAGCCCAGTGGTGGGCTCATCCATGAGGAGCAACGATGGCGACGTGAGCAGGCTGCGCGCGATGGCGACCTTCTGTTGCTGTCCACGCGAGAGTTGCTTCATCGGGCGGTCGACGGTGTCGCGGGGCAGGCCCAGCCGCGCCAACGCCGCCAGGGCGCGCTGACGCCGGTCGGGGGCACTGTCCCCATATAGTCGCGACGCGAAGCTGAGGTTTTCCCACGGGCTCATCTCCTTGGCGAAGGCCGCGTCGACCGAGACCCGGTTGATTTGTCTGCGGACCGTCGCCGCCTCGTCGACAACATCGCGGCCGAAGATCCGCACCGTGCCTGTGTCCGGCGTGGTCAGGGTGGCGAGAATCCTGATGAGCGTCGACTTGCCGCTGCCGTTGAGCCCGACGATGCCAACGATCTCGCCGCGCTGGACGCGCAGCGACACGTCGTCGAGCGCGAGCTTGCGCACCTCGGGACGGCGGCGAATCACGCTGCCGCGGATCTTGCGAAAGGACTTGCTGACGCCCACGATCTCGATCGCAGGCGCCGTGTCAAACAGGGTTTCCACTTCTCTTGCTCCAACTCACCGAACGACGTCCCACGTGCGGGACAAGAAAGAACCGTGCCGGCCGGTGCCGCACGGTCCTGAGTGAGCTGCGCTCCGAGAGCGGTGCTACCTAGGGTGCGGCCTCCGACGGCATAACAGGACCGCCGGACGGGCGGTTGTCCTTGCCGATCGTGACCATGTCTTGCATCTCCACTAGTCTGGGGCTTCCGATCGCGCCATCCGCCAATCCTATCCGCGGCGTACGGACGAGTCAACGCGTGCCCTATCCAGGCAGTGCCTCAACGTTCACGGGACGCCCAGATAGGGCGGACGACACCGTTGCTCGAGCGCGTCGTTCAGCACCGCGGCCATCAAAGCCCGCCGTCTCGCGTGATCGGTGACTGGCTGAAGGGTCAGCCGGCCATTCTTCCTGGCAGCACCTCCGCCGCTAGCTCTCGCAACGCACCGCGCATCTCGTTCAATGCACGTTTGCCTGCCGGGGTCGCGCGGTAGACCCGCAACACCTTGCCGTTGGCGACATCGCCTGTGGATTTCAACAGCCCCGCCGCCTCGAGTCGGTGCAGCATCGGATACAACGTGCCCGGACCGATATGGTGGCCGTGACGAGCCATCTCCTCGATGAGCCAGGTGCCGTGGACCCGGCGCTCGGCAGCGTGATGGAGGATGTGGAGATGCACCGCACCTCTTCGAAATGACCTCACTGCGTCCATCGTCCACGTATGGTATCGTCAATCGATATCGAGTGACCATACCGTTGCGCCACTCCGAGGAGGAACATTGGATGGCCACAGTCAGCGTCCGATACATCGTCAATGACGTGGACACGGCGATCGCTTTCTACTGTCAGAATCTCGACTTCCGGGAAGAGATGCATCCGGCCCCCACTTTCGCGATGCTCTCGCGAGGCGATCTACGTCTGGTGCTCAGTGCGCCGGGGGGCGGTCCAGGGGGCGGTCAGGCCATGCCCGACGGCAGAATGCCCGAGCCCGGGGGCTGGAACCGCTTCTCGCTCGAAGTCTCTGATCTCGCCGTCATTGTCGAGGCGCTCCGCAAGAAAGGGGCCCAGTTTCGCAACGACATCGTCTCGGGAGTTGGGGGCAAGCAGATCCTGCTCGAGGATCCTTCCGGAAATCCAATTGAGTTGTTCGAGCCGACTTTGCCTGAGGCCGCCCTCACACCTCCCTCCTGAGGTTCGCCCCTGCCTCAGCTGCAGCTACCGGTGCGGTCGACACAGCTAGGGTTGGACGGGCGTCGAGGTAGGTCAGACCGGCGAGCAGCAGGCGGCCATGGCCGTCCCTTTCGGGATGGCCATGGCAATGGCGAGGTCGAATGCGCGTCATTGCCCTCTATTCCCGACGGCGCTATGGCCCGATCCCTCTCGGCGAGGCGTAGCGCCGGGGTTCGCCCTCTCACGCGATCGGTGAACGCGTCCCCGGCTGGTTTAGAGTCTGGTGCCCGGTCAAGCTTTTTTGCGCCAGGACCGGCCAACGGCGTCCGCCAGGAGGAAGACTTTGCCACTGTTTATGGATACCCACCACAAGATCGATGGTCTCACGGCTGAGGCGATCAAGGGCGCGCACGAGCAGGACCTTGCGGTTCAGAAAAAGTACGGGGTGACGTATCACAAGTACTGGTTCGATGAGGAGTCCGGAAGGGCGTACTGCCTGGTCGAGGCACCAGACAAGGAATCCGCCAACGCGGTTCACCGCGAGGCGCACGGCCTGGTCGCCGACGAGGTCGTCCAGGTCCAAGAGGGGAGCTGACAGAGCCACCCCGTTTGCGCGGCGAAAGAGGGTGCGGTCGGAGAACAGGTCACCGACATGGTGGATCGGGAGTTCGAAGCCGGTGCCTTCCTTGGGCACCTCCGCCGGGGCCAGGTTGACGGTGAGCCGCCGGGAGGGGAACTCGACGCCGGCGCCGCGGACCGAGGCGCGGACACGCTCGCGCGCCTCCAACTCTCGCACCAGGCCGACGCCAGGGCCTAGTGCGGCCTTTGAGTTCGCGAATAGCGACGTGCCACGCGGCGGAGCTGCAGCATCCGAGCTGTACCCAGCAGGAACGCGATCACGCCACCGAGCAGAGCAGCCAGCAGAAGGTCGAGTCCAAGGGGAATCGTCCACTTGACACTGAAAAAACTCGTGCTCGCGGACGACAGGTTCTGGAGAACGAAGACCAAGACGAGGATGAGGAGCAGCATGCTGAACCCCAAAGCCCACCAGAGGGCGCCCGTGCGGGTGGCCGGGACAGCTGCTCCCGTGTGAGTTGGAGCTGCCCCAATGGCAGCCTCTGGTGACTCCGTCGCCGCATCGCGCCCGTCGCCAGCTGGTGGGGGGCTTGCTTGGCTCACCGGAGAGTTCATAGCACCCGACACACCGCGTCCGCAATGGCCCACCAACCAGCCCACCACGCCCCAGCCGAGGAGGCGGTCGCCACAAACATGGTCCGGCCGCCACACGGCCTGTCGCCAAAGGGGCACGTGACCAACACCGCTGCGGTCGCGTCAGACGCGCTGGAGCCCCACGGTACGCCCTGCTTACCATCGCTACATGGCGGGCCCGACGCACTCTGCCGTCGCATCGTGATCGGCTTTCTCATCCATCTAAACGGCGCGCTCTCCACGCTGCTGCTGTGCACTCTGCTCTTCGTCGACGAGGTGGGCGTGCCGTTGCCCTTCGCGCCGAGCGAAGTTCTGCTGCTGATCAGCGGACTGCTCGTTGCGTCGGGCGTCCTCGCCGCGCCCGTGTTCCTCCCGCTGGCATTCCTTGCCATGCTTGCGGGGATGTTGACCGCCTTCGCCTGGGCGCGAACGGTGGGGAGCGACCGCCTCCGCGATCTCGCGGAGCGTATCGGCGCAGGGCGGCTGTACGAGCGAGCCCTGCGCAGGGTTCGCTCGGCCGGTGTCGGCGGAATCGCCCTCTCTCGTCTGCTTCCTGGCGTGCGCGTCTATGCCACCCTCGCCGGCGGTGCATCCGGTATTCGGCTCCGACGGTTCGTTGCTGGCGCTGTCCCCGCACTCGTCGTCTGGGTGGCTGTGCTGGTCGTCATCGGCTACCTGGTCGGACGCCCCGCGGCGAGCCTCATCGGTCGCGTGGACAACATCATCCTGACGGGCGCCCTGCTGATCGTCCTCGGGGTCGGATCCTTCGTAACGCTGCGCCGCGTCCCGCGCGATCGCGTCGATGAGGACCGTTTTGACATCATCCCGCGGTCCTTTCGGTACCTGCTCGCGCTTGCGGTCGACCTTGGAATCGTCGGCAGCATCGTCACCGGCCTGGTGATTGTCGCGGGCCATTTCCTCCACCTCCTGCGCGAGGTGAATGGGGTCATCGGGCTCAGCGTCGTGGTCGTCATCGGCTATGTCGTTGCTGCCCGCCGCGGTGCCGGGGCAACCCTCGGGGAAGGATTGTTCACGGTCGATTTCCGCTCTGTGGCAAGGCATGGGCAGCTCCGCGGATGACAGGTCGACACTCAACAGCCCAGAGACGGCAACGCCGGCATGATTTCGCGTCGAAGACTCCGGCGAGCTGACCGTCAAGGGGTGCGCGATGGGAACCAGCCGCCGAGAGAGGACTGGCCACCGCGCTGGCGGCCCAGGCACGCAGCGGAGGGAAGTCACCCCAAGCCACCATGGCGTACAACTTTGTCCCATGAGCGCAGGAGCACCAGTAAGCCGACCCCACCCCGCCCGGCTCGCCTCTCCAAACTGAGCATGTGAATGATCCCCGGGCTACCGCCCCGTGGTGGACCGCCGACCACGAGGTGCTCCTCGAGCGCGCGAGGCGACTCGAGGAGGCGCGCACCCTGAACAACGCCACCGCATCGGCGCGGGCGATCCTTCACGAAGGTAAGCGCGGGCGTGTTGAGACGGAACACGACTTTGCAGCCGCGAAGCAGCGCGCGGCCGCCGCCGGGACCCCGATCGACCCGAGGTTCCAGACCTGGGTGGAGTGGGAGCGCACCGCAAGCGCGGCCCGCCAGGCACTCCGGGCGATGTATCCGCCGGAAACCGAACAGACCGCGGCCGCGCTCGGCCGTGGTGACCCGACGGCCGTGGAGTGGCCGCTCGTGTTCTTGGAAGCCGATCCTCGGTGTTTCCGTGCCGGCTACCTCCGCGAGACGATTCTGCGGCGTCCGACGCCATGGGACCTGTCGCGCGAAATGCGGCTAATGGGTGCTTCGCGCGACGAGGCGTCGTTCCTCGCCGAGTTCGAGGCTCGGTTGGCAGACATCCGACGGCGCACACTCCCCGTCGCTCAGCGGCGCGAATTCAAGTCGTACTGCCGGCTCGCAAGCCATCTGGCTGGTGATGACCTGAAGAATGAACTTGAGGCCAGGGCGCGAGCGGACGACTCGGTGGTGGCTCGTCGCGCTCGCCTGGTGCTCGGCGCCATCGTTCGAAAGCAGAAGCCGACTCCGCAGGACTGAACCGAGACCTGAAGCAGAGCCGGCCCACCCACAAGGTACCGCGCCACGAGAGGCACCGCTGCGGCCGAGGCCGCCGATCGCGGGCGACGACGCGGAGCAACGCCGAGGCATCGTCTGGCCGCTGCACGACCCTCGAGGTGGCTCCTTGCCACTGCTCAGGCGGCTGCGACATACTCGGCGTCCTCGAGAGGGTCGCATTTCGCCCGCCCTCGTAGCCCTCCTGAAGGAGAAGCATCGTGCCCAAGATGGTCATCACTCACGCGGTCGTCGATATCGAGCGATGGGTCAACGGCAAGGCCGAGCGTGCCGCCACCATCGGAGCATTCGCCACGAACGTGACGGACTATGTGGCGGCCGATGGGAGCAACAACATCGCCGTCACGGCCGACGTTCACGACGTGGCTGGGGCGCAGGCGATGATGGCCTCGCCTTCGCCCGACGCAGCGGCCGCGATGGAGAGCCACGGCGTCACACCACCCTTGACGGTCTACATCGAGAAGTAGTTCGGTCGCTTGGTGCGTCCAAGGGACCACAGAGAACCCAGGTAAGCCCAACTTCAGGGCCGCCTCCGGCCGCTCCGAGGGGTATCACCCTCGGCCACCATGGCGTACAACTTTCACGCCAGAGCGGTGCCATCGGCGGCCGGGGAGCTAGGATGGTGGCGCAGCGATCGCGAACGCCTATATAGGCCAAGAGTGGCGGTAACTAGGGGCGCGGGAGGGCGGAGATCGAGCTCGGCGTGGCTGGTCGACGCGCCGATGACTTAGGTTCGTGCCGTGGTATCCCAGGGTAGGCATGGCGGATGTGGGCGTCGACCGCCGCCGTGGCTTCGACAGGGTCACCCGATGCGATCGCCTCGAAGATCCGCACGTGATCCTCCCGGAGGCTGCCTGCTGTCTCGGGCCACTCGCCGAGAGCCGCGATCGCCTCGATGGCCTGGCGCCGGACGGCGTCCCGCAGGGCCTGCATGAACTGGCCCACGAGTCGGTTCTTCGACGCCTCGCCCACGCGGACGTGGAACTCGGTGTCGATGGCGTTGAACTCTGCCAGGGTGAGGGAGGTGTCTTCCATCTGCTCCAGCGCGTCGCGCAGCCGGGCGAGCTCGGTCTCGCCGGCCGCAAGCGCAGCGAAGCCAGCGGCGGAGCGTTCGACCATGGCCCGCGCCTCGACAACCTCGGCGGGGCTGAAATTGCTCAAGCCAATGTGCAGGCGGATAAGGTCGCCGAGCCCGTCGGCCGGCCGCGCGGTGAGGATGGCACCCGCCCCTGGACCCGAGCCACTCTTGGCCGTGAGGACGCCGAGCGCTTCAAGGACTCGCAGCGCCTCGCGCACCGAAGCGCGGCTGACGCGGAGCATGTCAGCCAGCTGGCGTTCCCCAGGTAGCCGGTCCCCGACGCCGAGGCGGCCCGCTTTGATCTCCTCTTCGATTCGCTCAAGGATGAGCTCATGAGCGCGTAGTCGCCGCACTGGGCGCCACACAATCGCGTCGTCCGCCATTCTGGCCTCCGCTCAGAGTCGGGCCGGGGCATTGCGGTGCATCGGCCCTTTGTGGGGACCTTCGGCCCTCTGAAGAAGTGACCTTATCCTCTGGTCCGATGGTAGCAGCTCGGTATGGTACGTGATTATATGTGGTCTGACCACATCACCTATCCCGCGCGCAGGATGGAAGGGCGGCTGCCCCGCCCCACAAGGTCCGCGTGGCAGGGACGAGAGAGGAGGCGACCATGTTCAAGCAGATCTTCGATCCGGTGAACCACTCACTGGGGGAAACCTCACTCTTCGCTGTGCTGCCGCTGCTCGTCCTCTTCCTCCTTCTCGGCGTCTTCAACGTCCGTGCCCATTGGGCGGCGCTCGCGGCCCTGGCGACTTCGATCGCCGTGGCCGTCGTGGTGTATTCGATGCCCTTTGGACAGACTGCGGATGCCGCATTCGAGGGGGCGGTGTTCGGGCTCTTCCCGATCATGTGGATCGTGGTCAATGCCATCTGGATCTACACAATGACGGTGAAGACCGGTCACTTCGACGTCCTGCGACGTTCGTTCGCGAGGGTGAGCGATGACCACCGGGTCCAGGCGATCATCATCGCCTTCTGTTTCGGTGCCCTCCTCGAGGCCCTTGCTGGATTCGGCACCCCCGTGGCCATCACCTCGGTGATGCTCGTGGCCCTTGGATTGAAGCCGTTCAAGGCGGCGGCGGTGGCTCTGGTCGCCAATACCGCGCCGGTCGCCTTCGGGGCGATCGCGGTGCCGATCACCACGCTGGCCACCGTGTCTGGCCTGCCCGTCCACGCAGTCGGCTCGATGGTCGGGCGCCAGACGCCTCTGCTGGCAATCTTCGTTCCCCTGGTCCTCGTCTTCATCGTCGACGGTCGGCGAGGCCTGCGTGAGACGTGGCCGATCGCACTCACGTGCGGCGTGGCCTTCGCGGTCGCTCAGTACGTCATGTCGAACTTCATCTCCATCCAACTCACCGACATCGTCGCCGCGCTCGTGGCCGCCGGTGCGGTCGTCGTCACGCTGCGGTTCTGGTCGCCCGCCTCCGGTGCGGGCCGGCCTGCTGGAGCGGTGCTGCGCGGCGAAGCGCTGCGAGAAGGGCCGGGTGCGGCGGTTCGCCGGGACACGCGCGCGGATATCGCCAGGGCGTACGCTCCCTACGTCACCATTGTCGCCGTCTTTGGGGTGGCGCAGCTCGGGTTGATCAGCGACTTGCTGGCCAAGACCACGAGGAAGTTCAGCTGGCCTGGGCTCCATGTCGTCGGCGCCACGGGGAAGCCGGCCAGCCTCGAGACCTTCACGCTCAATTGGCTCCCTGCCGCGGGCTCGTTGCTCCTCATCGCCGGCGTGCTCACCATGGTGGCTCTGCGTATTGGTGTGCGGGACGCGGCGCGGGCCTATGGACAGACGCTCCGGCAGCTGCGCTGGGCGATCCTCACGGTCGCCGGCGTCCTCGCCCTCGCGTATGTCATGAACCTTTCAGCCGAGACGATCACACTGGGTAAGTGGGTTGCCGGCGCCGGTGGTGTCTTCGCCCTGCTCTCGCCCGTCCTGGGGTGGCTCGGCGTCGCGGTCACCGGCTCGGATACGTCTTCGAACTCGCTGTTCGGCGCTCTACAGGTCACCGCGGCGAAGTCGGCGCATCTCTCGCCCACTCTGTTGGCCGCGGCGAACAGCTCGGGTGGCGTGCTCGGCAAGATGATCTCGCCGCAGAACCTCGCCATCGGTGCCAGCGCTGTCGGTCTGCAAGGCCAAGAGGGCAAGCTGTTTCGCTCCGTGGCGGGTTGGAGCCTGCTCTTCCTTGCTGTCATGTGTCTGCTGATCTTCCTGCAATCGACCGTGCTGTCAGGCATGGTGCCGTCGTGACGGCCTGCGTGATGACCGCTCGACATGCAGCAAGGTGCAAGGGTCATGGCTGACCCGATACCGCCAGCGAGGAACATCGGAGAGGAGGTCGCAGTCGTCACCACATGCCTGGTCGACCAGCTCCGTCCCGATATCGGGGATGCGGTGCTCCGTCTCCTCCGCCGCCACGGCTACCGGCCGATTCGCGTTCGTGGCGCCATGTGTTGCGGCCAGCCGGCGTGGAACACGGGGCTCACCAGCTCCGCCCGCCGGGTGGCGCGACCAACGCTGGCGGCGGTCGCGGGCACGACCGGCCCCGTCGTCGTCCCCTCCGGTTCCTGCGCGACGATGATGCGCGAGTTCTGGCCCGACCTCTTCCGCAACACGCCGGAGGAGGCCCTGGCGATTGCGGTGGCGCGGCGGGTCACCGAACTCTCGGCGTTCCTCGCTCGGCAGGCGGTGCCGCAGAGAGACGGCGTGGGAGCCGAGCGCGTCGCCTACCACGACTCCTGCCACATGCTCCGCGAGCTCGGCATCCATGAGGCGCCGCGCCGCCTGCTCGCCGCAAGCGGCATCGACGTCGTTGACATCGCTGGCGCCGAGCTCTGCTGCGGCTTCGGCGGCACGTTCGCAGTCAAACTTCCCGAGATCTCCATCGCCATGGCGGACGAGAAGCTTGATGCCGTTGTCGCCGCCGGCGTTCGTCGCGTTGTCGGCTGCGACTACTCGTGCCTGCTCCACCTCCAGGGCAGGGCGGAGCGCCGGGGGCTGGACATCCAAACCGTCCACCTCGCCGAGGTGCTCGAGAGTGCCTGACGCCCCCATGTTCGCGGCCCGGGCCCACATCGCGCTGCGCGACATCCGCCTTCAGGCAGCGGTGCGGAACGTGACCGGACAGATGGTGGATGGCCGCCGGCGCGCGCTCACAGACCTTACCGATCCGGAGGGAGTGCGCGAGATCGCCCGAGCGATCCGCTACCGCTCGGTGGAACGGCTGCCCGACCTCCTCGACCACTGGGCGACCAACCTCGAGGCCCGCGGCGGACAGGTCCACTGGGCGACCGACGCCGGCGAGGCGGTCGCCGCGGTGCGGGGGATCGTCCGCCGTCGTGGCGCGCGGCTCGTCGTCAAGGGAAAGTCGATGGCGAGCGAGGAGATCCACCTCAACGAAGCGCTCGAGGCCGACGGCGTCGAGGTGCTCGAGACCGACCTCGGCGAGTACATCATCCAACTGGCCCACGAGCCCCCAGCGCACATCATCGTCCCGGCGATCCACAAGGACCGAAACGATGTTGCTGCGCTCTTCACCACGGATGCCGGGCGGCCGATCCCGCCCGACATCCCCGCCGAGGCGGCCTACGCCCGCGCGCGGTTGCGAAATGCCTTTCTGACCGCCGATGTCGGCATCTCGGGGGTCAACTTCGCGGTGGCGGACACCGGCTCCATCTGCCTGGTCACCAACGAGGGCAACGGTCGAATGGTGAGCAGCGTGCCACCCGTCCACATCGCCATCATGGGCATGGAGCGGATCGTTGCCAGCTGGGCAGAGCTCGACGTCATGCTGGCCCTCCTCGCCCGTTCGGCGACCGGGCAGCGGTTGACCTCCTACACCAACGTGATCACCGGCCCGCGGCAGGAAGGAGAGCTCGACGGGCCCGAGGAGCTGCATGTCATCGTGCTCGACGGCGGCCGCGCGGGGATCCTCGGTTCCGAGTTCCGGGAGGTTTTGGACTGCATCCGCTGCGGTGCCTGCCTCAACGTCTGCCCGGTGTACCGCCATGTCGGCGGTCACGCTTACGGCTCGGTATACCCGGGTCCCATCGGCGCAGTGCTGACACCGCTGCTGCGTCCGGATGAGAGCGAATCGCGCGAACTCGCTCATGCCTCGTCGCTGTGCGGGGCATGCGTTGAGGTCTGTCCAGTTGGCATCCCACTGGTCGACATGCTGCTCGGACTGCGCCGACGCGATGCGGCCGACCTCGGACCGGTCAAGCGCGCCGGATTTTCGGCCTGGTCGGCGCTGTGGAGCTCGCGGCTCGGATTCGCCTCCACGCGGATCGCCGCGAAGGCGGTCCTGCCCCTGGCGCGGCACGCCCGCGGCGGTCCCGGCTGGGCGGGTGCCTGGCTGCGGACCCGCACGCTTCCGGGTGGGCCGCGGCGGCGCGCAACCGGAGGTGGAAAGGGACGGCGATGACTGACAAAGAGGTGTTCATCTCCAGGCTCCGTCACGCCGCGGCCGTGCGGGTGGTCCCACCGCGCCGAGCCCTCGTCGCCGTTGATGCCGTCCCTCCGCGCCTGGCGTTCGCCATCGACACCGAGGGCGTGGATGTTTTCGAGGCAGCGCTGAGCGCCGTCGGAGGCACTGTCCATCGAGCTGGCGATCTCGTTGCGGCGCGCGCGGTGGTCGGCGAGGTCATCGGCACGAGATCCCCCGTGGTGCTCGGCTGCGAGCCTGATGTCGCGGCGCTGGAATTGGAGGGCGAACGCTGGCCCCACTGCGGTCTGCGCGCTGCGGCAGAGGCCGCCGTCACCGTCGTCGGCTGTGTGGCCATGGTGGCTGTCACGGGGAGCGTTGTCGT